>NZ_JAFCWC010000003.1:0-437166 GCF_049897365.1 Brevundimonas sp. DC300-4
CCAACCTGGCCCGTCCGACCGCCGACGGCGTTCGCGAGCCTCTGAACCGTCGCGCCACCATCGGCATCAACTTCTAGGACGCCTGGACAAGGATCCCGATCCCGCAAGGATCGGGATCCGAACCAAGCTGACTGGAAGACGCCGGGGGGCGTCGGTGCGACGGGAAGGGCGACCTTCCGGAAGACGGCTCCCCCTGCTGATGATCCTGTGATGGACCGCCGGTTCTCCCCCTCGGGAGGCCGGCGGTTTCGCGTTTCCGGGTGGCGTTGCCAGAAAGTCTCGCTTCAAGCGACACGGCCCGCGCCACGGCCTTTCGAGCCCGTCTAAAGGCTTTGAAAGGCGTGGAATTCGTCCGATGTCGCTGGAAGATTTCGTGAAATTTCTAACACCCACTCGCTTTTTTGGACAAGTCGGTTGATCCGCGTGACGAGGCCAGCGACAAAGGCGGCCATGTCAGAGTTCCGACCCTCTTGTCCGGTCTTTCGACGGAGCCGCGTCGCCCTTGGGCGGCGGCGGGTCTGGCTCGGGACGCCGGATCAGGGGCGGGGCATTGAGCGGTTCATTCCGTCCCGAAGACTTCGCGTGAGCCGGTCCTGACCATGGTGGACATTCGCATCACTCCCAGACGCGCCCCGGGCGAATCGACCCGCCGTCCGGCGGCGCGCGAATCTGTACGCGTCGTCGAGACCGTTCCGGTCGTCCCGACCGCCCTGCAGACGCCGGCCGCCTCCGGCCTCCGCTCGCGCCCCGGCCAGTCCCTGGCCGGCCGCCGGTTTCTGATCGTGACGGCGCCGTTCGGTCCGTTCGGCCGGATGCTGGCGGAGCAGCTGACTGCCGAGGGCGCCTCTGTGGCGCGGATGCTGTTCAACGCCGGTGACGCAGCCTACTGGCGGCGTTCGGGAGCCCAGCCCTACACAGGGGACGTGCGCCGCTGGCCCGCCCGGCTGGCCAGATTGGTCCAGGACCAGGGCCTGACCGACGTGATCGTGTTCGGCGAGGGCGGTCCCTATAACCAGGGCGTCCTCTCCCAGGCCGGCAAGCTCAAGGCCGCCACCGCCCTGGAACCGGACCGGATTCATCCGCTGCGTATCTGGGTGCTGGAAAACGGCTACTTCCGTCCCGACTGGATCACGGTCGAGGAGAACGGGGTCAACGCCTCCTCCGGCCTGCCGCGAGAGCGCACGGCCTATGATCCCCCGATCCCCGAAATGCTGCCGACCCGGCCGGTTGGCAAGATCCTGCCACACCACGTCATCAACATCAGCCTGTATCACGCCGCCCAGCCGCTGGGCCGCCTGGTGTTCCGCCGCTACGTCTATCCCTACACCCAGTCGCCCTGGCTGCAGTTCGTGGGCCATGTGCGGCGCTATCTGCAGCTCGCCTTCCGGTCCAGGACAGAGTCGGACGCCCAGGTGATCCGCGCGCGGGGCCCATTCTTCCTGGCCTGCCTGCAGCGCGAGGGCGATGCCCAGCTGCTGCGCTACTCCCACTATGCCGACAACACCGCCTTCCTGGCGGAGGTCCTGTCATCGTTCGCCAGGCACGCGGACGCCGAGACGCGGCTGGTGATCAAGAACCACCCGCTGGATCCCGGTCTGGTCGATCTGAAGCGCATGACCCATGTGCTGGCAGTCGAGCGCGGCATCGCCGACCGGGTCGACTTCATCGACGGCGGTAACCTGGCCGCCCTGTGCCGGGCCTCCTCGGGCATGGTGGTCAACAATTCCTCTGCGGCCCTCTCGGCCTTGGGCTTCTCGACCCCGGTCAAGGTGCTGGGCGAGGCCTTCTTCGACATCGACGGCCTGACCGACCAGCAGCCCATCGACGGGTTCTGGACCCATCCCGCGCCGCCCGAGGACGACCTCTACAAACGGTTCAAGGCCCACGTCATCAACCGCACCCAGGTCAACGGCAACTACCACGAACCCAAGGCCCTCAAACCCACCGCCCGGGCCCTCGCAAGACGGTTCGCAGCCGCCCGCTAGAACGAAATTGCGGTCCGTGTCGTCGCCCGAATGCCGAACCGCAAACCGCACTCTTCCAGCAGTACCGAACCGCAACTACCGCGCATGGAGCCTCCTGGCCCGCTAAGGGTGAAGGGAAGGCCGCGTCGGAGGCCGCGAGGTGATTTCGCTGTGAGACTTGTATCCGGATGGCGCGTCCCGACGTAGCTGGGGTGTTGGCCGCCGCGATCCAGGGGCGGCGCCGGAGGTTTCCGCATGTCGTCGCTCTTGTCCCGATTTGCCGTGGTCGTCGTGATAGGCATCACCGCCTGTTCCCAGGGCGAGCCCGCCGCCAGCGCCCCGGCGGCCCAGGGCGCTCCGGATAGCGGGCGGCGCGAGACAGCCCTGTTCGCCGGCGGCTGCTTCTGGTCGACGGAGACCAATTTCGAGCATATGCCGGGCGTCGTCTCGGCGGTGTCGGGGTTCGCAGGCGGCACGGTCGCCAACCCGAGCTATGATGCGGTCGTTCGGGGCGGCACCGGCCACGTTGAGGCGGTGCAGGTCACCTATGACCCTGCCCGTATCACCTATCGCCAGCTGGTCGATCGATTCTGGCGCACCATCGACCCTACGGACCCTGACGGCCAGTTCTGCGATCAAGGGCCGTCCTATGTCACAGCCGTGTTCGCGACAGCGGCCCAGCGGCCCATGGCCGACGCCTCGCGGGCGGCGGCCGCGGCGGTCATCGGAGAACGACGCTTCGTGACGCCGGTCCGAAACTCAGCCCGTTTCTGGCCGGCGGAGAGTTATCACCAGGATTTCGCGCGCCTGAATCCCGTGAGGTATGGAGGATACAGTCGCTTCTGCGGCCGTGAGGCGCGGCTGCGGGCAGTCTGGGGCGGCTGAGTCTTCCAGGATTCGGGGGTGTGGCGCCGCGGTCACCCACGGGCACTGTCACGCCAGTGTCACACGACTGTCGTCGATGGTTCCGAGACCGATCGTAGAGGGGGCGAGATTTAGACGTTCGCGGCTCTCTCTGGCCGCATTTTGACGCGCGCCGGGCGCTGACCCGCACCATCTGGGGATACAAAATGAACTCTCGCACTCGTGCGCTCTGGGCGACCACCGCCCTGGTCAGCGGTATGCTGCTCGCCGGCGCCGCCTCGGCCCAGTCGTCGGGCACGGACGCCGCCGAAGGCACCGTAGTCGATACCGTCGTCGTCACCGGCGCCCGCGGCCCACGCACCATCTCGGGCGCCGTCGTCGCCCAGACGGTCGACAAGACCCGCTCGACCATCACGCAAGAGTACATCAGCCGCCAGCAGTCCGGTCAGTCGGTCATCGCTCTGCTGAACAACGTCCCCGGTTTGAACTTCACCAACAACGACCCCTATGGCAACTCGGGCGGCAACATCCGTCTGCGCGGCTTCGACGGCAACCGCGTCTCGCTGACATTCGACGGTATCCCCCTGAACGACACCGGCAACTACGCGGTGTTCTCCAACCAGCAGGTCGATTCGGAAATCATCGATCGCGCCTCGGTCAACCAGGGTTCGGCCGACGTCGACAGCCCGACCGCCTCGGCCAGCGGCGGCACCATCTCCTACACGACCGCGCGTCCGCTGGAAGAAATGGGCGCGCAGATCCGCACCTCGATCGGTTCCTTCAACTACGGCCGTGTCTTCGGCCGTTTTGATACGGGCGCTTTCGGTCCCTGGGGCACGACCGCCTTCATCACCGGTTCGTACACCAACTACGACAAGTGGAAGGGGCCCGGCGACCTGGAGAAGAAGCAGTACAATGGCCGCGTCTTCCAGGACCTGGGTGACGGCGACTTCGCCAGCCTGGCCTTCCACTGGAACGAGAACCGCAACAACTCCTACAACACATTCATCAACCTCTCGCAGTTCAACCTCGGCCTGAAGCCTGAGAATGACATCGCCTGCTTCCGCCCGACGCCCGGCGCCGGCACGGTGCAGAACGAGTCGAACCAGTCGACTGCGATCACCTATTTCGGCGGTACGCTGAACAACACCAGCTGCACCAACGACCACCGCACCCGGATCAACCCCTCGAACACGGGCAACATCCGCGGCCAGTTCAGCTACGGCCTGACTGACAGCATTCGCCTGACAATCGACCCCTCGTTCCAGTACGTCATCGCCAACGGCGGCGGTTACACCCTGACCAGCGAGCGCGACGATCGTCTGGACCAGAACACGACCAACAACGCGGCGCTCACCACGGCCGCCCAGTGCGCCGCCGCTGCGATCCTGAACACCGGCGTAGACCTGAACGGCGACGGCGACAGCTGTGACAACGTCGGCCTCTATACCCCGAACAACACCAACACGCGCCGCTACGGCGTTCTGTCCTCACTGCTCTGGGACATCAACGACGATCACCGCGTCCGTATCTCGTACACCAACGACTACGGTCGTCACCGTCAGACCAACGAAGCCATCCGCTACAATGCCGATGGTTCGGTGCCTGAAGTGTTCGGCGGTGAAAACACCTGGGGCAACGAAAGCCTGCGCATCAACGGCCGCGATGGCTCCTATCTGCGCGGTCGCGATCGCTTCTCGATCGCCCTGCTGAACCAGATCTCGGCCGAATACCGGGGCCAGTTCTTCGACGACGCCCTGTCGGTCACCCTGGGCGTTCGCGCACCCTTCTTCACCCGCGACCTGAACCAGTTCTGCTTCTCGCTGAGCGGCACCTCGACCGTGCGCTGCACGACCGAAACGCCTTCGGCGACCCTTGCCAACGGTAACGTGAACTTCGCCTCGACCGGCACGGGCCAGTATATCCGTCCCTACGCCCAGACCCTGAAGTATGACGCCATCCTGCCGAGCCTGGGCGCGAGCTATCGTTTCCTGGACAACAACTCGGTCTACGCCAGCTATGCCGAAGGCATCTCGCTGCCGCGTACCGACAACCTGTACCAGCCGGTTCGCAACGCCTCGGGCGCGCTCGATTTCTCGTCCGTTCAGCCAGAAACCTCCAAGTCCTACGACCTGGGCTACCGCTACACCTCCTCGACCCTGATCGCCTCGATCGCAGCCTGGTACGTGTCGTTCGAGAACCGCATCGTGACGTCGTTCGACAACGATCCGGCCTCGCCGACCTTCAACCTGTCGATCGACCGGAACCTGGGTTCGGTGGAACAGTCGGGCGTCGACGCCCAGTTCGAGTACGCCCTGACCGACACCTTCTCGGTCGGCGGTTCGGCCTCGTACAACACCTCGGAAATCCAGGACGACGTGCCCCTGGGCGCGGGCACCTTCCTGCCGACCACCGGCAAGTCGCTGGTTGAAACGCCGGAGTGGACCTACAGCCTGCGCGCCAACTGGGACGTGACCGAGGCCTGGTCGCTGGGCCTGCAAGGCAAGTATGTCGGTGAACGCTTCACCACCGACGTCAACGATGAAAAGACGCCTTCCTACGTCACCGTCGACTTCGACAGCCGCTACGACCTGACCGACACATTCGGCATCCGTAACGCCTTCGTACAGTTCAACGTCACGAACCTGTTCGACGAAGAGTATCCGGCGTCGATCTCCTCGGGCAACAACGCCCTGGCCGTCGACATCGATCCGGGCGCGGGTGTAATTAACCGCGCCGGCACGGTTCGCACCTTCTCGCTCGGTGCGCCGCGCACAATGATGCTGACCCTGGGCACGAGCTTCTAGGCTCTAACCCCGGACTGAAATGGATCAGGGCGGCCCTTCGCGGGGCCGCCCTTTTTCTTTGTCCTGAACCCGCCGGCTGCCCCCGGCATTGAAGTGGGGGGAGGGGGTCGCTATCTGGCGCGGTCCCCCGCCGCTTTTCGAAAGAAGTCCTCCGCCCATGGCCGTCTCGCCGATCCCCGCCGAATGGTCGCCTCACCGGGCAATGTGGGTCGGCTGGCCCAGCCATGAAGAATTATGGGTCGACAATCTCGACCAGGCTCAGGCTGAGGTCGAGGCCCTGGTCCTGGCCCTTGCGGGACCGGGCCGCGAGCAGGTCAGGCTGATGATCGGCAGCGACGAGGCCCTGGCCGGCGCCCGAGCGCGGTTCAACGCCGTTGCGGGCGTCAAGGTCGTGCCCGGCCGGTTCGGTGATATCTGGCTGAGAGACACGGGCCCGATCTTCGCTGAAAGCTCGAAGACGGCGGCCGCCTTTCGCTTCAACGGCTGGGGCGGAAAGTACGAGATGGAGTTCGACGACACGGTCCCGGACCAGATCGGCGCGGCCTCGGGCACGCCGTTGACGCGCATTGACGCGATCATGGAGGGCGGAGCCTTGGACCACGACGGGGCAGGGACGATCCTGACCACGCGCCAGTGCCTGTTGAACCCGAACCGCAACATCGGCTGGACCGAGGCGAAGGCCGAGGCCTTGCTGGGCGAGGCGCTGGGCGCCACCCGTGTCATCTGGCTGGGCGACGGTCTGATGAACGACCACACCGACGGCCATGTCGACAACCTGGCCCGCTTCGTCGCGCCGGGCATCGTGGCCTGTCCGATCGCTTTCGGGACCGATGATCCGAACGCGGAGGTTTACGACGCCTGCGCCCGCGATCTGTCCGAAGCCGGGTTCAGGGTCTTGCGTATCCCGTCGCCGGGGCGGCTGGAGAACGAGAACGGAGAGCCGATCCCGGCCAGCCACATGAATTTCCTCATCGCCAATGGCGCGGTCGTTGTGCCGACCTATGGGAATGAGGCGGCCGGCCGGATGGCGGGCGAGGCTCTGGCCTCCGTCTTCCCGGACCGTGAGATCATCCTGTCGCCGTCGATCAACGTCCTGACGGGCGGCGGATCCTTCCACTGCATCTCCCAGCAGGAGCCCGCCTGATGGCCGTTCCAGAATCCAGAGTGATCTCGGTCGCCGCTCTCCAGACCTCCTATGGCGAGGACATGGAGGCGAACATCAACAAGACCGCCGATCTCGTGCGCGAGGCGGCGTCGAAGGGCGCGCAGGTGATCCTGCCGTCCGAGCTGTTCCAGGGCCCGTATTTCTGCGTCGCGCAGGAGGAGAAGTGGTTCGGCACGGCCTGGCCGTGGCGCGAGCATCCGGCGGTGATCGCGATGGCCGACGTGGCGAAGCAGTTCGGCGTCGCCATCCCCGTCTCGATCTTCGAGCGCGAGGGGCCGCATTATTTCAACTCGATGGTCATGCTGGACGCCGACGGCTCGCCGCTGGGCGTCTATCGCAAGAGCCACATTCCCGACGGCCCAGGCTATCAGGAGAAATACTATTTCCGCCCGGGGGATACGGGCTTCAAGGTCTGGGACACGCGGTTTGGCCGGGTCGGCGTCGGTATCTGCTGGGACCAGTGGTACCCCGAGACGGCGCGGGCGATGATGCTGATGGGCGCCGAGGTGCTGATGTATCCGACCGCGATCGGGTCGGAGCCGCATGACGCCGAACTGCATACGGCCGAGCCTTGGCGCCGGGCCATGCAGGGCCATGCGGTGTCGAACGTCGTGCCGGTCGTGGGCGCGAACCGGATCGGCCATGAAACGGTGACCCAGGCGGGCCAGAGCTTCTACGGCCACTCCTTCATCTCGGATCACCGGGGCGACCTGGTCGAGAGCTTCGGCGCGGACGACGAAGGCGCGCTGGTCCATACCTTCGACCTGGACTTCCTCGATCGGCACCGGGCGGCATGGGGCTTCTTCCGCGACCGGCGGACCGACCTCTACGGCGCCCTGACGGCGCCGCGCCCGGCCTGAACCGATGACGGCAGCCAGCGGAATCCCAAGGTGTTGCGGTTGACGACATTGCCGGTCGCATGGTCGCGATCGTCGACGCTGGAGCCGAACGGATAGCCTGCGTCGTCAGCGCAGTATCTTCGGCGACCCTCGCGTGAGCCGACCACAATCGGGCGAGGCATTAGCCAGGCGACGCCTTCGAAGCGATTGCCGGTGATAACGTTCTCCGACGGGGTCTGGTGACGGATCACGCCGTCCTCGCCGCAGTTCCGGTAAAGCAAGACGCCTGCGCGCCCGTTGAGCTGGAAGCGGTTTTCCTCGATGCGATTACGGGCCGAGCCGTCGACGGCGATCTGTTCGCGGCCGGTGCGAATGTCGAAAACCACATCGCGGATCACTGCGCCGGCGCTCTCCGCATCCAGATAGATGGCCGTGGAGACGGACTGGCCGCGGAAGCTCCCGCCAGTCATTTGGACGTTCGTCACTCCCGGGCCGATGTAGAGGGGAATCGAGCCGGTGGCGGCGAAGGTGATGTTCTCGAGTGTCAGGCCCGTCGGGGCCGCAGTCTGGGCCGCCGTCGTGTGACCGGGCGTACGTGATGAGGCACGCAAGGACGCGATGTCGTCGCGGCCGAGACCCCAGATGCGCAGGTTGCCGTGGATTGTGCAGCGGGTGATACGGACGTCGCGCGGGACGCTCCAGCCAGCGCCGTCACGCCGGGACCAGACGGCGACAGTGGGATCGCGGGTCGTGCTGGCCTGGCCTGCCGTGCCGACGGAGCCGCCATTGCAGTCGAGCCCCGCGCCCGAGGCCTCTGCGCCCTCGAACACGATGTGGCGGCGGATCGAGGCACCCGGCGGCAGGCTGGCAAAACAGGTCAGGCGGACGGCGGGCGCGTCTTCTGCCGGCAAGGCGGTGAGGGCCGCGACTTCAGACGGCGAGCAGGAACGGGCGATGACCGGTTCAGGCACCAGAAGGGCGAGCAGGACCAGGGCTGCCATCGGTCGCCCTAGTGCAGGGGCGTGGCTAGGGCGGCGCGCTCGGCGGCGCAGGCGGGGCTGGTCAGACCGGCGACGCGGGCGCGGGCGATCTCCTGGCGGGCGACGATAGCGTCGGCTTCGAAGGCGGGCGTGGCGGCGATCTGCCGGAACGCGGCCCTGCCCAGCGTCTCGCCCTCGGCGACGTCGGACGGATAGTGCATGCCGCAGACCATGCGGCTGACCGCGATCTCATGCCCGATGCGCCCGGCCTCGGCGGCATGGTCGGGGGCGACGGCGGCGAAGACCTCGCCATATGCGGCGCCGACTGAGGCGCTGCCCGAGGGGTAGGAGGGGCTGGCGCGTCCGGCGGCGGAGACGACCTGACAGGCCGGACGCTCCCGGTCGGCGGCGACAGGGCGGGGACGGAAGGCGCGGGCCTTGGCCAGTTCGGCGGCCTCGTTGGTATCGTGCAGAACGCGCTCGAGGATCGACACCAGCCGGGGCGAGTCCTCGGCTGTGACGCGGAAACCGAGGGCGCAGTCGAAATGGGCCAGGGCCAGAGCGGGCCGGACCTCGGCGTGGCGGGTTGCCAGCATCCAGCGGTCGGTGTCTTCCAGCGCTCGCAAACGGTCGGATGCGGCGATGTCGGCCAACGCGGAGGCGGAACCCTCGACGGGCGCGGGCGGCACAGTGTCTGCCAGCGCCTGGATATCCGCGTGATCCAGGTAGCTGGCAGGCGCTGCGGCCGTCGCGGCCTGCTGCGCGGGCGCTGAAGCGTAGGCTGGAGTGGTGAGCACACACGCGGCTGCGACAATCAGGGCGGCGCGGTTCACCTGCCGGCGCTCCAGCTGAGTTGCACCGAGGTTGGCCCGTCTTCGGTGGCGGAGGCGACGACCTGGAGGCTGGCTCCGGTTCCCGGGCTCGCGGCCCCATAGGCGCGAGCCTCGCCCTGGTTCATGGCCATGGCTGAGGAGAGGCCGGAAGCTTCAGCGCGTGCGCGGTGGAAGGCGATGACGGCGTCGGGATCGGCGTCGGTCGTATAGGTCGCGATGCCACCCGGACCCGACGCGCCGGACGCGGTGATCGCCGGGGCGTCCATCGTCGCGCCGGGATAGAGAGCGGCGAAGGCGGGCGCTTCAGGGGTGGCGAGTGGGCCTGCGGCCGGCGCGGCGGGCTCAGCGGTCACGGCGGCGACGTCGGCCATTGGCGCTGTTTCCGCCGGTCCGGCCGGCGCGGGACCTTCAGCGGCCGCAGGGGTCTCGGCGTTCGGGCCGCAGCCCGCGGGCAATAGAGCCGCGCACGTCAGTGCGAGAACCGCCAGAATACGCTTCATCCCGTGTCGTCCCTGAGACCTGTTCTTTCCGCACCGTGGCCCATCGGTAGGGCGGCAGCAAGGCGTTCAGCCCGTCGCTGCCTCTGCATCCGCAGGGCGCCGGCCCTCGGCGGGATCGGCGTCCGATTCGTCGGGGCCGACGCCGGTGTTTGCGATGCCGTTCGGGTCGAACTCAGAAGGCGACTGGGGGTCGGCGCTCGCGCGGCCCTGATCGGCCATGACGCGGTCTACGGCGGTTTGATCGGGGTCGTCATCCGAGCCCGTGGCCGCCCCGCCTTGCAGCGAGCCCGCGCGTGTATCGGAGCCCACGCCGCTGCCGGTCAGGGCGTCGGCGAGGGCGTCGGCGAGGGCGTCCGGCGTCCGGCCCAGGTCAGGACGTTCGCCCATGTCTTCGGCCTCGATCGCTTCGGGTGTCTCGGGGTTGCCGTCGGTCATTTAAGGCTCCTGCATTCAGTATTGGAGGAAGGCGCAGTGCGACCGTCAGTTCCGAAGAGTGAGACAAAAGATATATCGTCAACTTGCTTTTCGTAATCCAAGATAAATCTTAGCGATATGCCCAGCGAGAAAGGACACTCCATGTTTGGACATCACAGACTGAAACACGACTGGCGCGAGCATCGCTGCGGACCGGAGGGCGAAGGGCGCGGGCGTGAAGGCCGGGGCCATGGACGGGGTCGTTCCGGCGGGCCCGGAATGTTCGGCGGACGCGGCGGCCCGGGCCGCCGCATGTTCGGGCCGGGCGACCTAAGGATCGTCGCCCTGGCCCTGATCGAGAAGGAGCCGCGCCACGGCTACGACCTGATCAAGGCGATCGAGGCGATGTTCGGCGGGGCCTATGCGCCGTCGCCGGGCGTGGTCTATCCGACCCTGTCGATGCTGGCCGACGAAGGCCTGATCGCGGGGGTGGAGGACTCTGCCGGCAAGCGCATCTTCACCCTGACAGGGGCCGGCCAAGCCTGGCTGAACGAGAACCGCGCCGCCGTCGACGGCGTCATGCAGCGCATGGCGCTCGCGGCGCGGCTGGTCTCGGGCGAACAGACGCCGGACGTGGTCAAGGAGGCGCTGCACACGCTGCGCCAGGCCGTGATCATGAAGCCGGGCGAGTGGTCCGACCTCGAGACGGCTCGGGTGGTCGAGAGTCTGATGAGGGCGGTCCGCGAAGTCAGCGGGCAGTAGATCCTCCCCCTCTGGGGGAGTTGGCGCGGCGCTGCTTAGCGCCGTGACGGAGAGGGCTTGATGCAAACGAGGGCGCGCGCGGCCGGCCCCCTCCACCGCTTCGCGGTCGCCCTCCCCCGATGGGGGAGGATTCCTACTTCCCGAACAGCTTGGCCCAGCGGCGCTTGTCGCGGTTCTTCCAGGCGCCGCGGTGCCAGGCGTCCGAAGCGATCAATGGCACCACGGTGGTGGCTTCGGCGAAGACCATCTGTTCGTGCGTAGTCTGGACCTTGCCCCACGACGCAGCTTCTTTCAGCGTCGAGGACGAGCAGGCGCCGTCGCGGACGTCGGCGACCGTGATCTGGACCGCATAGCGGTGCATCTCGGCCTCGATGCCGAGGATTTCGGCGCAGACGACCGTGTCCTGGGCGAAGTTCTTGGGCACGCCGCCACCCACCATGAACAGGCCGGTGACGCCCGCCGCGATCTTGATGTCGGTCAGTTCACGGAAGTCCGCGACCGCATCGATCATCAGATAGGGCTTGCCCGCCGCGATCTGTTCCTTCTGGTGCTTGACCAGACCAAAACCGGCCGAGCTATCGACGAAGGCCGGGCAGAAGATCGGCACGCCTTCTTCATAGGCGGTCTGGATCAACGAGCCGGGCTTCTTCGCATTGCCTTCCGACAGCCATTTGCCCATTTCCCAGATGAACTCGCGGCTCGAATAGGCGCGCGGCTCCAGGGCGTTGCAGATCTCCAGGATCGTGTGATCGCAGTTCTGGAGCTCTTCCTCGTCGATATAGGTGTCGTAGATCCGGTCGATGTAGTTGTCGCGCAGGACGTTGTCGTCCACCTCGCCGGCGGCCTGGTAGTGTTTGAAGCCCAGGGCCTCGAAGAAATCCATGTCGACGATCGAGGCGCCGGTGGCGACGATCGCATCGATCATGCCGAACTTCACCATGTCGCGGTACACGTGCATGCAGCCCCCGGCCGAGGTCGAGCCGGCCAGGATCAGCCACGGCGAGCAGTCCGCATCCTCGATGGCCATCGAGAAGATGTCGGCAGCGCGGGCGGTGTCGCGCGACGAGAAGCTCATCTTGCGCATGGCGTCGACGATCGGGCGGGCGTCGAAGGACGTGATGTCGATGTGTTCGACGACGTTCTGTAGCAACTCGGCCTTGGTGTTCTTTTGAACGGGTGCGTTCATTGCAAGGGTGTCCCTGGTTTTGAGCGCCCGTCGTGAAAGTACCGCGGGCCGGGACGGAGCGACCGGAACGCAGATAGGCGTTGAAACGGCGCTGCCGCCGTTAGGATGCGGCCGTCAGACGCTGCCCGCGCGCTCGACGACCAGAATGCGGGCCTCGCCGACCGGATGGGCGACGTGTTCATCGCCTATTTCCGCAACGCAAGCATCCCCGGCGTTCAGTCGCTCGACCGCTTCCACACCGTCATTGCGCCAATGCATATCGACTGCGCCGGTCAGGACGATGAAGGTCTCGGGTCCGTCGTTGACGTGCCATTTGTAGGGCTGGTCGGTCCAGTGCAGGCGGACGGTCGCGCCATCCACCTGCCCTACATCCAGTGCGCCCCAAGCCCGATCTGCGCGAAACGTGGTCAGACCGGGGACGAACTTCATGGCTAGCGCCTGCTCTTCTTGCGTTGCCCGGCCTTACCTTTCGGACGTGACAACCGCACGACCTTGCGGGCCTGCTCTTCCGCCGTGGTGCGCACGGTGGGGATGGAGCGGGGCGCGAGGCCATAGAGCGAGGCCATCGGAGCGTCCTCGACCACGGCCACCTCATGCTCGCCATAGCCGTTGAAGCCCGTCGACATGGCCACGCCATAGGCGCCGAGCATGCCGATCTCGATGAAGTCGCCTTCCCGGATGTCGGCCGGCAGCCAGAACGGACCCGGCATATGGTCGATCGAATCGCAGGTCGGTCCGTAGAACTGAAACGGCTTGAGATCGTCCGAGCTTTCGCCGTCCCGGACCAGCTTGGTCGGGAAGGGCCAGCGCGAGTGGGTCGCGTCGAACAGCGCGCCATAGGACCCGTCGTTCAGATAGAGGGCGTCACCCTTGCGCAGGTCCACGCGCGCCAGGACCGACGAGGATTCGGCGACCAGGGCCCGGCCGGGCTCGCACCACAGCTCGGTCGTTTCCGACACGGGCATGTCGTTGAAGCCACGGTGGATGGCGTCGGCGTATTCGCTCATGTCCGGCGGAACCATGCCCGGATAGACCGAGGGGAAGCCGCCGCCGATGTCGACGATGTCAACGATCACACCTGCGCGCGAGATGGCGCGACCGACCTGGGCCATGGCGGCCTGATAGGCGGTCGGGCGCATGCACTGCGATCCGACGTGGAAGCAGACGCCCATCAGCCCCTCCTTGACCGCCCGACGAACGGACAGCAGCAGGGCCGGGGCCTGATCGGCGGAGACGCCGAACTTGCCCGAGAGGGAGTAGGCTGCACCGTCGGCGGAAACCGCCATGCGCACGAGCAGGTTCAGATCCGACGCGCCGCCGGTGGCGTCGAGGATCTTCTGCAACTCGTCCTCACAGTCGAGCGAGAAGGTGCGGACACCGTGATCGAAATAGGCACGGGTGATCGCAGACCGGCTCTTCACCGGGTGCATGAAGGCGATGCGCGCGTCAGGATCGACGGAGCGCACGAGTTCGATCTCGGCGATCGAAGCCGCATCATAGCCGCGAATACCGGCGTCCTTCAGGGCCTCTATGACCCAGCGTGAAGGATTGGCCTTCACAGCATAGAAGACGTCAGCCTTTAGATTATCCTGGAACCAGCGCGCCGCTACGGAAACCGAACGCGGCCGCACGAGTGCGACTGGACGTTCAGGGGACCGCTCGCGGACCAGGTCCAGGGGAAATGGATACGTGCGCAATTCACGTAAACCCCTGTAATTGTTAAACCCAGACCGGCGTTAGCAGCGCAACGTTAGACCACGGGGTCCGCCGGAAGCAGCGCATGTAGGGTCACGGACCTGTCATGTAAAGCGGTTTTTTCGTGACGCGGGCTGACAGGAGACGGCGACGATCCGGACCCGGATCGCTTCCTTTGGACGCTGATCATGAACTCCCGGCGGTCACCGTCGTTATGGCCAAGGTCGAAGGTCAGGGTTGGACTACACGCATGAATCGCTGGTTGTTCTGGTGGCGGAATATTCGTCGCGAATTGTGGGTACTGGCGACGTTCTACGGGGCCGCCGGCGCTGCAGCCGCGTTGCTAGCCGTGCTCGCCGCGCCCTGGGTTCCGGAAGAGGTCGCCAAACGGCTGGGCGGCGAATCCGTCAGTTCGATCCTGACCATCCTCGCGTCCAGCCTGCTGGGGGTCGCGACATTCTCAGCCGGGGTCATGGTGACCGCCTATACGGCCGTGTCCCAGGCCGCCACGCCGCGCGTGGCGGCTCTGGTGACCAGCGCCGCAGAAGTCCGGAAGGCGCTGGCGACCTTTGTCGGGGCCTTCCTGTACGCCATCATCGCGGTGACGGCGGTCAATGCAGACTACTATGGGCAGGAGGGGCGGGCGATCGTGTTCATGTTCAGCCTGGGGGTCGTCGGTCTGGTGGCCTATCGGCTGCTGGCCTGGATTAATCGCCTGTCGAGCCTGGCCCGGGTCGGACATATGATCGATCTGGCGGAGGAGACAGGCGCGCACGGCGCTCAGGGAGAGGAGGAAGTCCCCGTACCTGGGCGGCCGGCGGGGCCATATCGAGGCCCGGTTCACCATCTTGGCCGAGGAGACCGGCTATATACAGAATGTCGATCCGGCGCGGCTACAGGCTGTGGCCGAGGCGCAGGACTGCCTAGTCGAAATACTGGCGGCGCCCGGCGCCTTTGTCCGGTGCGGCGACCCGGTGGCGGCGATCAGCCGCGACCGGTGCGACGAAGAAGGCTGCGACGCTTTTCGATCCGCCTTCGCCATCGGCGGCCAGAGATCTTTCGATCAGGACCCGCGCTTCGGCCTGATCGTGCTGGGCGAGATCGCCGGCAGGGCACTCTCGCCCGGCGTCAACGATGCGGGCACGGCCATCCAGGTCATGGGTGCTGCAGTCCGGGCTCTGGACGAATGGGCGGCGATGACCCCCAGCGAGGCGCTGGCGGTTCGCTATTCGCGGCTGTGGGTGCCGCAGATCGACGATGACGATCTGGTCGCCGACGTGTTCGGGCCGCCCGCACGCTATGGCGCAGGTGACGTCGCCGTCGCTGTGCGATTGCAAAAGCTGCTGCACAAGTTGGCCCGCGACAAGGGACCTCTGGCGACTGCGGCGCGGCGTCAGTCCCGGGAGGCGCTGGAGAGATCCCGCCTGGCGCTGTCTCTTCCAGCCGATGTGCGACAGGTCGAACTGGCTGCAAAGACCGGCTGAGCCCTGGCGACGCGCGGTCACGCTGGACGCCGCCTCTCGCCGCGTGGCATTAAGACTTGCCGGACCGCCTTTCTCGCGTCATTCGGCGCCTGTTTCGTCAGCCGCCCACAGCGAGTTCATGAGTTCATCCGCCGCCAGCTCCGCGAACGGCCCCCTCGTGGCCGGCCCCACTCCGAGCGGGCTCGTCATGGCCCGCGACGTGTCAAAGACCTTCGGAACCCGGAAGGCCCTCGACGGCGTCTCCGTGTCCGTCGCCGCTGGAGAAATGGTCGCCCTGATCGGTCCGTCCGGATCGGGAAAGTCCACCCTGTTGCGTTCCATCACCGGCCTGCAGACGATCGACGGCGGCAAGGGCCAGATCGACGTCTTCGGCGTCTGCGTCCAGAAGAACGGCCGCACCACCGGCGCCGTCCGCGCCGCGCGCCAGAAGCTGGGCATGATCTTCCAGCAGTTCAATCTGGTCGGACGGTTGAGTCTGTTCTCCAACGTCATGCTGGGAGCGCTGGGCCGACTTCCCGGCTGGCAGGGTCTACTGGGGGCCTGGCCCAGCGCCGACAAGGCGCGGGCCATGGCGGCCCTGCACCGGGTGGGTGTCGCCGACTACGCCGCCCAGCGCGCCAACACATTGTCGGGCGGCCAGCAGCAGCGCGGCGCCATCGCCCGGGCCCTGGTCCAGGGCGCGAAGGGGATCCTGGCCGACGAGCCGGTCGCCTCGCTGGACCCGGTCTCCGCCCGCAAGGTGATGGAGTTGCTGGTCGAACTGAACAAGCGCGACGGCCTGGGGGTGATCGTCACCCTGCACCAGGTCGACTACGCCATCCGCTATTGCGACCGGGTGATCGCGCTGAAGGCCGGCAAGGTCGTCTATGACGGCCCGTCGACCAGCCTCGACACCAAGCAATTGATCGATATCTACGGTCCCGAGTTCGAGGACGCGTTCTGGGAAACCAAGGCATGATCTTCGCCTCATTCACCCGCCGGGCCGCTCTGGTCGGCGTCGCGATCGCCCTGCTCGGTCTCTCGGCCTGCGGCGGCGGTGACGAGACCAAGGCCGGCGCGCCGACCAAGATCACCTTCTCCATCCTGTCGGCGGAAGGCCAGGCCTCGGCCGGACCGCTGTGGCAGCCGCTGCTGGAGGACATGTCGACCGCCATCGGCGTGCCTGTGGAGCCGTTCTTCGGCTCGAACTACACCGTCCTGGTCGAGGCCATGCGCGGCAACCAGACCCAGGTCGCCTGGTTCTCGGCCAAGCCGGCGGTCGAGGCCATCGACCGCGCCGACGCCGAGGTGATCGCCCGCACCGTCAACAAGGAAGGGCTGGACAGCTATCGCTCGACCCTGGTCGTCAAGACCGGCTCGGGGATCACGCTGGATCAGGTTCTGGCCTGCGGCAAGCGGTTCGACTTCGGCATAGGCGACGCCCAGTCCACCTCGGGCACGCTGGCCCCCATGGCCTTCCTGTTCAATCCGCGCGGCATCGTCCCGGCCCAGTGTTTCAAGACCGTGCGCTCGGCCAACCATCAGGCTAACGCCTTCGCTGTGGCCACGGGGGTCGTCGATGTGGCGACCTCGAACACCGTCAACACCGTCTTCCTGAACCGCCAGAACCCGGCCATTGCGGCCCAGATCACCGAGATCTGGCAGTCCCCGCCGATCCCGGAATCGGGCATCCTGGTGCGCGGCGATCTCGATCCCGCCATCAAGGAAAAGATCCGCAGCTTCTTTCTGACCTACGGCCAGGGCGAAGGCGTCGAGGCCGACCGTCAGCGCCGCGTGCTGGCCGGGCTGGAGTATTCCCAGTTCCGCGCCGCGGACGACAACTATCTGAACCCGATCCGCGAGATGATCGCCGACCAGCAGCTGACCGAGGCGCGCGAGAAGGGCGACACCGCCGCCGTCACCGCCGCCGAGGCCGAGCTGCAGCGCCTGCGCGTCCTGCGTGAGGTTCAGCCTTGACCGACGCCGCGCATGCCGCCGGCCCGATCCCGAAGGCGCCCCGGAAGTCGCTGGGGGCCTGGGCGCTCGACGTCCTGATCTGGGGAGGCGTCCTGACGCTGCTGGTCTATAGCGTCGGCGACGTCGATCTGGGCAATATTGGCAAGCTGTTCAGCAACGCCGAAAGCACCCAGACCTTCGCCAGGGAGCTGTTGCGTCCCGACTTCACCGACTGGCGCATCTTCGTCGAGAAGATGTGGGAGACGATCCAGATCGCCCTCTGGGGGACGTTCATCGCCGTGTTCGCGGCCGTCCCGATGGGACTGGCGGCGGCGCGCAATGTGTCTCCGGTCTGGGTGGTCACGCCGGTTCGCTGGCTGATGAACCTGCTGCGCTCCATTCCCGATCTGGTCATTGGTCTGCTATTCGTCGTGGCAGTGGGCCTCGGCCCGTTGCCCGGCGTTCTGGCCATCGCCCTGAACACGGCAGGTGTGCTGGCCAAGCTGTTCTCGGAAGCCGTGGAGTCGATCGACAAGGGGCCCGTCGAAGGTGTGCGCGCCACCGGCGCCACCAAGCTCCATGAGATCGTCTGGGGCGTCATCCCCCAGGTCGCGCCGCTGTGGACCTCGTTCGCACTCTACCGGTTCGAGTCCAACAGCCGGTCGGCCACCGTTCTGGGTCTGATCGGCGCGGGTGGCATCGGCCAGGTGCTGTTCGACAGGATGAACGCCTTCGACTTCCGCGACGTGTCCGCCATCGTCGTGGTCGTGGTCATCGCCGTGACCCTGATCGACATGCTGTCACAGGCCATGCGCAAACGTCTGCTTTAAGCGTCGCAACTTCGCTTCGCCCGAGAGACCGCCTGATGTCGTCCATCCTCCCTCGCCGGCTTTTCGTCGCTGGAACCGCCGTTATAGCCCTGACCGTCGCCGCCTGCGGCGAGGGCGGTGGCCAGCGCAACGGCATATGGGCGGCCGGGTCCTCGACCGTCTTCCCGTTCGCGACCCGGGTCGCCGAGAATTTCGGGCGCAACAATCCGGAAGGTGCCCCGCCTCGCGTCGAGGCCCTGGGCACCGGCGGCGGCATCCAGGCCTTCTGTCAGGGTCTCGGACCCTCGACACCCGACATCGCCAACGCCTCGCGGCCGATGAAACAGTCCGAGTTCGACAAATGCGCCGGGAACGGCGTCACCGAGATCGTCGAGCTGAAGATCGGCTATGACGGCATCGTCGTTGCCACGGCCCGTGACGGCGGCAGCTTCAACTTTTCGCTGGACGATCTCTACGAAGGCCTGGCCAAGGAAGCGCCCGGTCCGAACGGGACCTTTGTGCCCAATCCGGCCCGGAGCTGGTCGGACGTCAATCCATCGCTGCCGAACCAGCGCATCCAAGTCTATGGCCCGCCACCCACGTCGGGCACCCGCGACGCCTTCCTGGAACTGGGCATGACCCCGGGCGCCCGGCTGATCCCGGCGGTCGCCGCGGTCGAGGATCAGGACGAGAACCGGTTCGAGGCCCTGTCCCACACGGTACGCGAGGACGGCGCCTGGGTCGACTCGGGCGAGAACGACAACGCCATTCTGCAGACCCTGACCCGCACGCCGGGCTCACTGGGCATTTTCGGCTACTCCTTCCTCGAGCAGAACATGGACACGGTGAAGGCCGAGACCATCGACGGTATTGCTCCCAGCCCCGAGACGATTTCCAACGGGACCTATCCGCTGGCGCGCAGCCTCTACATCTATGTGAAGAAGGCGCACGTCGGCGTGACGCCCGGCCTGCAGGAGTTCCTGATCGAGTTCACATCCGAGGCGGCGGTGGGCCGGGGCGGCTATCTGCAGGACCGGGGTCTGGTGCCTCTGCCGGAGGCGGAACTGGTTCAGCAACGCGCCATCGCCACAGCCCTGACACCCATGGCGCGGCCGGAATAGTCAGGCCGCCGCCCTGCGCCTGACCCGGGCGATGCGACGAAGGCGGCGCCAGAAGCGTCCGCGTTCTGGCTCCGGGTAGGGCTCCAGGTTCTGCACGAACTGCTCGGCCGAGGCGCGCCAGCTGAACTTCTCGGCATAGGCGCGGGTTGCGGCGCGGTCGCACTTCAGCGCCTCGAGGCAGGCCGTGCGCAGGTCCGCGTCGATGGCGCCGGCGTTGGAGCCGGGAACCAGGTCGATGGGGCCGTGGGCCGGATAGGCCGCGACAGGGGTGCCGGTGGCCATGGCCTCCAGGATCACCAGGCCGAAGGTGTCGGTCCAGCTGGGGAAGACGAAGACATCCGCGTCGCGGAAACAGCGGGCCAATTCCTCGCCAAACCGGGCGCCAAGGAATTTCGCCTCGGGATAGCGGTGCTCCAGGTCGGCGCGGGCGGGGCCGTCGCCGACCACGATCTTGGTGCCAGGCAGGTCGGTTTCGAGGAAGGATTCGATGTTCTTCTCGACGGCGACGCGTCCGACGTTCAGCCAGAAGGGGCGCGGCCAGTCCTTGCCGCCCAGGTCGTCGAAGATGCGCTCCAGATCCGGCCGGAACTGGTCCGTGTCGACACCCCGCGACCAGGGCGAGATGTTCTTGAACCCGTGCTCCTCGAGTTCCTTCTTCAGCGTCGGGGTGGCGACCATCAGCCGGCCCGACGGCTTGTGGAACCACTTCATATAGGCGTAGCCGACCTGCACCGGGACGGGGAAGCGGGCGGAAATATATTCCGGGAATTTCGTATGATAGCTGGTGGTGAAGGGCAGTTTCCACTCGACGCAGATGCGCCGGGTGGCGATGCCGATCGGCCCCTCGGTGGCGATGTGCACAGCGTCGGGTTCGATCGCGCGCAGGCGTTCGCGGATCTCTTCCTCGGCGCCGAGGGCCAGGCGAATCTCGGGATAGGTCGGCGCCGCGATGGTGCGGAACTGGCTCGGCTCGATGACCTCCACCTCGTGACCCATGGCACGGCATTCCGCGACGGTGCGGGTCAGGGTGCGGACGACGCCGTTGACCTGGGGCTCCCAGGCGTCGGTGGCCAGAACGATGCGCATGTGGGCCGAACGGCTCCGCCTTCTATCAAGCAGGCAGCTTTAGCGGGTCATCTCGACGAAGGCGAGACAGTCCTACAAGGGGAGGGCGGTCGTCGACTTCACCTCTTCGAGAACGGCATAGGTTCGCGTCTCACGCACGCCGGGCATCCGGGTGAGGACTTCGCCAAGGAAGGCGCGATAGGCGTCCATGTCGCTGACCCTTGCCTTGATCAGATAGTCGAAACCGCCCGCCACCATGTGACATTCCAGAACCTCGGGCTGACGGCGGACCATGTCGGCGAAGGCTTCGAATCGGTCGCCGGTGGTCCTGTCCAGCAGCACCTCGACGAAGATCATCAATCCGCGCCCGACCTTGGAAGGGTCGATCAATGCGGCATAGCCGGTGATGACCTGGCGCTCGCGCAGACGACGCACACGCTCGAAGCATGCGGCGGGCGACAGATTGCACCGCCGGGCCAGTTCCGCGTTGGATACGCGCCCGTCCACCTGGAGCACCCTCAGGATGCGGCGATCGACGGCGTCCAGATTTTCAACGGCCATAGGAGATAAATTCCGAAGGATCGTCGCCCGAGGCCTCGATCATACGGTGCACATTCGGGTGCGTCCGACATATAGGCAAGTTCATACAGGACAGGATTCTCGTTGACGCCATGCCGCCCCTCACCGCTTCTCCCGTCCCTTCGTTGAGCCAGGACTGGGACACGCTGGACCACGGCAAGTTCGCCGACGAGCCCTCAACTGTCCGGGCGCTGCTGACCGCCTCTCCGCTGGACGCCGCCGCCCGCCGGGCCGCCGTGGACGAGGCCGTGCGCCTGGTCGAGCAGGCGCGCAAGAGCCAGAAGAAGCAGGGGGTGGTGGAGAGCTTTCTGCAGGAATTCTCACTGGGCACCCGCGAGGGTCTGGCCCTGATGTGCCTGGCCGAAGCCCTGCTGCGCACGCCGGACGAGGACACGCGCGACCGGCTGATCGCCGAGAAGATCGGGTCGGCCGACTGGGCGTCGCACCTCGGCCAGTCCGACAGCCTGTTCGTCAATGCCTCGACATGGGGCCTGATGCTGACCGGCAAGCTGGTGGACGCCGACGAACAGGCGAAGACCGACCTGCCGGGCTTCCTGACCCGCGTCGCCGGGCGTCTGGGCGAGCCGGTCATCCGTCAGGCCGTGGCCGCAGCCGTCCGCATCATGGGCGAGCAGTTTGTGGTCGGGCGCACCATCGAGGCGGCGCTGAAGCGGTCGAACCGCGAGGGCTGGCTGTGCAGCTTCGACATGTTGGGCGAGGGCGCCCGCACCGCCGCCGACGCCGAGCGGTATGAAAAGATCTACGGCGACGCGATCACTGCCGTGGGCAAGACCGCCAGGGGGGAGGGGCCGGAGGTCGGACACGGCGTCTCTGTCAAGCTATCGGCCTTGTCGCCGCGCTATGAGGCCACGCATGAAGGCCGTGTCTGGGACGAGCTCTACCCGCGCATCAAGCGGCTGGCCCTGATCGCGGCGCGCGCCGATATCAACTTCACCATGGATGCAGAAGAGGCGGACCGGCTGGCCCTGTCGCTGAAGCTGCTGGACCGGCTGGCGAACGAGCCGGAACTGGGCGACTGGTCGGGGCTGGGTCTAGCTGTGCAGGCCTATCAAAAGCGCGGACCGGAGGCGATCGCACGGATCGCCGAGCTGGCGCGGACGTCGAAACGGCGGCTGATGGTGCGGCTGGTCAAGGGCGCCTACTGGGACACCGAGATCAAACGGGCCCAGGTCATGGGCCGAACGGACTATCCGGTGTTCACCACCAAGGCAGCGACGGACCTGAACTATCTGGTCTGCGCCCGCGCCATGATCGACGCGGCGCCGCATCTGTATTCGCAGTTCGCGACCCACAACGCTCACTCGCTCGCGGCCGTGCACGACATGGCCAGGGGGGGCGGGGTCAAGATCGAGTTCCAGCGCCTGCACGGCATGAGCGAGGCCCTCTATGACGCCGCCGCCCAGACCTTCGGGCCGATGACCGTGCGCGCCTATGCTCCTGTCGGGGGCCACGAGGACCTGCTGCCCTATCTGGTTCGTCGCCTGCTGGAGAACGGGGCCAACTCGTCGTTCGTGCACGCTCTGCTGGACGAGCGGGTGCCGGCCTCGGCTGTCGCTGCCGACCCCGTCGCCTCGGTCGAGGCCCACCCTGACCGCCACGCCAAGATCCCCACGCCCAAGGACATATACATGGACCGCCAGAACTCGCTCGGCCGCGACTATTCGCAGAAGGTCGATCGCGAGCGTCACGCCGCCGCCCTGCAGAAGGTCGATGCGGAAAAACTGACCTCCGGCCCGATCATTGGCGGCAGGCTGATGGCCGGGAAGAACGCCCAGGCCGTGACCAACCCCTATGACCGGTCGCAGGTGCTGGGACACGTCTCGGAGGCGTCGACCGACGACATCGACAACGCGGCCGATGCGGCAGGCAGGGCCCAGATCGTCTGGGACCGCGCCGGCGGATCGCGCCGGGCGCCGGTGCTGCGGGCCATGGCCGATGCGCTGGAAGCCGACATGGACCGGCTGGTGGCGCTGCTGAGCCGCGAGGCCGGCAAGACGCTCAACGACGGCGTGGCCGAGGTGCGCGAGGCCGCCGACTTCTGCCGCTACTACGCCATGCTGGCCGAGAAGGATTTCGGTGGACCGCAGGTGCTGAACGGACCGGTGGGCGAGACCAACCGGCTGGTCCTGCACGGACGCGGCGTCTTCGCCTGCATCAGCCCGTGGAACTTCCCCCTGGCCATCTTCACCGGCCAGATCGCGGCGGCGCTGGCGGCCGGCAATGCCGTGCTGGCCAAGCCTGCCGAGCAGACGCCCCTGGTCGCGGCCGAGGCCGTGCGGCTCTATCACAAGGCGGGGCTTAACCCGGACCTGCTGGCCCTCGTGCCCGGCCGTGGCGAGACGGTCGGCGCGGCGCTCGTTTCGCATCCTGGGATCGACGGCGTCGCCTTCACCGGCGGCACGGACACGGCCGCGGCCATCAACCGCTCGATCGCGGCGCGGGCGGGGGCCATCATCCCGTTCATCGCCGAGACAGGCGGGTTGAACGGGATGTTCGTGGACACGACGGCCCTGCGCGAACAGGTCATCGATGATGTGATCTCGTCGGCCTTCGGTTCGGCCGGCCAGCGATGTTCGGCACTGCGGGTGCTCTATGCGCCCAAGGAGTCGGCCGACAGCCTGATCGAAGGCCTGAAGGGCGCGCTGGCGGCCCAGGTGCTCGGTGATCCGTCCGATCCGGCTTCGGACATCGGCCCCGTGATCGACACCGAGAGCCGCAAGGCCTTGGAGGCCCATGTCGAGCGTCTGGGCAAGGATGCGAAGATCTTGGCCCGCGCCATGATGCCCGAGGGCTCGGAGCGCGGCGACCTGTTCGCCCCGACCATCGCCGAGATTCCGACCCCGGACTATCTGGAGCGGGAGGTCTTCGGCCCGATCCTGCACGTCTATCGCTATGATCCGAAAGACCTGAAGTCGGTCGCCGGCAGGCTGGCGGCGCGCGGCTATGGTCTGACCCTGGGCGTGCACTCAAGGATCGAGGCCTTCGCCGAAGAGGTCATCGAACTGGTCCCGGCGGGCAACGTCTACATCAACCGGGGCGTGACCGGCGCGGTGGTCGGGGTCCAGCCGTTCGGCGGCGAGGGCCTTTCCGGCACGGGTCCCAAGGCGGGAGGGCCGAACAGCCTGATCCGCTATGCGTCGGAAAAGGCCATCTCCAACAACATTTCGGCCCAGGGCGGAGACCCGGCGCTGTTGAACCTGTAGATGTACCAAGGTGCAAGTTCTCACCCTGACACTCCCGATCGCCGTATTGGGCGCCCTGTGTGCGGCGGGTGTCTACAGCTACGGACTGTGGAATCGGGGAACGCGGCCTCTCAGCACCGAAACTATCGTGCTGACGCCAGAGGCGCGTTCGCGGCTGGTTGCCCTGCGTGCCGAACAAAAGTTCCAGGCCCATGACTATCCGCCTCTCGGCTACACCGGGGCTGCCCGCCTGCAAGACGAGTTGAATCCGACAGCGGCCGTGAACGGGTTCATCGGCGACGTGCTGGCGGGTTCGAACTTCTCTATTGCGGCAGCTGATGTTCGCAAGAACGCCTTCCGGCACCTCGCTCGACTCGAACGCCTGGATACCGAGGACCGGGATCGAGCCTACGACTATGTGCTGGACGTCTGGTATACGCTCGGCTTCCGAGGCGCCCTCACGCGTATCCAGCCCGGGTCAGGCTTTCCCATTCCGGACGGTTATGCCGAGCCTCTGCCCGCCGGATGGATTTCACCGAGCCAGCCCAGACCGATCGAAACTATCGGCCAGGCCAGCCGCCTGCGCGGCTAAGGGCGCTGGGGGCAGGGCGGCCGATCTTCTCGCCGATCCAGCGGGCGGTCCCGATCAGGGCGTCGAGGTCGTAGCCGGTCGAATAGCCGGCGCGCTCCAGCATGTACACGAGGTCCTCGGTGGCGACATTGCCCGTGGCGCCGGGGGCGAAGGGACAGCCGCCGATGCCGCCCACCGAGGCGTCCAGGATATCGACGCCCGCCTGCACCGCCGCATAGGCGTTGGCGACGCCAGTATTGCGGGTGTCATGGAAATGCAGGCGCAGGACGGCGTCCGGCGCGACGGCCTTGGCGGCCTCGACCGTCTTCGTCACGCTCCACGGGTCGCCGACGCCGATGGTGTCGGCCAGGCCGATCTCGGCGACGCCGAGAGCCGCCAGTTCGCCGACCAGATCGCTGACCTGACCGACCGAGACCTCGCCGTCGAAGGGGCAGCCCCAGACGCAGCTGAGGGTGGCCGAGAGCGCGGGAAGGGGCGTGTCGGCGCCGTCGGAGTTGTGACGGCGGGCGAGGATGTCGGACAGCATCGCCACCTGATCGCGGACGGCCAGACCCTGGTTCTTCAGGCCGAAGCCGTCGGTGACGGAGAGGGAGACGTTGACCTCGTCGACGCCGGTCCCGAGCGCCCGGTCATAGCCCTTGCCGTTGAGGACGAGGCCGATGCGGCTGCGACCCGGGGTCGGGGACAGGGCAGCCATGACGTCTTCCGCGCCCGCCATCTGCGGCACCAGTCTCGGATGGACAAAGCTGACCGCCTCGATGCGATGTGCGCCGGCGGCCTCCAGGCGCAGAACCAGGTCGGCGCGGACTGACGGGTCGAGAATGGCCTTCTCGTTCTGGAGGCCGTCGCGGGGGCCGACCTCGACGATCTGTATCGGACGGAAACTCACCGGGGAGGGTCCTGACCCGTGGGTGCGCCCGGTGGCGCATAGATGGTCAGGCGGACATCGTCGCCGCTGGAATAGTTGTGACCGGTGACCACGCCGACCGCGCGGCCGGGCACGCCGGTCTGGGCCGTCGCCTGACGGAAGGCCTCGTCGTCGCCGGCCTCGACGATGGCGGGGCGGCCCTCGGCCAGGGCGCGGGCGGCGCCGGCGGCGTCGGTCAACTGGGTGTCGCGACCGGTGACGAAGACGAAGCTGGGCTCATGGAAGGTGGTGATGGCGACGGGGCCTGGCGTCAGGCCCTGACGCGGCGACAGACCGTTCTGCTCCAGCATGGTCTCCAGCCGGGGAGCGATGGACAGGGGACGCAACTGGCGGAGGGTGCCCGCGAGCGCTCCGTGGGCGACGATGCCGAAGCCCAGGGCGATCAGCACGCCGGTGACGGCCGCGCGATTGAGCAGCAGAAAGCCGCCGATCAGGGCGGCCATGACAGCGCAGACGACGGTGATCGTCGCCCAGGTCTGGGCCGTCGAGGTGCCGAAGGCGGTCAGACCGTAGACGGTGATCCCGCTGACCACTACGGCGCCGAAGACCGCGAGACCGGCACCGGTCCAGCGCGAGACCTTGCCGATCGGCCGGGTCAGGGCGGCAGCCATCAACAAAGCCAGCGCGGCGAAGGTGGGCAGGGTGTAGTGCGGCAGCTTGGTCGGGGCGATCTCGAAGATCAGCCAGCAGGGCACCAGCCAGCAGACGAGGAAGCGGATCGCAGGCTCGGCGCGGCGGCTCCAGCCCGTGGACAGGGCGGCTGGCAGGATCAGAGTGGCAGGGAACAGCAGAATGGGCGCGATCAGGGCGTACATGCCCGGGAAGCCGCCGTGGCTTTCGGCTGCGCCGGTGACCTTCGAGCCAAGATCATTGCCGATGGCTTCGCGCCAGAAGCCGCCGTCGGTGGCGATGGTGACCGCGATGGCCCAGGGACCGACGATCAGCACGAGCAGGGGCACGCCCCAGCCCCAGCCCAGCCGCTTGAGCCAGACCCATTGACGGTCCCACAGGCACAGCATGAGGACGGCCGGAATGACCACCAGCAAGCCAATGGGGCCCTTGACCAGGATGGACAGGCCCAGCCCGCCCCAGAGCATCAACTTCCACAGACGCTGGGTCGGGTCGCCCTTGACCAGTGGCGCGACGCGGGAGGCCATATAGAGACGCGCGAGGCCGGCCATGGCCAGGGTCACCGCGCCGCACAGCATGGCGTCGGTCTTGGCGATCCCCGCCTCGGACGACAGCAGGAAGGTCGCGCCCAGCATGGCTCCGCCGAGGAAGCCGGCTCTGGCACCGAACAATGCCGTCCCGACCCATGCGCAGGCCCAGGCGGCCAGCATCGCCCCGATGATGGAAGGGATGCGGTAGGGAGCGATGTCGCGGTTCTCGACCTTGGACGTCAGGCCCACGGCCACGGCCTGCATCCAGTAGATGCCGATGGGCTTCTTCCAGCGCGGATCATCCTGGAAACGGATGTCGACATAGTCGCCGCTTTCCAGCATCTGCGAGGTCGCCTGTGCGTAGCGGCTTTCGTCCCGGTCCAGCGGCGGAAGGAGAAGCAGGCTGGGCAGGCCGGCGATCAGGGCGACGAGCGCCGCCAGGAGGGGGGCGCGCCAGCCGGCGACATATCGATCCAGGTTCGGGCGCGTCATGAGATCGTTCCTAACACGGCGATTGCGCAGGCGTCAGCGGCTCGACATCGCCGACCGTGGCGCGAAACCGGGTTTTGCGTCTAGAGAGCAAGGATGCAGAGCGCCGAGACCCTTCAGATTTCCATCGTCGTGCCGGTCCACAACGAGTCCGGCGCGGCCGGGCCGCTGGCGCGCGAGATCGCGGCGGCTTTCGGCGGGCGGGCGCACGAGATCATTTTCGTCGACGACGCCAGTCGCGATACGACCCTGGCCGAACTGAAGGCCCTGATGGCCGAACTGCCGACGCTGCGGGTGCTGGCCCACACGACCAATGCAGGTCAGAGCCGGGCGGTGCGGACGGGCGTTCTGGCCGCGCGGGCGCCGATCGTGGTCACCCTGGACGGTGACGGCCAGAACCCGCCCGAGGATGGGCCGAAACTCGCCGATGCCCTGATGGCCGCCCCGCCGCAGGTCGCCCTGGTCGGCGGCGTGCGCCAGAAGCGCCAGGACTCCGAGGCCAAGCTGTGGGCCTCGCGCTGGGCCAACCGGATCCGCAGGCGGCTGCTGGGCGATGACGCCGACGACACGGGCTGCGGCTTGAAGGCCTTCCGCCGCGATGTCTTCCTGCGGCTTCCCTATTTCGATCACGTGCACCGCTACCTGCCGGCGCTGGTGATCCGCGAAGGGTACGAGAACCGGTACCTGCCGATCGGCCACCGCCACCGCGAGACGGGGCAGTCAAAATATACGAACTGGGGACGGCTGAAGGCCTCGTTCTCGGACCTTCTGGGCGTGATGTGGCTGAAGAGTCGTTCGCGTAGGCCCGGGCCCATCAGCGAGTTCTAGCGCGCAGGCGCGAGTCGCCGCGTGGTGAGCGATAGCGCCCCAAAGAGGCGACAGCCGTAGCGGTGTGGAGCGAACGGGAGTATCCGTCGTTAACAAGCTGCGCCGTTCCAACACGAGACACAGACCATGCTGATCGCACTGCCCCTGCTGGTCATTCCGGTGATCCTGTACAACATTGTCCTGCTGTCCGGACTGGGTGGCGGCGGTCTGGCGGCGGCGGACGACGCCTTGCGCCAGTCGCTGTTTTCGATCCCGATGGCCTCGGGCGCGAGCTGGAATGTCGGCATCGGCGATCTGATCCTGTTCCTGTCGCTGATCCTTCTGTTCTTCGAACTGCTGAAGTCGACGTCAAGCCAGAAGGTGGCGATCGTCAATCACGCCCTGTCGATGATCCTTTTCGTCATCTGCCTGGTCGAGTTCCTGCTGGTGCGCGGGTTCGCGACCTCAACCTTCTTCCTGATCGTGACTATGGTCATGCTGGACGTGCTGGCCGGGTTCATCGTGACCATCATCTCGGCGCGCAAGGACCTGGACTTCGGGGCAGGCGCTTGATCCCCGGGGCCCAACCTTGGCGGAAAACCGCTGACACTTTTCCGGGTCAGGCCCTAGATCAGGGCGGCGAAGATCAGCGAGACGACGATCACGTCGAAGGTCTTGGCGGCAAAGGCGAGGGTCATGGCGGCGTCCGAAGGCGAGAGGTCCCCTTGTTCGCTGCAAGCCTCGGGCCAGCTCAGAGTTCGGTCTTCTTGATCAGTCCGGCGGGGGGGCGACGGTCCTTGTCGCCTGAATATTCCGCCCCGAGGTAGCTGGCGCGGGCCGCGTCCATCACCGGCGGACCCCCTTTGAGGCCTTTGCGCTGACCGGTCTGGCCCATCATCTGTGCGGCGAAGGCGGCCGCCGGATCCAGAGGATTGGTGTCGGCGGGCGTGGTCGACGCGGCAGGGCTTGCCGGGTCGGGGATCTCATCGATGACCTTGCCGACGGGAACCAGCGCGCGGCTGGAGGAGGCGGCGCGGCGTTCGGCCTCGCGCCGCTGGGTCGCGCGACGGTCGCGGCCCTCGACCGGTCCGACAGGGCGGACGCCGTCGGTCACGGCTTGCCAGAGCCCTGGGCGGAGCCTGCGATGCGGTCAATCTGGGCGCGCATCTCGTCCATCTGGCGGCGCATCTCGTCCATGGCCGGGTCCGCCGAAGGTTGCGGCGCAGGGGCGGCCTGGGCCGGAGTTTCGCCGTCTGTGCGGCCATAGGCGAAGGGCGGGAACATCCTCATGGCGTTCTGGAACATGGCCATGTTCTGCTTGACCGCCGACTCCATCAGGCCGCCGGTCATCAGGCCCACCGCCGGCGTGGCGCCGAAGGTCTTGGTCACCTGTTCGCGGAACTGCTCCTGCTGACGCGAGAAATTCTCCAGCGACATCTCGAGATAGGAGGGCAGGACGCCTTCCATATGGCCGCCGTAGAAGCCGATCAGCTGACGCAGGAACTGGACGGGCAGCAGCGCCTGGCCCCGGCTCTCTTCCTCGAAGATGATCTGGGTCAGGATCTGACGGGTCAGCTCCTCATTGGTCTTGGCGTCGAAGACGACGAAATCGACGCCTTCGCGGACCATCTTGGCGAGGTCCTCAAGCGTGACGTAGGTCGACGTCGAGGTGTTGTAGAGCCTGCGGTTGGCGTATTTCTTGATGACCACCGGCTCGCCGTTTCTGGCGCTGTCCTTGGTCTTTCCGCCCTGGGTCGTGCTGTCGGCCACTGGAGTGTCCTTGTTGGCGTCTTTTGCTGGGTCGCGAGATCGAACCGAAAAAGTCTTCAACCTTTCCTGATCTCACTCCGTGCGCCCGTTATCCCGCACTGCGATGCAACGCGCCAGTGGGCATGTGACCGTTCCGTGTCAGCCGAGGTTGGGCGCCAGGACGACGCCGACCAGGACCGCCGCCCAGTGAACGCCAGCACCCGCCACCACGAACCCGTGCCAGATGGCCCGACGGTACTTCAGCTTGGGTGAGATGAAGAAGAAGACCCCGGCCGTGTAGATCAGCCCGCCAAGCACCAGCAGGCCGAGCGCGATGGGGTGGACGGTATCGATCATCGGCTTCAGCGCGATCACCGCCAGCCAGCCAAACAGGACATAGACCCCGCTCCAGAAGGCGTCGGAGATGCGCGGCGCGACCAGCTTGGCCGCCACGCCCGCGAAGGCGATAGTCCAGACCACGAGGGTAAAGCTGATGGACCACCAGCCCTCGAACCTCTGGGTCGTGAAGGGTGTGTAGGAGCCCGCGATCATCAGGAAGATTGCGGCCTCGTCCAGACGGCGCAGGACCGGCCGGGCAGCGCTGGGACGGGTCAGGTTGTAGATCGTCGAACAGGTCAGCATGGCGATCAGGCACAGGGCGTAGATCGCCGTGGCGAAGACCGCGCCGAAGCCGGCGTAGAAGGCCGACAGGATCGCCAGGGCGATGCCGCCGACGGCCGCCAGGGTCAGGCCGACGACATGGACCACCAGATCGGCGGTGTGTTCGGACCGCGACTGATAGTGCTCCTCCAGATCGATCTGATCCGGGGTGCATATGCGTCGGGCGTGGCGCTTGAGAAGAGTCAGCATCGTCCCACCTAAGTCGGCGTTGAGCCGATCGTTCCGAGGAATATGGGTGGCCGCCATGACTATCGCCTGAACGGCGAGGCCGGACGTGACGAAACCGCGCGGATGCGGCAGAAACGCCACGCAAGGTTTCGAGGAGCCTAAGGGGCGGTCGCCCTGTTGAGACTCCAGCAAGGATAAATTCATGAGCGCCGCCACCGAAGTCGTCATCGTCTCCGCCGCCCGCACGCCGGTCGGTTCTTTCCTGGGCGGACTGTCCAGCCTGCCGGCTTCGAAGCTGGGCGAGATCGCAATCAAGGCGGCGCTTGAGAGGGCAGGGGTTTCGCCGGCCGATGTCGACGAGGTCATCCTTGGCCATGTGCTGCAGGCCGCGGCCGGTCAGGGGCCCGCAAGACAGGCCTCGATGGGGGCGGGCATCCCGCAGGAAACCCCGGCCTGGAGCCTGAACCAGATCTGCGGCTCGGGCCTGCGGGCCGTGGCCCTGGGCTATCAGCAGATCGCCCTGGGCGATGCGAAGATCATCGTCGCCGGCGGTCAGGAGAGCATGAGCCAGGCGCCGCACGCCCAACACCTGCGCACCGGCCACAAGATGGGGGACCTCGCCTTCACCGACACCATGATCAAGGACGGGCTGTGGGACGCCTTCAACGGCTATCACATGGGCCAGACGGCCGAGAACGTCGCCGAGAAGTTCCAGATAAGCCGCGCCGCCCAGGATGAATTCGCCCTGGCCAGCCAGCACAAGGCCGAGGCGGCGCAGAAGGCGGGCAAGTTCGACGAGGAGATCGTTCCGGTCGTGATCCCCGGCCGCAAGGGCGACGTCACCGTCGACAAGGACGAATACATCCGTCACGGCGCAACCCTGGAATCCATGGAGAAGCTGAAGCCCGCCTTCAGCAAGGAGGGGTCGGTGACCGCGGCCAACGCCTCGGGCCTCAACGACGGCGCGGCGGCCCTGGTGCTGATGTCGGCCGATGAGGCGAAGGCGCGCGGGCTGGAGCCGCTGGCGACCATCCGCTCGTGGGCCTCGGCGGGCGTCGATCCGGCGATCATGGGCACGGGTCCGATTCCTGCCTCGAGGAAGGCGCTGGAGAAGGCGGGCTGGACCGTCGCCGATCTGGATCGCGTCGAGTCGAACGAGGCCTTCGCCGCCCAGAGCCTGTGCGTGCTGAAGGAACTGGGGCTGGACCCGGCCAAGGTGAACGTCAACGGCGGCGCCATCGCCATCGGCCACCCGATCGGGGCGTCCGGCGCGCGCATCCTGACGACCCTGCTGCACGAGCTGAAGCGTTCGGGCGGCAAGAAGGGACTGGCGACGCTCTGCATCGGCGGCGGCATGGGCGTGGCCCTGTGCGTGGAGCGGGTCTGACGGGTTTCCGGACTCCAAAACACCGTCCGAAGCGTCCGGAAGCGTGTGGGGGCGCGACTCCAGAATAGACTCGACAGAGTCGACAGAGCCGCGCCGCTGGTTGGGAAGGTCCCGGACATCGGGACAGTGTGCGCCCGTTTTCAGGGGTGATTAATAAAAGGCGTTTCATTAGAGCCGGGCATTGAAATCGCAGGCGGATTCGGACGATCCGTTGATGGGTATGACCTGATTTCCTTCTCCCCTTGCGGGAGAAGGTGGCAGCCGAAGGCTGACGGATGAGGGGTCACGCCGGCGGCTCGAATGATGACGAGCAAGGCTCATCGGCCAGAGCTCGGCGTCACCCCTCACCCGATCGCGCAAGGACGACGGCTGCGCCGCCGTGCGCGATCTCCCTCTCCCGCAAGGGGAGAGGGATCACCGGAGAGGAGACTTCACGCAGCCCACAGTCTATTCACCCGCCGATGACCACATCGATCCTCTACGGCCGCCCCCCGCTGGTGTTCGATCCGCCGGGCGCGGCGACCCAGACCTCTCCGCAGATCCCCGGCTCGACGGCGTTGGAAAGCCTGGCCGACGGCTCGGTCGAAACGGCCATGGTCTATGCGCCGCCTGGCGTGCTGGAGCGGCGCTATGCGCTGGCGCAGGCGCTGAGGGCGTTGCAGGTCGGCGGGCGGCTGGATGTCATGGCGGCCAAGGACAAGGGCGGCTCGCGGTTGAAGAAGGAGCTCGAGGCGTTCGGGCTGGAGGTCGGGGAGACGGCCAAGGCGCACCATCGGCGTTGCGTGGTGATCAAGACCGGGAGCGAGACCGGGCTGGACGCGGCGATCGCGGCGGGCGCGATTCAGGCGGTCGAGGGGCTGGAGGCCTGGTCGCAGGCAGGCGTATTCGCCTGGGACCGGATCGACGCGGGCTCGGCGCAACTGGCCGCGCATATGCCCGCGCTGAAGGGCGCCGGAGCCGATCTGGGCTGCGGCTATGGAGCGCTGGCGACGGTGGTCCTGCGGTCGGAGGCGGTGACGTCGCTGCGGTTGATCGATCTGGATCGGCGGGCGGTCGAGGCGGCGCGGAAGAATGTCGAGGACGCGCGGGCGTCATTCGAATGGGCCGATGTACGGACGCTGGAGGCGGCGGGCGACCTGGACTTCATCGTCTCCAATCCGCCTTTCCATGACGGCGGGGCCGAGGACCGGCGGCTGGGACAGGCCTTCATCAAGAAGGCCGCCGAGATGCTGAAGAAGGGTGGGGTGCTCTGGCTCGTCGGCAATCGGCACCTGCCCTATGAGGCCGAGCTGAACGCGGCATTCAAACGGGTGACGCCGGCGGGCGACGGCGGCGGGTACAAGCTGTTCGAAGCCACGAAATGAAGACACCCACCGCCCGCGTCGACAAGCTGCTGGGATCCATGGGCTACGGCTCGCGGAGCGAGATCGCGCGGCTGGGCAAGGTCGGGGGGATCGTGCTGGACGGGGTCGATCTGACGGATGTGTCGAAGCGGATCGCGGTGACCGCGGACCTGCCGGGGCGGATGCAGATCGACGGACGGCCGCTGGACCCGCCGACGGGACTGGTGCTGATCCTCAACAAGCCTCTGGGCATGACCTGTTCGCACAAGGAAGACGGGGCCCTGGTCTATGACGTCCTGCCCGAGCGGTGGCGGCGGCGCGATCCGGCCATCTCGACCATCGGGCGGCTGGACAAGGAAACGTCGGGGCTGTTGCTGCTGACCGATGACGGCGACCTGCTGCACCGGGTGATCTCGCCGAAACGCCATGTGGCCAAGGTTTATCACGCGACCCTGGCCCGGCCGCTTGCGGGGACGGAGGCGGCGCTGTTCGAGGCCGGCGGACTGGTGCTGGAAGGCGAGGACAAGCCGCTGGCGCCCGCCCACCTGGACGTGATCTCGCCGACCGAGGCGCGGCTGTCGGTGACCGAGGGGCGCTATCACATGGTGCGCCGGATGTTCGCGGCCGTGGGCAATCACGTCGAGGGGCTGCACCGGGAACGGTTGGGTCAGCTGGCCTTGCCGGAGGATCTGGCGCCGGGCGAATGGCGGCTGGCGACCCAGGCCGAGATCGATCTGATCTTCTCATGATGGAACCCGCCGGTTCCCGCTGACTTAAGGCTCCGCTTCCGCGGAGAAAAACATGACCGGCGCCACCATCAAGCGGGACCTGCGGACCGGGCGGTCGGTCTGGGCCGACAGCCCGGGTCTGGGTGTGCCCGTGCAGGGGCTGACGCAGGCGATCAGCGTCGATGTCTGTATCGTCGGCGCCGGGATCAGCGGGGCCTTCATGGCCCATGAGCTGAGCCGGGATTATTCGGTGGCGGTGCTGGATCGAAGGCCCCCGCTCATGGGATCGACCGTCGCTTCCACCGCCATGCTGCAATGGGAGATCGATCTGCCGCTGACGGCGCTGGGCGACAAGATCGGAGCGAAGAACGCGGCCCGGGCCTGGCGCCGGTCCCGTTCCGCCTTGGATGATCTGAAGCAGATCGTGGCCCGAGAGCGGATCGTCTGCAGCCTAAGGACAAGGGGTCGCTCTATCTGGCGGGCGATGAATACGGCCACCGGGCGCTGGAGGCGGAGGCCGGGGCGCGGGCGGCCCTGGGGCTGGAGAGCCGATACTTCGGTCCGGCCGAGCTGCGCGAACTCTATGGCATGGAGCGGACCGGCGCGATTGTGTCCGAAGGCTCGGCCAGCGCCGATCCGGCCCGGTTGGCGGCGGGGCTGTTGCGGCGGGCCGGGGCGAACGGGGCGAAGGTCTATTCGCCCGTCGAGGCGCTGGAGGTGCTGGGCGATCCCGACGGCGTGACGCTGACGACCGATGCCGGCGTCGTCGTGCGGGCGCGGAAAGTCGTGTTCTGCTGCGGATACGAGTTCCCGAAAGTGGTGCCGACGCCGGATGCGGAGGTGATCTCGACCTGGGCGATGGCGTCGAAGCCTCGGGCGGCCTGCCCCGCCTGGCTTCGCGACATGCTGGTTTGGGAGGCGTCCGATCCGTACCTCTATTTCCGCATGGGCGGGGATGGCCGGTTGATCGTCGGCGGCGAGGACGAGGCCGACCCGGTCGCCCACGAGGACAGGGCGAAGCTGAAGCGCAAATGCGCGACGATCGCCGGAAAGCTGAAACGGCTGCTGCCCGAGGTCGAGTTCGAGTTCGACTACAGCTGGGCCGGCGCGTTCGGGGAGAGCACGACAGGCTTGCCGAGCATCGGACCTGTGCCCGGACTGGAACAGGCCTGGTCCGTCATGGGGTTCGGCGGCAATGGCATCACCTACTCGGTCATCGCGTCCCAGATCGTGGCTGCGGAGGTGCGAGGCGGGCGCGATCCCGACGCGGACCTCTATAGGTCTTGACCCGAACGATGGCGAAGGTCACCAGCGGCGCATGACCGGTGTGAAGATCTGCGGCCTGACGACACCCGAGACGATCGACGTCGCCCTGGATCACGGGGCGGCGTTCGTGGGGGCGGTAATGTTCACCCGCAGTCCCCGCAACATCGCGCCAGAGGATGCGCGGCCGCTGTTCGAGCGGGCGCGCGGCCGGGCCGGGATCGTGGCGGTGACCGTGGATGCGGACGACGATCTGCTGAGCCGGATCGGGGCGCATCTGAGGCCCGACTTCGTGCAGTTGCACGGGCGCGAGACGGTGGCGCGGGCGCACGCCGTGCGGACCCTGACCGGGGCGGGGATCATCAAGGTGTTGTCGGTGTCGACGGCTGAAGACCTCGATGCGGCGAAAGACTGGGAGGATCACGTCGAGCATCTGATGTTCGACGCGAAGCCGCCGGAGGGGTCGGTTCTGCCCGGCGGGGTCGGGGCCACGTTCGACTGGGCCATGCTGGGCGGGCGGACGTTCAGGAAGCCGTGGTTTCTGGCGGGCGGGCTGACGCCGGGGAATGCGGCCGAGGCTGCGGCGATCAGCAGCGCCCCCCTGCTGGACGTGTCCTCTGGCGTCGAAAGCGCGCCGGGTGTTAAGGACGCGGCCCGGATCGCGGCCTTCCTGAAGGCCGTCGTCTGAACCCTCCGCCCGGCCGTATTTCGGGCGTAAGCCTGCGTGAAAGCTGACCCGTGAACGCCATCATCCCCAACGAATACGCCATGCCCGACGCGGAGGGCCGTTTCGGCCCCTATGGCGGACGGTTCGTGGCCGAGACCCTGATGCCGCTCGTGCTGGAGCTGAACCAGGCCTATGAGGCCTGCAAGGCCGATCCGACCTACCAGGCCGAGCTGGACGACTTCCTGACCCATTATGTGGGCCGGCCCAGCCCGCTGTACTTCGCCGAGCGACTGACCGCGCATCACGGCGGGGCGGACATCTGGTTCAAGCGCGACGAGCTGAATCACACGGGTGCGCACAAGATCAACAACTGCATGGGCCAGATCCTGTTGGCCATGCGGATGGGCAAGAAGCGGATCATCGCCGAGACCGGCGCTGGCCAGCACGGTGTGGCGACGGCGACCGTCTGCGCCCGCTTCGGCCTGCAGTGCGTGGTCTATATGGGCGCGGCGGACGTCCAGCGGCAGTCGCCCAACGTGTTCCGCATGAAGCTTCTGGGGGCCGAGGTCATCCCCGTCACCTCGGGTCGCGGCACCCTGAAGGACGCCATGAACGAGGCGATGCGCGACTGGGTCACCAATGTCGAGGACACCTATTACCTGATCGGCACGGCGGCCGGGCCGCATCCCTATCCGGCCATGGTGCGCGACTTCCAGAGCGTGATCGGCAAGGAGACCCGGGCCCAGATGCTGGCGCGGCGCGGCAAGCTCCCGGACGCCTGCGTCGCGGCGATCGGCGGAGGATCGAACGCCATCGGCCTGTTCCACCCCTTCATCGAGGACGCGGGCGTGCGTCTGATCGGCATCGAGGCGGCCGGACGCGGTCTGGACGGCCCCGACCACGCGGCCTCGCTGCAGGGCGGACGGCCCGGCGTGCTGCACGGCAACCGCACCTATCTGCTGCAGGACGACGACGGCCAGATCCTGGAAGGCCATTCCATCTCGGCGGGCCTCGACTATCCGGGCATCGGGCCGGAGCACGCCTGGCTGAAGGATATCGGCCGGGCCGAGTACCGCGCAGCCACGGACGTCGAGGCGCTGGAAGCCTTCCAGCAGTGCTCGAAGCTGGAGGGTATAATTCCGGCCCTGGAGCCAGCCCACGCCCTGGCCCGGATCGGCGAGATCGCCAACGAGGTCGGCAAGGGCGGCGACGTGGTGCTGAACATGTGCGGGCGGGGCGACAAGGACATCTTCGCCGTGGCGAAGCATCTGGGCGTGGAGTTGTGACGATGAAGACGATGATGATCGCGGCCGTTCTGGCCCCCGTTCTGGGGGTGGCGCCAGCCGCGGCCATGGCCCAGGCGACGGGCATCGGCCAGCCGATCGAGGCTCCGGTCCTGCCGGGCGCAGTCCTCGATGCGGCCTGCGGCAACCTCTATGACATGGCGGGCAAGGCTTTCTGCGTCACGGCACCCCTGGCCTCGATCGGAGCGCTGGCCGATGCCTATGTCGCCCATTTCGAAAGCCAGGGCTGGCTCGCCGCCGGAGGTGACGACAACCGCGTGGTGTTCATCAAACGCAAGGACGCCGGAGGCTGCGACGGCATGCAGCTGCAGGCTTTCTACGATCCCAACCGTCCGGCCGGACCGGAAGTGCCGGGTTACATCGCCATGGCCACCGTTCCCGGCGACGTCTGCGCCGCCGCTGCCGCCGCGCCCGCCCAATGACGACCGCCCGCATCGACGCGCGCTTCGCAGCGCTGAAGGCCGAGGGCCGGGCCGGGTTCGTGGCCTATGTCATGGCCGGCGATCCCACCCGCGATGAGGCGCTGGAGATCCTGCGCAGCCTGCCCGCCGCCGGGGCCGATATTATTGAGCTGGGCTTCCCGTTCAGCGATCCGATGGCCGAGGGGCCGCCGATCCAGCGCGCTGCCCTGCGCGGTCTGAAGGCCGGGCTGACTCTGAAGGGCACGCTCGGTCTCGCCGCCGCCTTCCGTCAGGGCGATGCGGACACGCCCCTGATCCTCATGGGCTATCTCAACCCGATCGAGAGCTATGGCTATGAGGCCTTCGCGCGCGATGCGGCGGCAGCAGGGGTGGACGGCTGCATCGTCGTCGATTGCCCGCCGGAAGAGGCCGATCCGTTGACCGACGCGCTCGATGCGGCGTCCCTGTCGCTGATCCGTCTGGCCACGCCGACGTCGGATGATGCCCGGCTGGAGCTCATCGCGCGGCGGACCTCGGGCTTCGTCTATTACGTCTCGGTCGCCGGTGTGACCGGGGTGAAGGAGGCGCAATCCGCCTCGGTCGCCCCGGCCGTCGAACGCGTGCGCAAGGCCTCGGGCCTGCCGGTCGCGGTCGGGTTCGGGGTCAAGACGCCTGAACGGGCGGCCGAGATCGCGCGCGTCGCCGACGCCGTGGTCGCAGGCTCCGTCCTGGTCGACGAGGTCGCGGCGGCCTTGGACGCGAACGAACCCGTGGCGCCGCGCGTTCTGTCCAGGGTGAAGGCCCTCGCCGACGCTGTGCGCGGTGCGCGCGTGGCGGAAACCGTCTAGAGACACCATGCTCCGTGCACCCCGGCGAAGGCCGGGGGCCAGATCGAAGGCGCGGTGTCTGGTATCAACGCCCGGCTGCTGTCGGGGATGCGGAAGTTTACAACTGGACCCCGGCCTTCGCCGGGGTGCACGGTGAAGGGACGGCGGGCATGGCCCGCCCACGAGGCAAGATGGCTGACAAAACTCCCCCGAAGCCTCAGGAAAAGCGCGGCGGCTGGCTCAGCCGGTTCGCCCCCGGCGTTCGCAAGATCGTCAGCCGGCGCGAGACGCCGGACAATCTGTGGGTCAAGGACCCGGATTCGGGCGAGATGCTGTACCGCTCCGACCTGGAGGCCGCCCTGTGGGTGACGCCGTCCGGCCGGCACATGCGCATCAACGCGACCCAGCGGCTGGGCTACACCTTCGACGACGGCGAGTATGAGGTGATCTCTTCGCCCGACGTGGTCGAGGATCCGCTGAAGTTCTCGGATGGCAAACCCTATCGCGAGCGGCTGATCGCGGCGCGCAAGGCCACCGGAACCAAGGACGCCATGTCCATCGGCTTCGGCGAGATCGCCGGCACGCCCGCCGTGGCAGTGGTCCAGGATTTCGCCTTCATGGGCGGTTCGCTGGGCATGGCGGCCGGTGAAGGCTTCATCGCCGCCGCCCGGGCCGCGATCGAGCGCGGCGTGCCCCTGGTCTGTTTCACCGCCGCCGGCGGCGCGCGGATGCAGGAGGGCGCGCTGAGCCTGATGCAGATGGCCCGCACCACCCTGGCCGTTCAGGAACTGAAGGACGCCCAGCTGCCCTATATCGTGGTCCTGACCGACCCGACGACCGGCGGGGTCACGGCCAGCTATGCGATGCTGGGCGACATCCACCTGGCCGAGCCGGGCGCCCTAATCGGCTTCGCGGGACCGCGCGTGATCGAGACCACCATCCGCGAGAAGCTGCCGCCCGGGTTCCAGCGGTCCGAATATCTGCAGGAAAAGGGCATGGTCGACCGCGTCGTCGCCCGCGCCGACCTGCCGGAGACCCTGGGCAAGCTGCTGTCGATGCTGATGGGCGGACGGCGTCAGGCGGCCTAGGCTCCCGCCATGGATCCTGTCTCCGAACGCCTGCGCCTGCGCCACCCCCAGAAGATTGACCTGTCGCTGGACCGGATGCGGACCCTGTGCGCGGTGCTGGGCAATCCGCAGGATCGCCTGCCGCCGGTGATCCATGTGGCCGGGACCAACGGCAAGGGATCGACCATCGCCTTCATCCGCGCCATGGCCGAGGCGGCCGGGCTGAAGGTCCATGTCTACACCTCGCCCCATCTGGTGCGGTTCAACGAGCGCATCCGGCTGGCGGGGGAGCTGATCTCGGACGAGGCGCTGTCGGCGATCCTGGACCGGATCGAGGCTGTGCAGGGCGTCGAGGCCACGGTGTTCGAGAGCACAACCGCCGCAGCCTTCGTCGCCATGGCGGAGACGCCCGCCGACCTGTGCATCGTCGAAGTGGGCCTGGGCGGGAGGCTTGACGCGACCAATGTCATCGATCGGCCGCTGCTGAGCGTCATCGCGCCGGTCGATCTGGACCACGCCGAGTTCCTCGGCACGCGGATCGAGAGCGTGGCGGGCGAGAAGGCGGGAATCCTGAAGGCCGGCGCACGCGGGGTCGTGGCGCGGCAGTCGGAGACGGCGATGGCGGTGATCGAGGCGCGGGCGATGGCCGCCCATGCGCCGCTGACGGTCATGGGGGTAGACTTCGACGCCTGGGACGAGCGCGGCGGCATGGTGTTCCAGGACCAGGACCAGTTCTTCGACCTGCCGGCGCCGGGGCTGAAGGGGCCGCACCAGATCGCCAATGCGGGGCTGGCCGTGGCCGTGGCGCTGGAGCTGGACCTGCCGGCGGAGGCCATCGCTGCGGGTGTGGCGGAGGCGCGGTGGCCGGCGCGGATGCAGCGGCTGGCGGCGGGTCCCTATGGCGAGATTGCAGGACAGGCGGAGGCCGAGCTGTGGCTGGACGGAGGGCATAATCCGCACGCGGGGCGGGCTCTGGCCGAGGCCATCGGGGAGAGACAGAGGAAGGCGCCGCGTCCGCTGGCCCTGATCGTCGGCATTCTGGCCAACAAGGACTACGGCGGATTCTTCGAGGCCTTGAAGGACACCGGGGCGCACGTCTTCACCGTCGGCTTCGAAGGCGCGGCGGCGGATCCGGCGGCGCTGGCGGCCGTGGCGCGTGGGCATGGTCTGGGGGCGCAGAGTTCGTCGTCGGTGGAAGCCGCGCTGAGCCGCGCGCTCAGGCTCGGCGCCGGGCGGGTGGTGATCTGCGGCTCGCTGTATCTCGCCGGCGAGGTGCTGGGGGCCAGCCCGGAGACGTGGCCGGTGTGAGGACTTCGTCCGTCATCCTCGGGGCGCGAAGCGAACCCGAGGACCCAGCGACGGCATTGCAACATCTACGCAGTTTTGAAGTCGGTGCGACTGGGTCCTCGGGTCAAGCCCGAGGATGACGGAGAGTGGGGTTATTTCGCCCGCAACCCCGTGATGGTCCGGTTGGGCGCGATGTCCTCGGCCGAGGTGATCAGATGGACCAGGGCGGGGCGGTCCCTGGCGGCGTCGCGGGCGGCCTGGAGCGCGGCGGGGAAGGCCTCGGTGCTCTCGCAGCGGATCCCGAAGGCGCCGAAGGCATCGGCGTATCTGACGAAGTCGGGGTTCTTCAGGTCGGTGGCCATGACCCGGCCGGGATAGTGGCCCTCCTGGTGCATGCGGATGGTGCCGAAGGTCCCGTTGTCGACGACGATGACGACGACCTTGATGCCGAACTGGACGGCGGTGGCCATCTCCTGGCCGGTCATCAGAAACTCGCCGTCGCCGGCGACGCAGATGACCTCGCGGTCGGGATGCAGGGACTTGGCGGCGATGGCGGCCGGGTAGCCATAGCCCATGGCCCCCGAGGTCGGGCCCAGCTGGGTGCGACAGGCGCGGTGGCGATAGAAGCGGTGCAGCCAAGCGGCGAAATTGCCTGCGCCGTTGGTGACTACGGCGCTCGGCGGCAGAACCTCGCCGAGGTGGGCCATGCACTCCGACATATTGACCGCGCCGGTGACCGGCACCGGGGTCGAGAAGGCCTGGTAGTGGTCGTGGGCGGCCCTGGCGTGATCATGCCAGGTGCGGCCGGGGTCGAGCGTGGCGAGGGCGAGTGCAGCGAGGCTATTGTCCGCGCTGGCGCTGGTCAGGGGCGTCCAGACGCGGCCGAGTTCCTCCGGGCCAGGATGGATATGTACCAGCCGGTCGGCCGTGTGGTCGCGGGTGAACAGGGTGTAACCCTGGGTCGGGTTTTCGCCGAGCCGGGCGCCGAGGGCGATCAGAAGGTCGGCGTCCCTGGCCCGCTTCATCAGCTCGGGATTGCAGCCGAGGCCGAGGTCGCCGGCGTAGTTCGACCGGTCATTCGACAGGATGTCCTTCCTGCGGAACGACAGGGCGACGGGCAGACCGAGACGTTCGGACCAGTCGCCGATGGCGGAGGCGGCCTCGTCGGTCCAGCCGGAGCCGCCGAGGACCAGCAGGGGCCGTTCGGCCTTCGACAGACGGTCGCCGAGGTCGACGACGAAGGCGGGATCGAGGCCGCCCCTGGCCGGCGTCACCGCGCGGATCGGAGCCGGACCGCCGGGTTCGTGCAGGATGTCCTCGGGCAGGGCGATGACGACAGGCCCCATCCGGCCCTGAAGCGCCGTGGCGAAGGCGCGTTCGACGATCTCGACGCTGCGCTCCGGGCTCTCCAGCTCGGTGGCCCATTTGGCGAGGCCGCCGAAGACCTCGCGGTAATCGACCTCCTGGAAGGCGCCGCGGCCGCGATCGGTCAGGGCGATCTGGCCGACGAACAGGATCATCGGCGTCGAGTCCTGATGCGCCGTGTGCACGCCGATCGAGGCGTGGGTCGCGCCCGGGCCGCGCGTAACCATGCAGATCCCCGGCTTGCCCGTCAGCTTGCCATAGGCCTCGGCCATGTTGGCCGCGCCCGCCTCGTGCCGGCAGGTGATGACCTCGATCTCCGGGTGGTCGACCAGGGCGTCGAGGACGGCCAGATAGCTTTCGCCCGGCACGCAGAACACGCGGGTGACGCCATTGACGGCGAGGGTCTCGACGAGGCGGCGAGCGGCGGTTCCGGGGGCTTGCGTCATCCTTGCGAACTAGCAGATCGACCCATGGCTTGGCGACCTCGAGCGCTTCACCATGGGCATGCAACCCAGGGCGAAGCTCGGCGTTATCGGAGCTTCACCATTGGGGAACTCCACCATGAAAAAGATCATCACCCTGTCGCTGGTCGCCGCCGCCCTGGCCGTGTCGGCCTGCAACACCATCTCGGGCGTCGGCCGCGACGTCTCGGCCGCCGGTTCGGCCGTCAGCACCGGCGCCGAGACCGCCAAGAACTAAAGGCCTTCGCTGCGGCGAAGACTGGAAGAGCCCGTCGCGCTGCGGCGGGCTTTTCGCTGTCCGAAGATCAGTAGGCGAAGTCGCGGTAGATGCGGTCGACGTCGCCCTTCCATTCGCCGTGATACAGGTCGAGCATCCGTTCGGCAGGGGTGACGCCGGTGTCGGCGATGTCTTCCAGTTCCGACAGATAGCCGCGCTCATCGACCATGCCGCCGGAGAATCTGGCGCGGTTCTTCAGGCCCTGGCGGGCGATGGCGACCATGTCGACGGCGATGTCGCGGACCGATCGCCCGGCGACCTCGGCGCGCAGGCCGAGCCGGGTCACGTCGCGACGCAGACGCTCGTGGTCCTCGATGTCCCAGTCCTTGCACAGGTCCCAGGCGGCGGCGAGCGAGGGCGCGTCATAGAAGATGCCGGTCCACAGGGCGGGCAGGGCGCAAATCCGGCTCCACGGGCCGCCGTCCGAGCCGCGCATCTCCAGATACTGTTTCAGGCGGACTTCCGGGAACAGGGTGGTCAGGTGATCGCCCCAGTCCTTCAGCGTCGGCAACTCGCCGGGCAAGGCGGGCAACTTTCCATCCATGAAATCGCGGAACGACTGGCCTGAGGCGTCGACATAGGTCTCGCCGCGTTTGGCGAAATACATCGGCACATCGAGGGCGTAGTTGGCATAGGTCTCGAACCCGAAACCGTCCTTGAAGACGAAATCCAGCATGCCGGTGCGGTCGGGATCGGTGTCGGTCCAGACGTTGGCGCGGGCGGAAAGGAAGCCGTTCGGTCGCCCCTCGGTGAACGGACTACAGGCGAACAGGGCGGTGCCGATGGGCTGGAGCGCCAGGGAGGTGCGGAACTTCGCCACCATGTCGGCCTCTGACCCGAAGTCGAGGTTGGCCTGGATGGTGCAGGTGCGCAGCATCATGTCGAGGCCAAGATTGCCCTTCTTCGGCATATAGGCGCGCATGATGTCGTAGCGGCCCTTGGGCATGACCGGCACGTCTTCGCGGGTCCATTTCGGGTCGAAACCGGCGCCGAGGAAGCCGAGGTTCAGCTCATCGGCGACCATCTTCACCTCCATCAGGTGCTGGCCGGTCTCGGAGCAGATGTCGTGGATGGTCTGGAGCGGGGCGCCCGACAGTTCGAACTGGCCGCCGGGCTCCAGGCTGATCGAGGCGGCGTAGCCTTCGGCGTTCCTGCGTTCCAGGGCGATGACATGGCCAGCTTCCTCGACCGGGGACCAGCCGAACCGCTGCAGGCCCGTCAGCATGGCCAGGATGCCGTTCGGGCCGTCATAGGCCGGGCGGCGCAGCGTTGACTTGTCGAAGCCGAACTTCTCGTGCTCGGCGCCGACGCGCCATTCGGACTTGGGCTTGGCGCCCCTGGCCATGACGCCGACCAGGTCGTCGAAGGTGAGCGGATCGGTCATGCAGTCCCCGGATCGGGCAACAGCCCGTTGCGGCTAGATGGGCGAGATTGCGGTCGGTCTCAAGGGGTTGGGCCGGACGATCAGCCGTCGTGCCTGCGCGCGGGCAGGAAGCGGGTCATCAGGGTGACGAAGAAGGCCACCGACCAGCCGAGCAGAAGCGCGCCGTTGATGCCTTCCAGCGCACCCAGCAGTTTCCATTCCGGAGCCATGGCGGCGTCCGAGAAGCCGATCGAGGCATAGGCGATGGTCGAGAAATAGACCGCCTCGCGCACGGTCTCCACCGCGCCGATGACCCGATACAGAAGGGCGTAGAGCCAGATCTCCACCCCATGCAGGACGAGCAGGCCGAGCGCGGCAAGGACCGCGACGATGGCGCCCTCGATCGACATGGGGCTGACGCGGGTCTTGCCGATCGAGTGTTCACGCATCTCCATCAGGTGCCCGACCGCGAGCAGGCCGCCCCCGTGCAGGATGACGGTGACCAGCACCATCACCGTCGCGATGGCCAGTTCCGCCAGCATGTCCCTAGCGCTCCCAGTCGCCGACGGCGGCCTGCCACAGGGTCATGGCGGCGATGGCGGCGGTGTCGGCGCGCAGGATGCGCGGACCCAGAGACACGGCCGTGGTGAAGGGCAGGGCGCGCAGACGCTCGCGCTCCTCGGGCGAGAAGCCGCCTTCAGGACCGATCAGGATGGCCCAGGGATCGGGCTCGGTAACGGCGGCGGCGACCGGCGCGCCCCCTGTCTCGTCGCAGAACATCAGCCGGCGCGCGCCGTCCCAGCCGTCGAGGATGGCGGCGAGTTTTTCGGGATCGTCGACGGTCGGCACGTCGAGCCGACCGGTCTGTTCGGCGGCTTCGATGGCGATGGCGTCGAGGCGGTCGAGGCGGACGTGCTCGACATTGGTGCGCTGGGTGACCGTCAGGCGGACGCGGCGGGCGCCGAGTTCGGCGGCCTTCTCGACGATGGTCTCGACGCGCGATTTCTTGACCACGGCGACGATCAGTTCGAGGTCGGGGCCGAGAGTCTGGGGGCGGACCTGTTCCCCGGCGCGCAGGACGACACCCTTCTTGAGTATTTCAGCGATGGTGGCGCGCCACTCGCCGTCACGACCGTTGAAGACCAGCAGATCGTCGCCGAGCTTCAGCCGCATGACCTGGGTCAGATAGCGCGACTGGTCGAGCGTCGGGGCGACCGCGGCGCCGGCGGACAGGTCCGGAATGACGTGAAGGCGGATCATGATGCGGTCTTCGGCGGCGTGTCGGGCAGTCTGGCGCCGAACGTCCGTGCAACGACGGGGAAGATGGCGTCGGCCTCGGCTTCGGTGGAGCCGAACGGGGCGCGCAGATCGAGCCAGTAGGCGCGAAACTCCTGGCCGTCCGATAAGGCGAGGACGGTCAGGGCGGCCCGGATGCGCCCCTGGGTCTCACGCGTCAGTTCGCCGAAGGGGCCGGCGATGTCGGACTTGAGCGCGCGCGAAACGTCGGCGGCGTTCAGAGGGTCGACCGGGCCGAGGCGGTCGAGGGTCGCGGCATTGCTCGCCTGACCGATCCACGCGTCGAACAGGCTGTCGAGCAGTTCCGAGCGGGCCCGGGCCTCGCGTTCGGCCAGTCGTTGAGGGGCGGTCTTGCGCATGTCGCCTCATAGCCGCTGCGCCGGCATGGGGCCATCCTTGGCGACAGGCGAGGCGAGCTTGTCATCCCCGACGAAGCGAAGCGGAGATCGGGGACCGAAGCGCACAACCTTGACCGCTCCCGGACAACCCGCAAGGGTTGAGCCGGGTGGCCGGCTATGCAGAAGCAATTCTATGTTTATCTGCTCGCGAACGGACCCTGTGGCTGGCTTTACGTCGGCGTGACCAACGACCTGGTGCGGCGGGTGGCCGAGCATAAGGAAGGTCTGATCCCGGCACACACCGCCGAGCACGGGATCGATCAACTCGTCTGGTACGAGGCCCATCAGTACATCGACAAGGCGATCATTCGCGAGAAGCGGATCAAGCGCTGGCTGCGTGAATGGAAGTTCGCGCTGGTGGAGAAGGACAATCCGAGGTGGCTGGATTTGTATGGCGAGGTGAGGCTCAGGCACCGGCCCGGTTCGGCGGAGCCGACCGGGCCTGCGGGTTAGGCACGTCCCCGTCCCCGATCTTCGCTGCGCTTCGTCGGGGATGACAAGGCGGCGGTGTTGGAGTCAAAGACTCCGCGCGATCAGAACCTTCATGATCTCGTTGGTGCCGCCGTAGATGCGCTGGACGCGGGCGTCCTTGTAGAGCTGGGCGATGGGATATTCGTTCATGTAGCCGTAGCCGCCGTGCAGCTGGAGCATCTCGTCGAGGGTCTCGCCCTGGATGTCGGTGACCCAGTATTTGGCCATGGAGGCGGTCACGGCGTCGAGCTGGCCCTTCAGGTGCAGGCCGATGCAGTGGTCGACGAAGACCTTGGCGACGGTCAGCTTGGTCTTGACCTCGGCCAGTTTGAACTGGGTGTTCTGGAATTCCAGGATCGCCTTGCCGAAGGCCTTGCGGCCCTTCACATACTCCAGCGTCTCGTGCAGGCCGCGCTCGCAGGCGGCCAGACCCTGAACAGCGATGTTCAGCCGCTCCTGGGGGAGCTGCTGCATCAGCTGGATGAAGCCCCGGCCTTCCTCGCCGCCGATGATGTTGTCGCCGGGGACCTGGACGTCGTTGAAGAAGAGCTCGGAGGTGTCGTTGCCCTCCATGCCGATCTTGTGGAGGTTGCGGCCGCGCTCGAAGCCGCCCGCGCCGTCGGTCTCGACCACGATCAGAGAGGTGCCCTTGGAGCCCTGGGTCGGGTCGGTCTTGGCGACGACGATGATGAAGTTGGCCAGCTGGCCGTTGGTGATGAAGGTCTTCGAGCCGTTCACCACATAGCCGTTGCCGGACTTGATGGCGGTGGTCTTGACGCCCTGCAGGTCGGAGCCGGCGCCCGGCTCGGTCATGGCGATGGCACCGACCAGTTCGCCGGTGGCCAGACGCGGCAGCCAGCGCGTCTTCTGCTCCTCGGTGCCGTAGTGCCAGATGTAGGGCATGACGATCGCGTTGTGCAGCGAGATGCCGAAGTGGTCGGAGCCCTTCCAGCCGAGCTGACGCATCAGCACGACCTCGTGGCGATAGTCTCCGCCCATGCCGCCATCTTCCTCGGGCATCGACAGGCCCAGCAGTCCCGCCTCGCCGGCGTCGTTCCACAGCTGCCGCGGGACGCTGGAGTTGGCGATCCACGACTGGACCGCCTCGGGCGCGGCGTGCTCGTCGATCCATTTGCCGACGCTGTCGGAGAAGAGGGTGATCTCCTCGTCCTGCATGAAATCGGGTTCGGGGACGTTGAGGACGTTCATGGTCTCACTCGATCATCTCCCTCCCCCTGTGGGGGAGGGTGGCCGCGCAGCGGCCGGGTGGGGGCGTCATGGCGAAGTGGACACCGGCGTGTGGATCGCCCGGCCCTCCCCACCCGGTCGTCGCTACGCGCCGACCTCCCTCCCCTTCGGGGGAGGAAGAGGCTGGTGCGTCCTCAGAACGCCTCGGCGGGCATGGCCATCAGGACGTCGGAACCCGTCTTCAGCTTGGCCAGGTGGGCGTGGGCGTCCGGCAGTATCCGCTCGACGAAGTAACGGCCCGTCTGAAGCTTGGTGACATAGAAGGGGTCGGTCGATCCGGCGTCCACCTGTTTCTGGGCGGCGACCGCCATCTGGGCCCACAGATAGGCGAGCGCCGTCAGGCCGAAGATGTGCAGATAGTCTGTCGAGGCGGCGGCGGCGTTGTCCGGGTTCTGCATGCCGTTCTGCATCAGCCACATGGTGCCGTCCTGCAGCTTCTTCTTGGCGTCGGCGAGGCCGTCGACGAAGGGCTTGATCGGGCCCTCGCCGCCATTCTCGGCCACGAAGGCGTCGATGTCGGCGAACCAGCTCATGATCGCGCGACCGCCGTTGGCGGGAAGCTTGCGGCCCACCAGATCCAGGGCCTGGATGCCATTGGCGCCCTCGTAGATCATGGTGATGCGGGCATCGCGCAGATACTGCGACGCCGCGAAATGCTCCGTGTACCCCGAACCACCGTGCACCTGCATCGCCAGCGAGGCGACGTGGAAGCCCTTGTCGGTCAGATAGGCTTTCAGAACCGGGGTGATCAGACCCATATAGTCATGGGCCTTCTGCGCCTCGGCGGCATCGTCCGAATGCTGAAGATCAGCCTGGAGCGCGGTCCACAGGGTGAAGGCCTGGCCGCCCTCGACGAAGGCCTTGGCCTCCAGCAGCATGCGGCGCACGTCGGGGTGGACCATGATGGAGTCGGCCGGCAGTTCGGGGCTCTTCGGTCCGGTCAGGGACCGGCCCTGCAGGCGATCATGGGCGAATTCCACGGCGGCCTGATAGGCGGCGGTGCCGATCGACAGGCCCTGCAGGCCGGTGCCGAGGCGGGCCTCGTTCATCATCACGAACATGGCGGCCATGCCCTTGTTCTCGGTCCCGACCAGCCAGCCCCTGGCGTTCTCATAGGCCATGACGCAGGTGGCGTTTCCGTGGATGCCCATCTTGTGCTCGAGGCCGGCGCAGGCGGCGCCGACGTTGCGCTCGCCCAGCGAGCCGTCGTCATTGACGAAGACCTTGGGCACGACGAACAGGCTGATGCCCTTGATCCCCTCCGGCGCGCCCTCGATGCGGGCCAGCACCAGATGGATGATGTTGTCGGTGAAGTCGTGCTCGCCCGAGCTGATCCAGATCTTCTGGCCGGTGATGTTGAAACTGCCGTCACCGTTCGGGACCGCCTTGGTGCGGATCAGGCCCAGGTCCGTGCCGCACTGGGGCTCGGTCAGGTTCATGGTGCCACCCCATTCGCCGGACGCCATTTTCGGCAGATACATGGCCTTCTGCTCAGGCGATCCGTTGGCGTTCAGCCCCCAGTAGGCGCCCGCCGTCAGGCCCGGATACATCGAGAAGGCGGCGGAGGCTGCGGCCGTGAACTGGCCGAACGCCATGGCCACGACCGAGGGCATGCCCTGGCCGCCATGCTCGGGCAGGGCCGAGAGGGCGGGCCAGCCGGCCTCGACCATCGCGTGATAAGCTTCCTTCCAGCCGGCCGGGCCGGTGACCTTGCCGTCGACCCATTTGCAGCCTTGCTGATCGCCGATCCGGTTGATGGGGGCGATGACCTCCTCGGCGAATTTCGCCCCCTCCTCGAGAATCTGCTGGACCAGATCGGAGGAGACATCCTTGAAGCCGGGCGAGTTCGAGTAACGGTCGATCTCCAGAACCTCGTTCAGGACGAAGGTCAGGTCGCGGACAGGCGCCTTGTAGGCCATGGGGTCAGGCTCTCAGCTTGAACGGATGATGGGCGTGTTGGTCGAGGTGCTGGCGCAGCACCGAGGCGTATTCCTCGGCGCCGGGCAGAAGGTCGGGGCGCTGTTCGGACAGGCGGGATTCCATCGCCGCGCAGGCTGCCTCGGCCATCTCAATGGCGGCGTCGAGGTCATCGCGTTGCTGCTTCAATGCCTCGATCTGCGCGCGGTGGCGGGCGAGGGCGATGGCCATCTGATGGGTGTTGCCGTCGTTGCGGTCGTACAGATCCAGCATTTCCTGGATCTCGGTCAGGGTGAAGCCGATACGGCGGCCGCGCAGGATCAACTTCAAGCGAGCGCGGTCGCGGGCATCATAGACCCGGGTCTGGCCCTTGCGGGCCGGGGTCAGCAGGCCCTTGTCCTCATAGAAGCGCAGGGCGCGCGCGGTCGCCCCGAACTCCCGGCAGAGCTGGCGGATCGAATATGTGCGATGATCGTCGGCAGTCGCCATACGCCGACATAACCCAAACTTGACGCGCACGTAAAGGGAAGCTTTTAAGGCGCATGGCGCGCAAACACGTCAACAGGGGCGTTGCGCCCGACAAGCGCGATTTGCCGCAGAAGACGTGCGTCTCCTGCGGCAAACCTTTTGCGTGGAGAGCCAAGTGGGCCCGCGACTGGGAGCATGTGAAATTCTGTTCCGAACGCTGCCGGCGTGTGAGGGTCAGCGGCGCCCCAGCAGCACCGGGATCGTGATCGCAAGCAGCGCCACGTTGGTCAGGGCCAGGCCGATATCCAGACCGGCGGCGTGAACTGACAGCATGACGACTTCCAGTGCGGTCAGGCCGGCGGCCGAGATCAGCAAGGGCCAGCGGCCGAGCTTCCAGGACACCAGTGGAGCCAGCATGCCGAGCGCCAGGACGATCTCGACGATGCCGACACCGCGCACCAGGTTTTCGCTGACCAGCGCCGGCCAGTTCATCAAGGCGACCAGATTGTCGAGCGGTTCGGTCAGCTTGGCGTAGCCGGCCGCGAAGAAGAACATCGCCGCCCATCCCTGGAGGGTCCAGAGCGCGAGATTGCGGTACCCGGCGACCGCGCGAGCGCGGGCGGCGGAAACGGGGGCGCGGCCGGTGGTGGGGGAGGGGGTGAAGGTCGTGGACATGGCGTTTTCGATTTCGTCGGGGAGGACGGGTGAATTGGTAACAGTGTCTAGATCAGATCGGGCATCGGCTTCCGCAAGAGGTCGCAAGCCACACCGTAACCGAAGGTGATGAAGAAGCTGTGCCGCAGCTACGGGGCCGTAGGGTGGCGGTATGCATACAAGTCGGTAATCCCGGAGGGCCGCCGCCTTGAGGACAGATATGGCAGAGCTGACCAAAAAGTCATCAGCCGTAGACATCAATTGATGACATCAACTGATGACTTAATGTTTCGCGTGGCCAAAATGCCGCTATGACGGGGTTCTGAGCCCGCTAAATCGCGTCGCCCCGGCGCGAAGAGCCAGAGCGATCCTGGTCACTCTTCGCCAGCCTCTGCGGTCGGTTGCGGGCCCGGCGTGTTGGCCAGCAACTGGCCCGGCTGACAGCCCAGTTCGCGGCACAGGGCGTCCAGGGTGGAGAAGCGGATGGCGCGCGCCTTGCCCGTCTTCAGGATGGACAGGTTGGCGATGGTGACCCCGACCCGGTCGCTGAGCTCCGTCAGCGACATGCGGCGTTCGACGAGCATCTGGTCGAGCAGAACAATGATGGCCATGGCGCCCTCAGACCGTCATCTGCTGATCGTCGCGCATGGCCGCGCCCTGGCGGAAGACCTCCGCGAGCATGAAGACGATCAGGATGCCCAGCCAGGCGCCGAGATCGACCGAATAGTCGAGGTTGTCGATGACCCCCTCCGGCACAGTCCAGGCCAGGATGAAGGCGCTGATCTGCACGCCGATCAGACCGAAGCCGACCCCCTGCAGGCGTCCGACATTGGCGCGTTCGAAGGCGTCGCCCTGGTTCACGGCCAGGAACATCCGGCGCAGGCGGTTGAGGACCCACCAGGTGCTCAGGGTGGCGACAAAGGCGGCGAGGAAGGTGGCGCGCTCGTTGAGCATCAAGGGGCGCCAGCCGGCCTCGTTGTCCGCGAGGCTATCGATGAAGCCGGCGCCGAAGTCCGGCACGACCAGGGACGCCGCAAGCATCAGGCCCGTAGCGATCACGGCAAAGGCCACGGCTATGTTCACGAGCCCCAGGACCCAGCGCAGGACGCCGGCGACGGAACGACGACCGATGAGCTTCACTTGACGACCTCCACGCCGCGACAGGTGCGGCCATGTTGATAGTCGATATGAGTTTATTGATTATCGATCAAGAATATTCTCGATAAACGATATGAAACTTTCGTAAGATTTCAGGCGCGGGCGGCGCGGGTCGCTTCCAGCCGGGCCAGCTTGTCGTGCAGGGGCGACCAGTCGTCGGCGGTGTCGATCGCGGACCAGAGCGTTTCGACCTCGTCGATCAGCATCTCTTCAGGATCGGGGTTGGCGAAGATGGAGTGCTCCAGACGTTCGGGCCGGTCGGGCTCGTGCTCGAACAGGGCGAAGCGGAAGGCGTCGAAGCCCTCGCCCTGCCATTCGCTCGCGCGCGGACCGGCGAGGGCGCGGGCCGAGGAGGAGAAGCCGGCGAACCAGTCGTGGAACAGGGGCTCCCAACGGATCGCCTCCCCCTTTTCGCGCAGCAGGGCCAGGGTCGTATCGAGCAGGCGCTGATCCGCAGCCTCGCCGAGGCTCTTCACGCCGAGCCGGTCGAGGAAGGCGACGCGCAGCTCGCGGATATAGGCCGGACCGAAGCCGTTCAGGGCCTCGGTCAATGCCAGAACCTGGGGCTCGGCGTCGGCGACCAGCTTCAGACAGCCGGCCAGCTGGGTCAGGTTCCAGAACACCGCCTCCGGCTGGCGCGCGAAGGCGTAGAGGCCGGTGGAGTCGAAATAGGCGGCGGTGAAGCCGGGCTCGTAGGACGGCAGGAACCGCCACGGGCCGTAGTCGAAGCTCTCGCCCGTGACGTTAAGATTATCGGTGTTGAGCACGCCGTGGACGAAGCCGGCGGCGATCCAGCGGGCCGTCAACCGGGCCGAGGCGGCGACGATGGCGGCGAGCAGGCCGGGCGCGTCTCCGGGGGCGACGGCGGGGTGATAGAGGGCGCGGACATGCTCGACCAGGGTCTCGATCTGGTCGGCGCGGCCGAAGAAGGCGGCGCGCTGGAAGGTTCCGAAGCGGACGTGGCTATGTTGAAGACGGACGAGCACGGCCGAGCGGGTGGGGGAGGGTTCGTCGCCGCGTTCCAGATGTTCACCGGTCTCGATCAGCGACAGGGCGCGACTGGTCGGAACGCCTTGCGCTTCCAGCATGGCCGCGGCCAGAACCTCGCGGACGCCGCCCTTCAGCGTCAGCCGGCCGTCGCCGGAGCGGGACCAGGGGGTCGTGCCGGAGCCTTTTGTTCCCAGATCGAGAAGACGACCTGGAAGCGCGCTACCGCTCGCGACGCGGTCGTTCGCTGCTTGAGCGCGGATTGTTTCTCGCATCTGCGCCGCCAAGAAGCCGCGCCCGTCGCCAAGGTCGGGGTTGTAGGTGCGGAACTGGTGCCCGTGATAACGCATGGCGACCGGGCCGGGCTGGCCGGGCAGGGGCTGGAACCGTCCGAAATGGGCGATCCATTCGGCGTCAGTGAGACTATCGAGCCCCACGGTCGCTGCAGCCCGGTCGTTGCGGACGCGCAGGATCGTCTCGGGAAAGTCGGCGGGCCCAACGGCGTCGCCATACTCCTCGCCCAGATCGAAGAAACGGGGTTCGGGACGATAGGCGGGACCAGCGGGCATGGGCTGCAAATGGACGTCCGTCGTCTCGGCTGCAATGGCGGACGGCGTTGGCGGGGTTCGCGGTTCCGGCCTCGAAAGGTTTGCGGTTCGAGAACGTCGTGACGGCGCCGGGGCCCCGACCAGCCGAAGGTGGTCAATGCGGCCCGGAGCGATCGCTGGAAAGACAGCCCAGGACGACAATCGCCCTCTGGCGGCGAGATCGGATTGAACTCACGAGGCTTGACTGTATTCTAACATGAGAGATCAGGCCTGCACGGCCAGGCTGGCGTCGTCTCCGGATGACGAACCCGGTCCGGCGTCCGTCGATAACCGGACGCCACGGAACACACCCTTCCAGATCCGGAGGCCGCCGTGGCGCACAAACTGACACTCGATTTCCTCAAGACCGAGGCCGCCTCGGGCGCTGTGCTGGGGCTGGCGGCCATCGCCGCCCTCGTCGTCGCCAACTCGCCTCTGTCCGAGGCCTATTTCTACTGGCTCAAGAGCGAGCATCTGTTCCAGGCGGGGCCGCTGCAGCTTGAACTGTCCGTCTCGGAGTGGATCAAGGAGGGCCTGATGGCCGTCTTCTTCCTCGTGGTCGGGCTGGAGATCAAGTACGAGATCCTTAAAGGCGAGCTGAGCGACCCGAAGAAGCTGGTGACCCCCATCGTCGCAGCGCTGGGGGGGATGCTGGCGCCCGCAGGCCTGTATCTGCTGGTTTCCGGCGTCCTCGGGGGGCCGCACGACGGCTGGCCCATTCCACTGGCCACCGACATCGCCTTCGCACTCGCCGTCTTCGCTCTGGTGGGCAAGGGACTGCCGTCGTCGTTGAGGGTTTTCCTGTTGACCCTGGCCATCGTCGACGACCTCGGCGCGATCGCCCTGATTGCCGTTCTGTTCAGCACCGGCGTGGACTGGATGCTTGTGGGCGCGGCTAGCTTGCTGCTGCTCGTCGGTTCGGTGATGTCGTTGCGCCGGATCATTGCGCCGGTCTGGGTGCTCGGTTTCGCCCTGGTCTGGTGGCTGAGTGTCAAGGCGGGGCTGAGCACCTCACTGGCCGCCGTCGCCTTCGCCGCCATCGTGCCGGTGTCCCCGCGAGCCGACGACAAGCAGAGTCCCCTGAAGGAAGCGATGCACGACCTGCATCCCTATGTCGCCTATCTGGTTCTGCCGCTGTTCGCCTTCGCCAAGGCCGGGGTGTCGTTCGCGGGCCTGTCGATCGACCAGATGTTCGCGCCGCTGGTTCTCGGCGTCGCCGCCGGCCTGTTCATAGGCAAGCAGATCGGCGTCATGGGCGCCGCCTGGCTGGTTTCGGCCCTGAAACTCGGAGCTCGCCCCAGTGGCGCCAGTTGGCTTCAAATCTACGGCGTTTCTCTTCTTTGCGGCGTCGGCTTCACCATGAGCCTGTTCATCGGCGCCCTGGCCTTTCCCGGAGCGGTGGACTCGCCGGAACAGGTCGAAGTCAAGCTGGGCGTGATCCTGGGATCGGTGCTTTCGGCGACTCTGGGCGGGATCGTTCTGTCGGTCGCGTCAAACCGGAAGCGAGCCTCGAGGGCTTCCTCGAAGCCGATTACTCAATCTTGAGGCGCGAATATTGACCTAAGGTCATCACGTTCTGTCGCTTTCGCGTCACACAGGGCGCTATCCCAAGGCTGAAACATGGCGTGAGCACAGCGTTGTCCTTGTCGCACTGTGCGGCTTGCACTACGAAAAACTCACGAGAATCCGACGCTCCGTAAGAAGAGCGCGGGTTGGGAATCAGGAAACGCCGCGATGCGCTCCGAGAGGAGGCGTCGGGCCATGAGCCGGGAGCCATCCATGCGTCTTACTCAAATTCTTCGTTGCACGGCATCCGCCGCCGTCGTCGGCGCGGTGGCCTTCGGCTTCGCCGGGGTCGCCTCGGCCCAGGACGGCCAGGCCTCATCGGTCGACGACATTATCGTCACCGCCCAGAAGCGCGAGCAGAGCCTGCAGGACGTGCCGATCGTGGTCACCTCCCTGTCGGCCGAGGCGCTCGAAGACGCCGGCGTCAAGGACATCAAGGATCTGCAGATCCTGACCCCCGGTCTGACCGTCACTTCGACGACGTCGGAAGCCTCGACCACAGCCCGCATCCGCGGCGTCGGCACCGTGGGTGACAACCCCGGTCTGGAAAGCTCGGTCGGCGTGGTGATCGACGGCGTCTATCGCTCGCGCAATGGCGTCGGCTTCGGCGACATCGGCGAACTGAGCCGCATCGAAGTGCTGAAGGGACCGCAAGGCACCCTGTTCGGCAAGAACACCTCGGCCGGCGTCATCAACATCATCACCGAAGCCCCGTCCTTCACGCCGGGCTACAGCGCCGAATTCACCGCCGGCAACTACGGCGACCTGGGCGCCTCCGGCTCGATCACCGGCCCGATCAGCGACCAGGTCGCGATGCGCCTGTACGCCGCCCGCCGTGTGCGCGACGGCTTCTACAACGTCGACACGGGCGATGGCCCGCGCACCGAGACCGACGACGCGAACCGCGACTTCTACACGGTGCGCGGCCAGCTGCTGATCCTGCCAAATGACTCGTCGTCGATCCGCCTCATCGGCGACTACACCAGCCGCGACGAATATTGCTGCACCGGCGTTCAGGTCCGCACCGGCCCGACCTATCCGTTCATCGACGGCGCATCGAACGGCACCGGCCAGCGTCCCCCGGCCGCCGGCTTCGGCTTCCTGCCCTTCTCGCGCGACGCCTTCACCAACCGGTCCACGGCGCAGCAGATCGAAGACAAGGGACTGTCGGCGGAAGCCAACATCGACATCGATCAGTGGAACGCCACCTTCACCTCGATCTCCTCGTTCCGCGACTGGAAGGTCCAGAACGGTCAAGACGCCGACTTCACCGGCGCCGACATCGCCTACCGCGTCAACGACGGCCAGTTCGGCGCCAGCGTCCGCAACATCACACAGGAATTCCGCCTGGCGGGCGCCACGGACAGCCTCGACTGGCTGGTCGGATTGTTCGCCACCCGTGAGCAGGTCAACCGTCACGACAGCTTCTACCTCGGCGCCGACTACGCTCCGGTCTTGTCGCTGCAGCTGACGGCGCCGTTCGCCGGCCTGGGCATTCCGACTAGCGGCAACTCGATCGGTTGCTTCACCCGCGCCGGTCAGACGGTGACCCAGATGACGCAGTGCCTCGGCACCGGCGGCGCCGTGTTCGGTACGGGCCCGACGCCCGTCGCCGGTCAGGCCCTGCGCGACGAATACCAGCAGCAGTCGGACTCGCTGGCCATCTTCACCAACAACAGCTGGCACGTCACCGACCAGTTCGATGTGACCCTGGGCCTGCGCTACACCTACGACAAGAAGACGCTGGAAGGCCTGCAGACCAACGTCGGCACGTCCTCGGCCACCTGCGCCGGCGCCCTGGGCAACTTCACCACCCTCGCCACCCTGGTCGGCGGCGGCAACCCGGCCGCTGGTCAGGCCAGCGCCGGCGCCATCACCGCACGCCTGTGCCTGCCCTGGACCAACCCGTTCTTCGCCAACCGCGGCATCCGTGAGAGCGCCAACGACGGCACCCTCAGCGGCACGGTCAAGGCGGCCTATCGCCTGAACGACTCGGTGCTGGTCTATGGTTCGTATGCCCGGGGTTACAAGAGCTTCGGCTACAACCAAGATCGCGTGCAGGGAACGGTTCCGCCGACCCCGCAGGCGTCGCTGTTCTTCCCTTCGGAAGACGTCAACAGCTACGAACTGGGCATCAAGACCACCCTGTTCGATCGCTCCATGCTGCTGAACGCCACCTACTTCGACCAGACGTTCGAGAACTTCCAGCTCAACACCTTCCTCGGCACCGCCTTCGTGGTTGAGTCGATCCCGGAGCTGACCTCGCGCGGCGTCGACGCCGACTTCCTGTGGTTCACCCCGGTGGAAGGCCTGAGCTTCAGCGGCGGCGTCACCTACACCAAGGCCGAGTACGCCAGCTTCACCGCTGCTGACCTGGCCAAGCCGGCCAACTTCCCGGGCTTGTCGCTTCTGCCAGGCGCCACACCGTCGTTCGCGCCGGAATGGTCCTATGTCGCCGCCGTCAACTTCAACCGGTCGATCGGCAATGGCCTGACTGCAGGCTTCAGCCTGCAGGGCAAGTACATGACCGAGTACAACACCGGATCCGACCTGCTGCCCTTCAAGATGCAGGACGGCTTTGGCACCGTGAATGGCCGCATCACCATCGGTTCGGAAGACGAGCGCTGGACGCTGGAAGCCTGGGCCCAGAACCTGACGGACGAAGAGTATGTCCAGGTCGCCTATAACGGCTTCCTGCAGGGCAGCGGCTTCCAGACCACGGTCCAGCCGAACGGCACCTTCTACAACCCGGCCGGCGACACCCAGACCATCGACGCCTTCCTGGGAGCCCCGCGCACCTTCGGCGCGACCCTCCGCCTCAAGTACTGAGCCCGGCGAAAGCCGGAAAGACCGAGCCGGCCGGGGGCGACCCCGGCCGGCTTTTTCTTGTGCTCGATCCTACACACGCCATGAGGTGTTGAACGCGCTCCGCGACTGTGATCGCGGGGGGCGAGCGATCATCCACGCCGGCGGCCCTCTGGCCGAGCACTCGCCTCATCGATCGACGACCGGCTGAAGGTCGTGAAACGCAGGCCGGATGCGACCGATCAGTGGCGGGCCCGACAGATGCAGATCGCGGTCTAGGCCTCAGGGACCCGGGCCTTTGTACGGCCCCAGCCGTCGCGGGGCCTCCGCCTCGCTCCCGAACAGACGACCCGCCGGCTGTTCACCCTGTCGCAGGCGACGACGGAGATCGACATCCCCGAACACCGATGAGGCTTCGGAATCTCGATTCCACGCCCTGTTCGAACCGGGCTGACTCCGACCGCGCGCCCGTTCACTCGGCGGGCGCGGTCTCGCCTGCCTGGGTGTGGTGCTGGCCGGCGAACATCCCGCCCAGTCGACGCCGGATCCAGCCCGAGATGTCGTCCACGATGGTGAAGATCGGCGGGATGAACAGCAGCGACAGGAAGGTCGAGGAGATCAGTCCGCCCACGACCGCGATGGCCATCGGTTGACGGAACTCGACGTCGGCGCCCCAGCCCACGGCGACCGGGATCATGCCTGCTCCCATGGCGAAGGTGGTCATCAGGATCGGCCGCGCCCGCTTGTGCGCCGCGTCCATGATTGCGTCGATCCGCTTCATGCCCCCCTGCTCGGCGATGACGATGTAGTCGACCAGCAGGATGGAGTTCTTGGCCGCGATCCCCATCAGCATCAGCACCCCGATCAGGGACGAGATCGAGAAGCTGGACCCGCCGATCATCAGGGCCACGAAAGCCCCGCCGATGGCCAGCGGCAACGAAGCCATGATGGTGATCGGATAGGCGAAGCTGCGGAACAGCAGCACCAGGACGGCGTACATCAGCAGGATCCCGGTCAGGAAGGCGACCGCAAAACCGCTGATCATCTCCTGGATGAACTCCTGGTCGCCGGCCGGGACCTGACGGACGCCGTCCGGAAGGTTCTGGACCGAGGGCAGTTTCTGGACCAGCACGCCGGCTTCACCCGAACGGATGCCATCGAGTTCGGCCGTGATCGAGGCGATGCGCGACCGATCCTGACGCAGCACCTGTGAGGGACCGGCGCCGAACTGGATGTCCGCTACGGCGCTCAGCGGCACCGCGCCGCCATTTGCGGTCGGGACGCGCAGGTTCTCGATCACCGACAGGTCCTCGCGGGCGTCGCGGGTCAGGCGCAGACGGATCGGCACCTGACGGTCGCCGAGGTTGTATTTAGGCAGGTTCTGGTCGACGTCGCCGATGGTGGCGACGCGGACGGCCTGGGAGATGGCGCTTGTCGAGACGCCCATCAGGGCGGCCTGATCCGGACGCGGCGTGACCAGAATCTCGGGCCGCGCGATCGAGGCGGTGTTGACGACGTTGGCCAGGCCGGGGACCGTGCGCATCTCGGCCTCGACGGCACGAGCTGCGGCCACCAGGGCCTCGCCGCTATCCGACAGGATCGAGAAGGTATAGCTGGTGCCGTCCGAAGGGCCGCCGCCCTGGTTGGCGATGCCGGCGCCGATGCGGGCGCCCGGAATGTCCTTCCAGCTGTCGACCATGGTGCGGGCGAACTCTTGCTGGCTCAGGTCGCGATCACCTTTGGGCAGCAGGTCGGCATAGACGTTGGCCTGGTTGACCTCTTGTCCGCCGATGGCGGCGAAGACAGATGTGACCTCGTCTCGCGCGCGCAGGTCGCCGGTCAGGCGCTGAACGACCGCGTCGGTCTGGGCCAGGGTCGCGCCTGGCGGCAGTTCAACCGAGAAGCCGGCCCGAGCCACGTCACCCGAGGGCTGGAACTCGAACGGCACGCGAGGCGCGACCAGCAAGGACGTGGCGAGGAACAGCGCAGTGCCTATGGCGAAGACCTTCCAGCGGTTCCTGAGGCTCCAGCTCAGCGACTTCAGATAGCCCGCCATCCAGAACGGGTCCCTGTCCTCATGCTTCTGGTGCTTCAGCAGATAGGCCGCCATCAGCGGCGTCAGGGTTCGCGCCACGACCAGCGAGAACGCCACGGAGACGCAGGCCGCCAGGGCGAAGGCTTTGAAGAACTGGCCGATGATGCCCGGCATGAAGCCGACCGGCGCGAAGACGGCGATGATGGTTGCGGTGGTGGCGACGACGGCCAGGCCGATCTCGTCGGCGGCCTCCATCGAGGCGTTGTAGGGCGATTTTCCGTCCCGCATGTGCCGGACGATGTTCTCGATCTCAACGATGGCGTCATCGACGAGAATGCCGATGGTCAGGGACAGGGCCAGCAGGCTGACCACGTTCAAGGACTGACCCATCGGTCCCAGCACGGCGAAGGCGGGGATCAGCGACAACGGCATGGCCATGGCTGTGATGAAGGTGGCCCGCCAGTCGCGCAGGAAGATGAACACGACGATGACCGCCAGGACCGCGCCCAGCAGCAGGGCCTCCAGCGAGGCGATGTAACTTTCCTCGATCTGTTCGACGCTGGCCGTGACCTGCTGGATCTCCAGCTGGGGGTTGTCTTCGTCAATCTTCGCGACGGCCTCGCGGACCTTTTCGGCGATCTTGACTTCGGAGGCGGTGCGCGAGCGCAGGAAGTTGAAGGTAATGGCTTCCTGGCCGTTGTAGCGGGCCAGACGCCGCGGTTCGGACCAGTGGTCCTCCACCGTTCCGAGATCGCCCAGACGCACGGTGCGGCCGCCGCTCAGCGGGACCAGGGTTTCGCGCAGGCCTTCGATCGAGGTCGCGGCGCCCAAGGTGCGGATGGACCGTTCCGACCCCGAGATGGTGACCCGGCCGCCCGGCTGGTCGGAGTTGACCCCGGTCAGGGCCTGGCTGACCGCCGCCGCCGTCAAGCCATATGAGGCCAGGCGATCGGGATCCAGTTCGACGGCGATCTCGCGATCCACGCCGCCTGAGCGGTTGACCTCTCCCACGCCCTTGATGGCCAGAAGGGTACGGCTGATGTTGTTATCGACGAACCAGCTGATTTCTTCCGGCGTCATGGTCGAGGAGCGGACGACCCACGTGATCAGGGCGTCGCCGGTGATGTCGATGCGCTGAACACCGGGTTCCTGCATGTCCTGGGGCAGGTCGGCGCGCAGGCCGCTCATGGCGTTGCGCACGTCATTGGTGGCGCGTTCGGTGTCGGTGCCCAGTTCGAACTCGATCGTCGTCGAGGAGACACCGTCCATGACCTGGGAGTTGATGTGGCGCACGCCCGACAGGCCGGAAAGGGAGTCTTCGATCAGCCGGGTGACCTGGACCTCCATCTCACTGGGGGCCGCGCCCGGCCGCACGGCCGTGACCGCCACCAGCGGGAAGTCGATGTCCGGATTGTTGTTGATCCGCATGTTATTGAAGCTGAGCAGACCAGCGATGGTCAGCAGCGTGAACAGCAGGATGATCGGGATCGGGTTCTTGATTGACCAGGAGGAGATGTTCTTCATGGTCAGGCCCTAGCGCGCGGCCGGAGCGGCGGCAGGCACGGTCGCGGGAGCAGTAGAAGCACTCGCCGCAACGACGTTGACGCGGTCGCCGTCGCCGAGGAAGCCGGCGCCGTCGACCACGACCTGGGCCCCGGCGTTCAGACCGGTGACCGAGGTGCGCGCCTCGGAACGGGACAGGACCGTCACCGGCTGGAAGCGGACGTGGTTATTCGTCATCAGGACGTACACGCCCGAGCGGTTCTCGCGATACAGGACGGCGGCCGTGGGCACGGTGATGGTCGGCTGGGCGCCAACGTCGATCTCGGCCCTGGCGAACATTCCAGGGCGGAAGCCGCCGCCGGCCAGGGCGATGCGCGCGACTCCCAGGCGGCTCTGTGGGTTCACCTCCGGCGTGACGATGCGGACGCGGCCGGTGGTCTGGCCGACCTGATCAGAAGAGATGGTGGCGGTGTGGCCCGCGCGGATGAGGGCCAGTTCGGTCTCGGGCACCTGGGCATCGAGTTCCAGCCGGCCATCGCGGACCATGCGGAACATCTCGGCCCCGGCCTGGACGATCTGGCCCCGGGTGACGTTGCGGCTGATGATAAGGCCGGCGACCGGCGCACGCAGGGTCGCCTGCGAAAGCCGGGTCTGGGTCTCGGACAGCGACGCCCGCGCCGAGGCCAGGTTTGCGGTCGAGGCGCGCTGATTGGCCAGAGCCGTATCCAGCGACGCCTGACTGAGGAAGCCGCGTTCCTTCAGTTCCTGCGAACGGGCCAAGGCGGCCTCGTCGCGGGCCAGGTTGGCCTCGGCGGTCTGTACGCCCGCTTGCTGCTGGCGCAACTGGGCGCGCAGCAGGGCGTCGTTGAGCTGGACCAGGGGCTGGCCCTGGCGGACATAGGAGCCTTCGTCGACGTAGACGGCGGTTGCGACCAGACCGCCGGTCTCGGCGCCGACCGGCACCTCCTCCCAGGCCGTGACGCTGCCGGATGCGGTGATGATGCGCGGCTGGCTGGTCACCGCGGCGGACACCACCGTGACGGTCGGGCCGGAAGCCGCCGCAGCGCCGGACTTTTCACCCTTCTCCTCGCCGCCCCCGCCGCAGGCGGCGACGGTCAGGCCCAGGCCGAGGACAAGCACCAGTGTCGAGGCGCGGAGAAGGCGGGAGGGCGTGGGGGCCACGGAGCGATCCTGTTGTCTGGGCGGGCGAGGGAGCCGCAGGGGGAGGCGCTGGCCGGGAGAAGACGCGTCCGGCAAGCCGGGTCTCATACCGCGTTCGGGCCCCGCCCTCAAACCGCAAGCGTCGCCATTACGACGATGTAATCCGGACCGAATCCGCTCGCTGAAGGCGTTCATCAAGACCCGCGTTGGCGCTGTGGGCCCGGTCATGCTAACCGCCCGGCACAATGAAGACGCCGCCCATCGACCGAATCCGCAATTTCTCCGTCGTCGCCCACATCGATCACGGCAAATCCACCCTGTCCGACCGGCTGATTCAATTCACCGGGGGCCTGACCGCGCGCGAAATGTCGGCGCAAGTCCTTGATTCGATGGACATCGAGAAGGAGCGGGGGATCACGATCAAGGCGCAGACCGTGCGCCTGAACTATACGGCGAAGGACGGACTCGACTATGTCCTGAACCTGATGGACACGCCGGGGCATGTGGACTTCGCCTATGAGGTCAGCCGGTCGCTGGCGGCGTGCGAGGGTTCGCTGCTGGTCGTCGATGCGTCGCAGGGGGTCGAGGCCCAGACCCTGGCCAACGTCTATCAGGCCATTGATAACAATCACGAAATTGTTCCAGTTCTGAACAAGATCGACCTGCCGGCGGCGGAGCCGGAGCGGGTCAGGCAGCAGATCGAGGACGTCATCGGCATCGACGCCTCGGACGCCGTCCTGTGCAGCGCCAAGTCCGGCATCGGCATCGAGGACGTGCTGGAGGCCATCGTCACCCGGCTGCCGGCGCCGAAGGGCGACCCCGACGCCCCGCTGAAGGCCCTGCTGGTCGACGCCTGGTACGACCCCTATCTGGGCGTCGTCGTCCTGGTCCGTGTGTTCGACGGCGTGCTGAAGGCCGGGATGCGGGTCAAGATGATGCAGAACGGCTCGACCCACCTGATCGACCGGGTCGGCGTCTTCCTGCCCAAGAACACCCCCGTGGACCAGCTCGGCCCCGGCGAGGTCGGCTTCATCACCGCCCAGATCAAGGAGGTCGCCGACGCGGCCGTCGGCGACACCATCACCGACGAACGCAAACCCACCGCCGAGGCCCTGAAAGGCTTCAAGGACGTGCAGTCGGTGGTCTTCTGCGGCCTGTTCCCCGTCGACGCCGCCGATTTCGAGGACCTGCGCGCCGCCATCGGCCGGCTGCGGCTGAACGACGCCTCCTTCACCTTCGAGATGGAATCCAGCGCCGCCCTCGGCTTCGGCTTCCGCTGCGGCTTCCTCGGTCTGCTGCATCTGGAGATCATCCAGGAGCGCCTCTCCCGCGAGTTCAACCTCGACCTGATCGCGACGGCGCCCTCGGTGGTCTACAAGATCGGCCTGCGCGACGGGCGCGAGATCGACCTGCACAACCCGGCGGACCTGCCCGACGTGATGCAGATCGAGACCATCTCCGAGCCGTGGATCAAGGCCACCATCCTGACGCCCGACGAATACCTCGGCAGCGTCATCAAGCTGTGTCAGGACCGGCGCGGCTCACAGGTCGAACTGTCCTACGTCGGGTCCCGGGCGCTGGTGGTCTATGAGCTGCCGCTGAACGAGGTGGTGTTCGACTTCTACGACCGGCTGAAGTCGATCTCGAAGGGCTATGCCTCGTTCGACTACGAGATCACCGACTACAAGGTCGGCGACCTGGTCAAGATGAGCATCCTGGTCAATGCCGAGCCGGTCGACGCCCTGTCGATGCTGGTCCACCGCGCGAGGGCCGAGACGCGCGGCCGGGGCATGGTCGAGAAGATGAAGGAGCTGATCCCGCCCCATATGTTCGTCATCCCGATCCAGGCCGCCATCGGCGGCAAGATCATCGCGCGGGAAACCGTGCGGGCCCTGCGCAAGGACGTGACGTCGAAATGCTACGGCGGCGATGCGACCCGGAAGAAAAAGCTGCTCGAGAAGCAGAAGGCCGGCAAGAAGCGCATGCGCCAGTTCGGCAAGGTCGAAATCCCGCAGGAGGCGTTCATCGCGGCGCTGAAGATGGATGAGGATTGACCGCAGTTTGAGGGCGCTAGCGCTCGGCGCGCGGCGCCTCGCTGCTTGAGCGCGGATCGGGGCGTTAGGGCTTCAGCGCGCGAGCGAGGCCTCAGCGGCGGCGATCAGGGCCGGTAGATCGGCGATCGCGGTATAGCGGACGCGGGTCGGCGTGATCTGGTGATAGGCGTGGCGATAGGCGTTGCCGCTGTCCATGATCGCGCGCCACGGCAGGTCGGCCGATCGTTCATCTGGCGACAGCCGGCGGGCGGCCTCCGAAACGATCTCAAGACAGCGGACAGTCGCGTGGTAGCGCATGGGGTCGGCCGCGAAGACAGCGGCCTCGACTTCGGCGGCCCAGCGATGGGCCAGCGCCGCATGAGCGGCGATCTAGTCCCACGCCTGTCGATCCGCCTCAGAAGGCATGGACCGCGTCACGCTCGGCGCTGGGCCGGACGTGGGGCCTGAGCGCCTTGCGTTCCGAGACGTCGACCTTGATGGGGAACAGATCACTGATGAAATGCGTGATGCCCACATAGTCCCAAAGACCGACCTCGGCCGCCGGGTCGAGCTCGACCATGATGTCGATGTCGCTGTCGGGGCCGGCCTCGCCGCGGGAGAGGGATCCGAACAGCGCCGCGTGGGCCACGCCTTTCAGGCGCAGCGCCGCCTCATTGGCGCGCAGGACGGCGATGACAGCGTCGCGGGTCATGGGCCGAGGATAGTGCGGAATGGTCCGGGTGGCGAGCGGGCCGCTGTCTGCTGCAAGATCATCGCCCGCGAGACGGTGCATGCGTCGACGAAAGCGATCATATTCGCGTCTTGTCGGCCCACCCCGACCGAGACGCGAGACCGCCCGATGGCGATTGAAATCACCTATGATGCCGAAGCCGACGCGCGTCGCGCTCGGCGGCGGGCCTGACATGAGCCTTCAGACTGGCGCCTCGAACGCTAAATGGCTGGCCGCGATCGAGGCGAACGGGTCGACCCTCCACCAGCGGCTGGAGGCCGGCGAGCGTCTGGTGGAGTTGCGGTCCTGAGACCCCTTCGGCGGCAGGATCATCGCCGCGCTGAAGATGGATGAGGATTGATCCGCCTGCGGATCTTCGGAACACCCGTGATCCGGTAACGTTGTCATTGGCTGGACGAGGAGTCTTCCGATGAAACGACTGATCCCGCTGACAAGCGCCCTGGCCCTGACGCTGGTCGTATCCGGCGTCGCCATGGCGCAGGACGGAAAGGGCCACGACCGTGGAAACGGCAATGGCAATGGAAATGGCGGAGACGCCCACGGCCGACAGGAGCCGGGCGGCGACCATGAACGCGGCAACGGCCGTGGCGAGCGCGGCGGCAACGGCCGCAATGATCGTCAGGCCGAGGTGCGCGTTCCCGAGGTGGTGCGCGAGGTCTCCCGCGCCGAGAGGCGGAGCGTGGAGCGGGACGTCCGCCGCGAGGTTGAACAACGGGTCACGGTCGACAATGGCGTGGTGGTCCTGCGCCGGGACGTGAACCGGGGCATGCTGAACGGGTGCCCGCCGGGGCTGGCCAAAAAGGACAACGGCTGTCTGCCGCCGGGACAGGCGCGTCAGATCGAGCGGGCCCGGGATCCCTATAATCGCTACAACTATGTGTGGCGCACCCTGGGCGGCGACGGCGACTACCAGTATCGCGACGGCTATGTGTACCGCACGACGCCCCAGGGCGGCCTGATGGGATATCTGCCCGTGCTGGGCGGCATCCTGTCGCCGGGCAACACCTGGCCCAGTCAGTACGCCTATCAGCAGCCGCCGCAGTCGCTGTCGCAGTACTACGGCCTGACCGACGGGGCCCAGTATCGGTATGCCGACGGCGTGCTGTACCGCGTCGATCCGCAGACCTCGTCGATCGGCCAGGTCGCGGCCCTGCTGACGGGTCAGCAGTTCAACGTCGGCCAGCGTCTGCCGGCCGGCTACGATGTCTACAACGTGCCCTATGCCTATCGGAACCAGTACGCTGACAGCGCTCAGAGCCAGTACCGGTACAACGACGGCTCCGTGTATCAGGTCGACCCCACCACACAGCTGGTGCAGGCCGTCATCCAGCTTTTGACCTGAGGGACCGATGAGCAATCAAAGACTCTGGGCGCTCGCGCCCCTGATGGTCCTGTGCCTCGCGGGGTGCGGGCGGGACGCGGACAAGGCCGGGCCCGACGGCGTCGCGGCACCCTCGAACCAGACGCTGGCGGCGGCCATCGCCGACGAGGGTGATCTCGACACCCTGGAGGGGGTCGTCAGCAACGGCGGCCTGTCCGAGGTGCTGGAAGGCAAGGGGCCCTATACCGTCTTCGCCCCCGTCAACGCCGCGCTCGGAACCGCGGGGTCCGAGCTGGCGGGCGAGGCCATGAAGGCCCAGAGCGCGGCCCTGTTGCGCGCCCACATCGTGCCCGGCGCCCTGACGCGGGCCGACATCGAGGCCGCGCTGGCGCGCGGCGGCGCCGACGGCGTGCAGATGCGCACCATGTCCGACGGCCTGCTGACCTTCTCGAAGGACGGCGACGTCATCGTGGTGACCGCAGCGGACGGCGCGACGGCCCGTCTGACCGGGGCGGAAACGGTGGTGTCGAACGGGGCGGTTCAGCCGGTGGACGGGGTGTTGGTGAAGGCGGAGTAGGGGCTTGCGGGGCGACTGAGGGGCGGCGAAGCGTTGCTTGACGCACTCTGGCCTTCGCCGACGAGACGGCGGGCTTGCCTCAATGCAAGCCCGCTGCTTGGCGCGGATGCCGAAATCGGCTCAATCTTGGACGCAGCGAGGGAACGCCATGAATAAGATGCGTTGGGTCCAGACCGTTGACCGCTTGATGATGCGAGATTGGTGCATCGACACAGCCGATGCGGGCTTAGACGATGCTGAGCTGTCGCGGTATTGGCGAGAAGGCGAAGAGCCTGAGGCATTCGTAGCGTGGTTTGCCGAGAAGTATGACCTCATCCGCTACGAGCGGCGGGCCGTCTAAGTAAGGCTTGGCTTTAGCTGTTCGCTGCGTTGGATAAGGCGACCTCTGAAGGTCTCAGCTGAGACACCCTCCGCCAAGCGAACTTCTTGCCCTGCAAAGACTCTGTAGGGGCCATGCTGGAGGCTTGTCGCCAAGACGATGCGTCGGCTGTCCGGGTCGATGTGAAGCATTTCTCGATCGAATAGGGTGTGCAGGTCGGCCCGGAGCAGGAGGGCGTTGTCCGCCTGGTCCGTCTGAGGTCCCCTGTAGGGTACTATGTGCGCAGCCTCTAAGACGGTTTCGACGTCCCATCCGGAAATGGCGCAGCGGCCGTTGAAGGTCTTCAAGGCTTGTTTGCGGAACTTAGCACCGCCTTGGCGGACGACAATTTGAGCCTCTATGCGCTTTCGCGCGTCTTCCGAGTTTAACGGCGGGCCCGGTTCGGCCACTCCGCCGTAGGCGGATGTGGGCGGTTCGTAGACGAGGTCAGGCTCATTGACGGGAGGACTTTGCGTCTCACCGGCGGCATCATAACCTCGCAAGGTGAAGTGGCCTTCGTGCCAGCCGACCACCTTGGCGAGGCCCCACACGCGATACTGGACCTTGGGTCGTCCCTTCTCCTGAATAAGCACGGCGACCGGAACATCATCGAGCGCGCACGCCATCAGGCCGCGATTGGTCGCATAGCTGTCCCGCTCGGCCGGATCCTGGCCCTCTTGAAAATACTGATAGGTCCAAACGCCATCCATCTGTCCGACGGGCGGTCGGTCGGCATAGGGGCCTGTGAGTGACTGCCGGACGCTGAGCGTGTGGGTCCAGCCCTTGGGCTTATGAATGCCCTTCGGGCGGTTGACCAAGAACAGGCCTTCAAGCGGTTCGGGCCAGCCAATCAGCTCGCCGCGCCGATCCCAGAACCACTGGAGCGCGCGGCGATGCTCTTCGGTGAGAGTCTGAAGCCGATCCTGAAGCGCGGTCACAGGCGATGCGTCTCGTGAGAGATCGATCCGGCGCGAGTTCCTAGCTGTGGTTGGTGCTGCACGCCTGATTCCTACCTAAGGTAGGAGTGCCAGTTGTACGGGTTTTAGGCTAGCGGCGACTGTGATCCGGCCCATACCCATCAACGGATCGTCCGATTTCGCCATACGGATCAAGGTCCGGCATTATTTAGAGCCTTTATCCGCGCATGCCCTCCCGGCGGCCGCACACTGTCGGCATGGCCAAAGCTCCTCCCGAAGCCCCTGCGACCTATTTCCGGCTCTCGGACGAGACCTGGGCCCTGATCGTCGAGGAGTACGCCAACGGCGCCACGGCGAAACAACTGGGCGCGAAGTGGAAGGTGGCGCCCAACTCCGTCTATCGCCACGTCAGCGCGGCGAAGATGACCAAGCGGGACTGCGGCGACCAACGGGCGCGGGCGCACGCCAGGTCGGTCACGCTGGCGGCGAAGGCGCGGGACGCGAAGCTGGGGCCCCGGGGGGAGACGGTCGAGCCGGCCCTGACCACCCTGTTCGCCCCGCCGCCGGACGACGACCCCGATGCGACCAGCGCGATCGCCCTGGCGCGGCTGGCGACGCTGGCGTCCGGGCGGGCGATGAAGTCACGGCTGTGGATCGAGGCCAAGGCTCTGGCCGGGCTGGCGGAAGCCTATGCGAGGCTGGGCGCGGCGGGGGCCGATGACTGGGCCGGGAACAGGCCGTCGCCGCAGGACGAGGCGGCGCTGGCCTATGTGCTGGAGCGGCTGGAGGCGGAGGATCGCGACGCCGAACGCCTGCGCGAGATCGAACGGGGGGGGGGGGGGGGGGGTCGGAGGCCGGATGACGGGGGTTGCGACCGCCGGCCGTGACGATGTCGGCAAGCGGCTTGCCCTTTGGCGCGGCCAGCGCCTAGTCTGGATTGTGGCCGAAACGTGCGGCGCGGGAGTGGTGTAGCGTGCGCGGCGAGTTTGGCATTCTTCTGGCGCTGGCGATCTCTCTGGCGGGAGCTCCGGCCTCCGCCCGGTCCGTGCCGGCCCAGTCGGCGCCAGCCCAGTCCGTGCCGATCTTCCAGCCGGGCGCGCCGGGACAGGCCTCGCGGATCGTCACGCCCGAGGCGGCGCGGGCCCTGGGGCGCACGACCTTCACTGCAGACGACGTCCGCTTCATGCAGCATATGATCGTCCACCACGCCCAGGCGGTGGAGATGGTCGAACTGCTGCAGACGCACGGGACTGATCCGACGGTGGGGCTGATGGGCCGCCGCATCGCCCTGAGCCAGGAGGCCGAGATCGCGCTGATGCGCGGCTGGCTGGCCGAGCGGGGGCAGGCCGAGGCCATGACCGACATGGCGGGGATGCACGCCGGTCACGGCGGCATGGATCACTCCGCCCACATGAACCCCGCGGCCGCCGCCCCGGATCCGGACGACGTCGCACCGATGGCCGGCATGCTGACGCCGCGCCAGATGCGGACCCTGGCCGGGGCGCGGAGGACCGCGTTCGACCGCCTGTTCCTGACCGGCATGATCCAGCACCATCAGGGCGCGCTCGACATGGTCGACGACCTGATGACCCGGCCCGACGCGGCGAACGATACGATGCTGTCCGACTTCGCCGCCGCCGTCGTCGCCGACCAGCAGGCGGAGATCCTGCGCATGCAGTCCCTGCTGTCCGACCTTTGAACCCCGAACTCCAGACCCGAGAGATGTCCATGATCCTGCGCAAGACACTGCTTTCCACCGTCGCCGCCCTGGGCGTTCTGCTGGGGGCCGCCGCCGCGGCGGCGCAGCAATCGTCGGGACCGGGCGAGCTTCAGGTCATCACCGCCGACGTGCGCTCGAGCCTGTCGGCCGGATACGACGACGCCGGACAGGCGGCGCTCGGCATGGCGCTGGAAAGCCACACGCCGCACGCGCCGGGCTTCGGCACATCGGAGACCATGTTCTCGCCGCCGAAGACCGACGAGGAGCGCGCCGCCATGCGGGCCGCGGCCGAGGGCAACAACGCCTTCAGCGTCCTGGGCATGGCGAACTCGGACATGGCGATGTCGAACGGCCGGCTGTTCGTCGGCAACTTCAACGGCTTCAACGCCTATGACGTGTCGAACGGCGCGCCCCGGCTGGTGATGTCGGTGGTCTGCCCCGGCGGCCAGGGCGATGTGTCGGTGCACGGCGACCTGCTGTTCATGTCGGTCGAGGAGAACCGCGGCCGTCTGGACTGCAGCGGCGGCGGCAACGAGGGCGAGGTCAGCGCCGAACGCTTCCGCGGCGTGCGCATCTTCGACATCTCGGACCTCAACGCCCCGCGCCAGATTGCGGCGGTCCAGACCTGCCGCGGCTCGCACACCCACACCCTGTTGCCGCACCCGACGGATCCCAACGTGCTGTACGTCTACGGCCAGGGCACATCGAGCGTGCGCAAGGCGGGCGAGCTGGACATCTGCACGGACGGCCAGCCGGATACGAACCCCGAGACGGCCCTGTTCTCGATCGACGTGATCAAGGTGCCGTTGGACCATCCGGAGAACGCCGCCCTGGTGAACCGTCCGCGCATCTTCGCCGACAGCACGACGGGCCGGGTCGCGGGCCTGTGGCGCGGCGGGCGCGCCGGCATCGCCAGCCAGAACACCGCCCAGACCAACCAGTGCCACGACATTACCGTCTATCCGGAGATCGGCCTGGCGGGCGGCGCGTGCAGCGGCAACGGCATCCTGCTGGACATTTCGGACCCGGAGAACCCGGCGCGGACGTCGGACATGTTCGATCCCGACATGGCCTACTGGCACTCGGCGACCTTCAACAACGCCGGCGACAAGGTGGTCTTCACCGACGAGTGGGGCGGCGGCATCGGCGCGCGTTGCACGGCCGAGGATCCGGCGACCTGGGGCGCCAACATGATCGCCACGATCGCCGACCGGACCCTGACCGGCCGCAGCTTCCACAAGCTGCCGTCGGCGCAGGGCGCGACCGAGAACTGCGTGGCCCACAACGGCAACATCATTCCGGTCCCCGGCCGCGACCTGATGGTCCAGTCCTGGTACCAGGGCGGCATCTCGATCATGGACTTCACCGATGCGATGAAGCCGGTCGAGATCGCCTTCTTCGACCGCGGTCCGCTGAGCGCCGAACGGCTGTACGTCGGCGGGTCGTGGTCGGCCTACTGGCTCAACGGCCGGATCTATTCCAGCGAGATCGCGCGTGGTCTGGATGTGCTCAAACTGCTTCCCAGCGATGATCTGTCGGCGGCCGAGATCGCGGCGGCCGAGGCCATCATGAGCGTCGAGATCAACCCGCAGACCCAGACGAAGATCGAGTGGGTCGACAGCCCCGACGTTGCGGCCTCCTACGTCGATCAACTCGCGCGCACCGACGCGATCGAGGACGGCGTCGAGGCGCGGGTGCGTGCGGTGATTGCCGGCTGGCGCTCGGGCTCGGCCGACAAGGCTGCTGCGGGTGAGCTGGCGACCGCTCTCGCGACGGCCCCCGAAGACGCCAGCGCGGCGACCAAGGCGCGCATGACGGCGCTGTCGGGCTTGCTGCAGCGGCTCGCGGCGTAAGCGCTCGATCCTTGAAGGCGGAGGGCGGTGGGAGCGATCCCGCCGCCCTTTTTCGTGCCATAACCTCCATCGATCCTGACCATCAGTTTAATCGACTTAAGTTTTCGACCGAGGTCTGTTACTCATTCGCCCCCAACTCGGACCCGACCGGAGAAGAACCATGCCCATGGACGGAAGCGACCTCGTCGAGCCCACCACCAAATGCCCGCTGCGCCATGGCGTGCAGTTCCACACCAGCTTCGGCGGACGCTCGAACCGCGACTGGTGGCCGAACCAGTTGAACCTGAAAATCCTGTCCCAGCATTCGTCGCTGACCAGCCCGTTCGCGCCGACTTTGAAATACCGGGATGAGTTCGCGAAGCTGGACATCGAGGCGCTGAAGGCCGACCTGCGGGCCCTCCAGACCGACAGCCAGGACTGGTGGCCCGCGGACTATGGTCACTATGGGCCGTTCTTCGTGCGCATGGCCTGGCACTCGGCCGGGACCTATCGCACCGGCGACGGGCGCGGCGGATCGGGGTCCGGGACGCAACGGTTCGCGCCGCTGAACTCCTGGCCGGACAACGGCAACCTCGACAAGGCGCGCCGCCTGCTGTGGCCGATCAAGCAGAAATACGGCAACCGGGTCAGCTGGGCCGACCTGATGATCCTGTCAGCCGACGTCGGGATGGAGACGATGGGCTTCAAGACCTTCGGCTTCGGCTTCGGCCGCGAGGACGTGTGGGAGCCGTCGGAGGACATCCACTGGGGCGCCGAGGACACGTGGCTGGCCGACGACCGCTACCAGGGCGAGCGCGAGCTGGATAAGCCGCTGGCCGCCGTCCAGATGGGTCTGATCTACGTCAATCCGGAAGGTCCGAACGGCAAGCCGGATCCGCTGGCCTCGGCCAGGGACATCCGCGAGACCTTCGCCCGCATGGCCATGAACGACGAGGAGACGGTCGCGCTGATCGCCGGCGGCCACACCTTCGGCAAGGCGCACGGCGCCGGCGATGCCAAGCATGTCGGGGTCGAACCCGAGGGCGCCGGCATTCTGGAACAGGGCTTAGGCTGGAAGAACAGCTGGGAAAGCGGAAAGGGCAAGCACGCCATCACCTCTGGCCTCGAGGGCGCCTGGACGGCCCACCCGACGACCTGGGACAACGGCTATTTCGACCTGCTGTTCAAGTATGACTGGGAGCTGACCAAGAGCCCGGCCGGCGCCTATCAATGGACGCCGAAGGACATCGCCGACGCCGACCTGGCGCCCGACGCCCATGAAGCCGGCAAGCGGGTCAAGCCGATGATGCTGACCACCGACCTGGCCCTGATCAAGGACCCGATCTATGCGCCGATCTCCAGGCGTTTCCACGACAACCCGGCCCTGCTGACCGAGGCCTTCGCCCGCGCCTGGTTCAAACTGACCCACCGCGACATGGGGCCGAAGGACCGCTACCTCGGCCCGCTGGTGCCGCAGGAGGAACTGCTGTGGCAGGATCCCATCCCGGCGGTCGATGGGCCGCTGATCGATGCTACGGATGTCGGGGCGCTGAAGGCCCGGATCATGTCGTCGGGCCTCAGTGTGACGGAACTGGTGGCCACGGCCTGGGCCTCGGCCTCGACCTTCCGCGGATCGGACAAGCGGGGCGGCGCCAACGGCGCGCGCATCCGGCTGGAGCCGCAACGCAACTGGCCGGTCAACCAGCCGGCCCAGCTGTCGAAGGTCCTGGGCGTGCTGGAAGGAATTCAGCGCGACTTCAACGCCGGCGGCAAGACGGTGTCCCTGGCCGACCTGATCGTGCTGGCCGGCTCGGTCGGGGTGCAGCAGGCGGCCCGGGCAGCCGGCCATGATGTCGAGGTTCCCTTCATCCCCGGCCGCGCTGACGCCTCCCAGGCCCAGACCGACATCGAGTCCTTCTCGGTGCTGGAGCCGGAGGCTGACGCCTTCCGCAACTATCAGCGGGGCCAGTTCAGCCTGACGGCAGAGGAGATGATGATCGACCGGGCGCAGCTGCTGACCCTGACGGCGCCCGAGATGACGGTGCTGTGGGGTGGGCTTCGCGCGCTGAACGCCAACACCGACGGCGTCCAGCATGGGGTCTTCACCAACCGCCCCGGACAGCTGACCAACGACGTCTTCGTCAACCTGCTGGACATGGCCACGGTGTGGACCGCGACCTCGGACGAGGAGATCGAGTTCGAGGGCCGCGACCGTGCGACCGGCCAACCGAAGTGGACGGCGACCCGGGTCGATCTGGTGTTCGGGTCGAACTCCCAGCTGCGGGCCCTGGCCGAGGTCTATGCCCAGTCGGACAGCGCCGGGAAGTTGGTGGAAGACTTCGTGGCGGCCTGGACCAAGGTGATGAACGCGGACCGCTTCGACCTGGCTTGAGGTTGGCGTGAGATGACCGGGCGCGGCCGGACACGGCCGCGCCCGGTTTCAATTCCGGCAAGTCCGGGCCACGGTGGTTCGTGAGCACCGGGGGCTGCGGATGACGGACACGGACGATCTCGACCACCAGCCCATGACCAAACGGTCGATGGCCATCGCGGCCTTTTCGACCGTGGTCGAGTGGTATGATTTCACCCTCTATCTCTATCTGGCCACCGTTCTCTCGCGGGTCTTCTTCGGCGGCGGGGAGGCGTCGCTGCTGATCACGCTCGGCGGGTTCGCCGTGGCCTATCTGATGCGGCCGATCGGCGCGGTGATGTTCGGCCATATCGGCGACCGGTTCGGGCGGCGTCATACGATGCTGCTCTCAGTCGCCCTGATGACGGCGGCGATGATCGTCACGGCCGCCCTGCCCACCTACAGCCTGATCGGACCGGCGGCCGGCGTCGCCCTTCTGCTGGTCCGCTGCGTCATGGGGTTCTCGGTCGGCGGGGAATACACGGGCGTGGTCGCCTATCTGCTGGAAGGCGCGCCGCGTCACCGGCGCGGGCTGATCGCATCCTCGGCCTCGGCGGCGAGCGAGATCGGGGCGCTGCTGGCGGTGGGGGTGTGCGCGGTCACCGCACACCTGCTGAGCCCGGCAGACCTGGACAGTTGGGGCTGGCGGATCCCGTTTGTGGTCGGGGCGCTGCTGGCCGGGAGCGTCTGGCTGGCCCGGTCGACGATGCAGGAATCGCCGGACTTCGAGCGGCAGAAGAAGGCAGGGACCGTGCCGGCCAGTCCCCTGCTGCACACCCTGAGGCATCACCGGAAGGGGATCGCGCGCGCCTTCGCCATCTCGGCACTGGGGTCGATCACCTACTATGTCGGCATCACCTATGTGCCGGTCTTCCTGACCTCGACGGGCGGGTTGGGGGAGACGGTGTCCTTGTGGCTGGCGACGATCGGGGCGGTGGTGGTCATCCTGATTACGCCCCTGACCGGGATGCTGTCGGACCGCTGGGGCAGGAAGCCGGTGCTGATCGCCCTGGCCCTGTGCGCCGCCGCCATGCCCGCCGCCATGTTCTCGCTGATGGCTGTGGGCGGACAGAACGGGGCGCTGCTGGGCGCGGTGGTTCTGGCCTGCGTCGCGGGCGGGGTGAGCGCGGTCGGGGCTGTGGCGACGGCGGAGCAGTTCCCGGGCGAGGGTCGTTTGACGGGGCTGGCGCTCGGGGCGACCTCGGCGACGGCTGTGTTTGGAGGCTTTACCCCTTGGCTGGCGCAGTGGCTGATCGAGGTGACGGGGGCGAACTGGGTCCCTGGGGCGATGATTGCGATCGTGGCCTTGGTGGTGCTGCCGGTGTTCTGGCAGGCGCCTGAGACCGCACCGCTCAGCGCGCGCCGGTGAGGTCCGACCAGCGCCACTGACCCTGACCCAGGGCCAGACGCGGCGCATCGGAGCCGTCGGCGAGGGTCAGCAGGACCAGACCGCTCATCGACTGGCGGCGACACTGCGCGGGGGCGAAGGCGATGGCGACGGCGATGGCCTGACGCAGGCCCGCGAGGCCGCGGCCTTCCTCGCCCGGATTCATCACCCAGTCTCCGTCCCAGACCAGCAGAGCGCGCCGGGAGGCGGGCAGGGCGTGATGGGCGCGGCCGGCGGCGGCGACCACGCCGGGGTTGTCTCGCAGGGCGTCCTGCACCCGCCGGATCATGTCGCAACGGCCCGCTCCGGTCCCCGAGCCGCCCCCGCCACCGGCCTCTCCAGATCCTCCGCCGCCCGAGCCGGACCCCGCCGTGGCCGCGCCGGCGAGCTGGGCCTGGGTGAGGCCGGCGGGAGGAGGGGCCGGCGCCGGGCCCGGCGGGGCGGGGGCGACAGACAGGGGCTCGACCTCGGGCGGGGCCGGGCGCGGGGGGCGCGGCGCGGGGGGCGGCCGGGGCCTCGGCGGGGTCGGGGCGAGGGCGGCCGGAGCGGGCGGTTCGGCCGCCTGTGAGGGCACGGCGGCGCCCGGCGGGGGGTCGGGTTCCGCGACGGCCAGGGGCGGTGGGGGAGGGGTCAGGGAGACGATGATCGGTTCGGGCGGCGGCTCCACGGAAAAAATCTTCGGGGTCGGGGCGACGGTCAGGAAGGCCAGCAGCACCGTCGCATGGGCGATCAGACTGACCGCCACCCCGGGCCCCCAGGCGCGGCGCGAGCGCCGCCTGGGCGCAGGGCCCGAAGGCCGTTTTCCCGTTTCGCTTTCGACGCTTGGCGGCACAGACAGGCCCGTGGAGGCGACGCATCACACGCCCGATCGCCTGTGAGAGACCACCCCCTCGCGTCAGGATCGTGACCGCCCTGAGGCCTGCCTTGGCCCCAATCCTTACGGCCAAGGTGCCGGAATCATGCCGCATGCCGGTCATGCCTGGGCCTTTCGGCGCCACCCTGATCACAACTGCGCGACGTTCGGAAGTGGCGCACCGGCCCCTCAGGAGATCCCCTTGATCCAGTCCCAGACCCTCGCATTCCCCCACGCCAACCTGCGCCCCGTCCTGATGACCGGCGTCGTCCTCGCCGCCGGCCTGATCCTCAGCGGCTGTGTCGCCACGCGCGGCTTCGTGCGTGAGGAGGTCGCCGTGGTCGACAGCCGCGTCAACGCCACCGACGCCCGGGTGACCGAGGTCGCGGGCACCGCCAACGACGCCCTGCAGCGCGCCACCGCGGCCCAGCAGCTGGCCGAGGGCAAATTCATGTACGAGGTCGTCCTGTCGGATGACTCCGTCAAATTCCCGTCGGACCGCGACGCCCTGTCGCCCGAGGCCGAGGCCCGTCTGACCGAGCTGGCGACCCGGCTGAAGGCCGAGAACGTCAACGTCTACCTGGAGATCCAGGGCCATACCGACGCCGCCGGACCCGAGGCCTACAACGACCAGCTGGGCGCCGCCCGGGCCGAGGCCGTGCGTCGCTCGCTGAGCCGCCAGGGCATCGCCCTGAACCGGATGGCGACCATCTCCTATGGCGAGGAGGCGCCGGTCGCCGACAACACCACCGCCGAGGGCCGCGCCCAGAACCGGCGCGTGGCCATCGTGGTGCTGAGCTAGGCCGAACCTTCTCCCTCCCCCTGCGGGGGAGGGTGGTCGCGAAGCGACCGGGTGGGGGCGGCAAGGCGAAACAACGCAGGATTTGCGCCACCTCGCCTGGTCGTCCCCACCCCGCCGATGCTCCGCATCGCCGACCCTCCCCCGAGGGGGAGGGAGAAGGATTACCGACCCGCCCGGAACGCCGCCACCGCGTCGACGGCGCCCCGGACCGAGGTCTCGATCCCGGCCCAGTCGCCCGCCTTGACCGCCGCGTCGGTGACGAGCTTTGAGCCCATGCCCGCCGCCACGATCCCGGCGCCGAACCATTTAGCGATGGAGGCGGCGTCGGGGTCGACGCCGCCGGTCGGCATGATCCTGGTCCACGGCATGGGCCCCATGACCGCCTTGACGAAGTCCGGCCCGCCGACGCTGGCGCCCGGGAAGAGCTTGATGATGTCGCAGCCCAAAGCGTGGGCCTCGGTGATGTCGCGCACCGAGCCGCAGCCGGGGAAATAGGCCACCATCCGGCGATTGCAGACCGTCGCCACCTCGGGCACGAGCGCCGGAGAGACCACGAACCGCGCCGCCCGGTTCAGATACATCGCCGCCGTCCCCGCATCGAGCACCGAGCCGATGCCCAGGACGATGTCCGGATCCGTCCGGGCCAGCTCCTTCGCGATCTCGGCGAACAGGTCGACGGCGAAGTCGCCCCGGTTGGTGAACTCGATCACCGGCGCCCCGCCGCGCGCACAGGCCCGGATCACGTTCAGCGCGACCTCGGGGTCGGGATTGTAGAAGACCGGGCAGACGCCCTGGGCTTCGAGGGCTTTCAGGACGGAAACGCGGTCGATGGGCATGATGGGGCTCCGGGCTCTGGCTTGGGGATCGCGGATCGAGGACCCCTGCGTCAAGTCAGTTCGGGTTTCAGAGGTCGTCGTCCTCAGGGCGCGACTCCAAAACAGACTCGACAGAGTCGACAGAGTCGCGCGCCTCCTGAGCCAGGGCCTCGGCCTCGTCCTCGGCCGCGAGCCGGGCGTCGCGGTCCGCCTCCCATTCGGCCCGGCGCTGGCGCAGGTCCTCCGTCTCGATCCAGCGACGCAGGTCGTCGTCGTCCTCCTGAACCAGGTGATGCACCCGGTGCCAGCGCAGGGCCCCGACCGCGTCGCCGCGCAGGATCGCCCGCGCCATCCGCGACGAGGCGACATGGGGCAGGTCGCCGAAGTCGATCATGTTCATGTCGCCGCCGATCTTGTCTTCGAGCTCCATCCCCTCGTCCCACGGGTCCAGGGTGTGGGGCGGCCGCCACGGCTGATCCGCCCGCCGCCATCCATGCCGCGACGCCCGCGCCCGCAGCGCCGCCAGCGTCACCCCGTGCCGTCGGCAACAGTCGGGCCCTGACATCCCGGCCAGATAGTCGTCCCGAACCGCATCCCACACGTCGGGCGGCGCCGCGCGCAGGCCTGTGGGGGTGGAGTGTTCGTCCTCGGTCATGGTTGTGGCTCCCGTTGAAGGGGCAACAGTGTGAGGCCGTTTTCAGGGGTGATGGGTAAAACGGCTCTCATTAGAGCCGGGCGTTGATTTCAAAGGCGGATTCAGACGATCCGTTGATGGGTATGGGGGGATTCCCTCTCCCGGCGGGAGAGGGCTTGAGGCTCGCGGAGCGTAGCGATGCGCCAGCCGAAAGGGTGAGGGGCTGGCGTTTGAAGTCGGCGTGAGCCGTGTCTTCGTCGGTGCGGCGGCTTGCGCCGACGGACAGGCCAACCCCTCATCCGTCCGCTACGCGGCCACCTTCTCCCGCCGGGAGAAGGGAAGGAACGTAGTTTCCGCTTCCTGTGCATCGAGAGAGCGTTGCAATCTCCGGTCATGTCGCGAGCCCCTGCTCTCCGCCAATCCGCCGGCCTGGCCGAACAGCGCGTCTGGTCGCGGCTGAGGGGCGGTGCGGTCGACGGGATCAAGGTCCGCCGCCAGCACGACATCGGCCGCTATACGGTGGACTTCGCCTGCGTGGCCTTGCGCCCGGTGATCGAGATCGACGGCGGCGTCCACGAGCGCGACGATGTCGTGTTGCGCGATTACGTCCGCCAGACCGAGATCGTGGCGCTGGGCTGGACGGTCGTGCGCTTCACGAATGAGACCGCCTTGGCCGAACCGTGGCGCATCGACGACGCGATCCGGGACAGGGCGAGGGTGTTGGGTTTGTTGTGACCCTCTCAATCCTTACCCCTCTCCCGGCGGGAGAGGGCTTGAGGCTCCCAGAGCGGAGCGATGCGCCAGCCGAAAGGGTGAGGGGCATCCGTTGAAGTCGGCGCAAGCAGTGCCCGTGCGACGGCTCACGCCGACTGACCCGCCAACCCCTCACCCTTTCGCGCAAGTCTGATCGCTGGCGCTCTCAGGCGCTCAAGCCCGTCGTCGGATCGCATGCGATCCTCCTCCACCCGCCGGGAGAGGGAGGATCAACGGCGACCCTCTCCCGGCGGGAGAGGGCTTGAGGCTGGGCAAGCGAAGCGCGCCGCAAGCCGAAAGGGTGAGGGGCTACTGCCTGAAGTTGGGTCGCCGTCCGTGCGACGGCTCACGCCGACGGACCCGCCAACCCCTCACCCTTTTGCGCAAGTCTGATCGCCTGACGGCTCTCAGGCGCTCAAGCCCTCTCCCGCCGGGAGAGGGAGACCGCGTCCGGGTTCACAGACCGGAACGCCTCCGCCCTCTGACCCAGGAAGCCGTTGATGAAGGGGGTCTTCCCGGCCACGTTCGGACTGGCGAGGAGGAGGAGAGTGGGCATAGGTTTCAGTGCTCTTCGTGCATGGATCGAAAATGACTATGGCGATGGAACGGTAACCTCCAGCTGGCGCACCCATTCTGCAATACCGGCGTGAAGGCTTGAGCCCTCACACCTTCACCTCCACCACACTCCCCCCCGCCCGGAACTTCGCCGACATCTCCGCCATCCCGGCCTCCGCCTCCGCCAGCGAACCCCCGGCGTCGTTCTGCGCCGCCGCGTCCCGGCGGATGTCCTGGCTGATCTTCATCGAGCAGAATTTCGGGCCGCACATGGAGCAGAAATGGGCAGTCTTGTGGGCCTCCTTGGGCAGGGTGGCGTCGTGGTATTTGCGGGCGGTTTCGGGGTCGAGGCCGAGGTTGAACTGGTCTTCCCAGCGGAACTCGAACCGGGCGCGCGACAGGGCGTCGTCGTGCAGCCGGGCGGCGGGGTGGCCCTTGGCGAGGTCGGCGGCGTGGGCGGCGATCTTGTAGGTGATGACGCCGTCCTTGACGTCCTGACGGTCGGGCAGGCCCAGATGCTCCTTGGGCGTGACGTAGCAGAGCATGGCCGTGCCGAACCAGCCGATCATGGCCGCACCGATGGCTGAGGTGATGTGGTCGTAGCCGGGGGCGATGTCGGTGGTCAGGGGCCCGAGCGTGTAGAAGGGCGCCTCGTGGCAGTGTTTCAGCTGCTCATCCATGTTCGCCTTGATCTTGTGCATCGGCACATGGCCGGGGCCCTCGATCATGACCTGGCAACCCTTGGCCCAGGCGATCTTGGTGAGCTCGCCGAGGGTGCGCAGCTCGGCGAACTGGGCCTCATCGTTCGCGTCGGCGATGGAGCCGGGGCGCAGGCCGTCGCCGAGGCTGAACGACACATCATAGGCCCGCATGATGTCGCAGATGTCCTCGAAATGCTCGTAGAGGAAGGACTCGCGGTGATGCGACAGGCACCATTTGGCCATGATGGAGCCGCCGCGTGAGACGATGCCGGTGACGCGTTTGGCGGTCATCGGCACGAAGGGCAGGCGGACGCCGGCGTGGATGGTGAAATAGTCGACGCCCTGTTCGGCCTGTTCGATCAGGGTGTCGCGGAACACCTCCCAGTTCAGGTCCTCGGCCACGCCGTTGACCTTCTCCAGGGCCTGATAGATCGGGACGGTGCCGATGGGGACGCTGGAGTTGCGGATGATCCAGTCGCGGATGTTGTGGATGTTGCGGCCCGTCGACAGGTCCATGACGTTGTCGGCGCCCCAGCGGGTGGCCCAGACCAACTTATCCACTTCATCGTCGACGGAGGACAGGACGGCCGAGTTGCCGATGTTGGCGTTGATCTTCACCAGGAAGTTGCGGCCGATGATCATCGGCTCGACCTCGGGGTGGTTGATGTTGTGCGGGATGATGGCGCGGCCGCGCGCGATCTCCTGACGCACGAACTCGGGCGTGACGAAGTCGGGGATGGAGGCGCCGAAATCCTCGCCATCGCGGATGCAGGGGGCGGACTGTTCGCGGCGCAGGTTCTCGCGGATGGCGACGTATTCCATCTCGGGGGTGATGATGCCGGCGTTGGCGTATTCGTACTGGGTGACCGGGCGGCCCTCGACGCCCTTGAAGACCTTGTGGTGGCTGGTGTCGAAGCGGGGGGCGAGGTGTTTGCCCTCGGCGTGGCCGTTGTCCTCGGGCTTGACCTCGCGCGGCTCGGCGACGGGGGCGATGTCGCCGCGGTCGAGCTGCCAGCTTGATTTGACGAGGGGCAGGCCGCGCTTGATGTCGATGGTCACCGTCGGGTCGGTGTAGGGGCCCGAGGAGTCATAGATGGTCAGCGGCGGCTCATTGGCCGAGGGGTGCAGGGCCACCTCGCGGAAGGGCACGCGGATGTCGGGGTAGAGCTCGCCCGAGGCATAGACCTTGTGCGACCCGGCGCGCTCGCCGGTCGGGATGGTCCCGGTCTCGCGCATGACCTCGTCGCGTGCGTCTTTAAGCGCCAGATCGATATTGGGCTCTTCGGGGAGCGACGGCGGTGTGACGAGAATGTTCATGGCGGCCTCTGTGCTTGCAGAGGGTCGCGCCGGCTCGGGCGAGATTGGTCCTGTGGCGTGTGGACCGAAGCGTACTCATCCCTTCGCCGGCATGACCCGGATCAGGTTCGGCCGGTCAGGCGCTTACGCCTATCTCAGCGGCTCGAGCGCCGCCCCCGGGAGAACGCGCGGACGATAGGCCTGCCATTGCGAGGTGTCCATTCCTCCCCCGACGGGGGAGGAATGCTATGGCTGGCGCCGCAGCCCGGAGAACCATTATGCGCACCGAACCCTTCGACTTCGACTGTGCCGACGGACGGCGCGTACGGGCGGTGCTGGACCGGCCGGACGGGCAGGCGCGGGCGTTCGCGCTGTTCGCCCACTGTTTCACCTGCGGGAAGGACAATCTGGCGGCGACGCGGATCAGCCGGGCACTGGCGGCCGAGGGGGTGGGGACGCTGCGGCTGGACTTCGCCGGGATCGGAGAACTGGGCATGGCGGCCATGCCGGCGGGTTTCACCGTCGACGTCGAGGATCTGGTCGCGGCGGGGGCCCATATGGTCGCGCATGGCTGCGCGCCGGGCCTGTTGATCGGCCACAGCCTCGGCGGGGCGGCGGCGATCGCTGCGGCGGGACGGATGGAGACGATCAAGGCCGTGGCGACCATCGGCGCGCCGTTCGACGTGGCCCATGTGCTGAAGCTGCTCGGCCCCGAGGCCGAGGGACTTAGGCACGGCGAGACCCATTGCGTGACCCTGGCCGGCAAGGCGATCACGGTCGGGCCGGGCTTCGCCGAGAGTCTGAAGACCCAGGACCAGGCGGCGCGGTTGAAGGCCCTGAAGCGGGCGCTGCTGATCCTGCATTCGCCGGTCGATCAGATCGTCGGCATCGACGAGTCGACGGGCCTCTATCTGGCGGCGAAACACCCCAAGAGCTTCGTCTCGCTGGACACGGCGGACCACCTTCTGTCGAAACCCAAGGATGCGGCCTATGCGGCCAGCGTGATCGCGGCCTGGGCGTCTCGCTACATCGACGGGATGACCACGCCCCTGCCGGTCCCGGCCGCCGACGGGGTGGTGCGGGTGTCCGAGACGGGGGCGGGAAAGTTCCAGGCGCGGGTCGAGGCGGGCGGCGCCATGCTGATGGCCGACGAGCCGGTCTCGGTCGGCGGACTGGCCTCGGGTCCGATGCCCTATGAGCTGGTGGCGGCGGGGCTGGGGGCCTGCACGGTGATGACGCTGCGGCTCTATGCCGACCTGAAGGGCATCCCGCTGGAGCGCGGCTCGGTCGAGGTGCGCCACGAGAAGCGGAGCGGCGAGACGCCGCCCGACGTGTTCGAACGGACCCTGATCCTGGACGGGGCGCTGAGCGAGGCGCAGCGCGGCAGGCTGTTCGCCATCGCCGACAAATGTCCGGTCCACCGCACGCTGGAGGCCGGCGCCCGGGTGATCACCCGCGCCACGCCGGCGATGGCGGCGCCGGAGGAGGAGGAGCATTTCGCCGAGATGCAGGCCGTCTGCGAAACGGAGGCGCCATCCTAGACCCCTATGTCGGTTATTCGACATTACCCTTACGTTGCAACTGTTTACCGAACGGATACCGTTACGGGAGCAGAACGGACTCCTACCCTTTTGGAGCGCGACATGACCGGCCTTGAACGAATGCTCTATGCCAGTACGGCGACGGGGCGGACGGACAGTCTTCTGAACATGGCGACGATCCTCGGCGAATCGCAGCGGAACAATGACCGGGACGAACTGACCGGCGCGCTGGGCGCGCACGACGGCCGCTTTATCCAGGTCATCGAGGAACCGTCGGCCGTTCTGGACGGCCTGCTGCGCCGCCTCGCCGGGGATCCGCGCCACCGCGACATCGTCATCCTGGACCGCAGGCCGATCACGCAAAGGCAGTTCCCGGGCTGGAGCATGGCGAGCTCGCGCCTGGGGCCAGAGTCGGCGACCGCTCTGGATCGGCTCATGGGGACGCCCGACACCTCCGCCCTCGAGATCATCGCCCTGTTGCGCGAAACGCTCGAGGTTGAACCGGTGCGCGCCGCCTGAGGCTTCGCACACGACGCGGGGCGCTATAGGAGAGGCACAAACCGAAAGGCCGTCCCCATGCATCTCGCCCGTTTCCCTCGTGTGCGCCTCGCCCATCTGCCGACGCCGCTGGAGCCCGCGCCGGGCCTGTCGCAGGCGCTGGGCATCGACCTGTGGATCAAGCGGGACGACTGCACGGGGCTGGCCGGCGGGGGCAACAAGACGAGGAAGCTGGAGTTCCTGCTGGGCGATGCGTTCGAGCAGGACGCCGACACCCTGGTGACCCAGGGCGCGGTGCAGTCGAACCATGTGCGTCAGACGGCGGCGGCCGCAGCCGTCATGGGTCTGAAGTGCGAGGTCATCCTGGAGGAGCGGACCGGGTCGAAAGCCGTCGACTATGTCCATAACGGCAATGTCCTGATGGATCGGCTGTTCGGCGCGGTCATTCGCTCCGTGCCCGGAGGATCGGACATGCCGGCCGAGCTGGAGAAGACGGCGGCGGAGATCCGGGCCCGCGGCGGCAAGCCCTATGTCATTCCCGGCGGCGGCTCGAACGCGATCGGAGCGCTCGGCTATGTCGACTGTGCGCGCGAGATCGTGGTGCAGGCCGACGAGCTGGATCTGGCCATCGACCTGATCGTGACGGCGACCGGCAGCGCGGGGACTCACGCCGGTCTGGTCGCCGGTCTGGCGGTGCTGGGCGCCGACATTCCGGTGCTGGGCATCGGGGTGCGGGCGCCGAAGGACAGGCAGGAAGCCAATGTCCTGAAGCTGGCGAAGGAGACGGCGGCCCTGCTGGGGCATCCGGATCGGGTGAAGGACGAGATGGTAGTGGCCGACTGCGACTATGTCGGCGCGGGCTACGGCCTGATCGATCAGGCCGTCGTCGACGCCCTGGTACTGGCGGCGCGGACCGACGCGATCCTGCTGGACCCGGTCTATACCGGCAAGGCGATGAAGGGGCTGATCGCCCTGGCCAGGGCCGGGACGTTCGAGGGGCAGCGGGTGGTGTTCCTGCACACCGGCGGCGCGCAGGGCCTGGCCGGCTATCAGGGCGAACTGGACTCGATGCTCGGATGAGCAAGGTTCTGGGGGTTCTCGGCGGCATGGGGCCGGCGGCGACGGTGGCGTTCCTCGCACGGGTGCAGGCGCTGACGCCGGCGCAGGGCGACGCAGATCACATCCGGGTAGTGATGGACCTGAACCCCCAGGTGCCGGACCGGAACACGCGACCGGGGGATGCCGAGGCGGAACTGGGCCGGATGGCGGAACGGCTGAAGGCGGCAGGGGCGCAGGTTCTGGCCATGCCGTGCAACACGGCCCATGCGCAGAAGCCGGGCATCTTGGCGGCTGGACTGCCGTTCATCGACATGATCGCGGCGACGGTGGCGGAAGCGAAGGGATATGACGCCCGCTCCATCGGCATTCTGGCGACGCCGGGCGGCGAGGCTCTGTACGTCGCGGCGCTGATGGCGGCCGGGGTGAAGCCGGTGGTTCTGCAGGGCGACGACCGCGCCGCCTTCATGGCCTGCGTCTATGGGGTGAAGCGCGGCGACGTGGGTGTGGACAATCGTGCGGCCATGGTGCGGCTGGCCGAGGCGCTCAACGTCGCGGGCGCCGATGCGGTGATTGCGGGGTGTACGGAGGTTCCCCTGTTGCTCGACGCGTCCGATGTGTCTGTTCCGCTTGTCGATTCTGCAGAAGTCCTGGCCAAAGCCTGCGTCAGGGCCTGCGTCGACTGATCGGACGCATGATCCGGTCGCGGATCAACTGTAACTGTGTTGTATTGTCCGGCTTGTTCGTAATATAAAACGGAAATATTTCGGACACGAACTTCACAAACACGAACGCTACCGCTGGTCCCCAGACATTCCGGGGAGCAACCATGTCCGAAATCCACCTGACCGGCAGCCATGACGACGGCGACGTCGAACTGAACACCTCGTCCAACCCGACCTTCGGCTCGATCATCGAGGAGCGCCAGTCGCGCCGCACGATCATGGGCGGCATGGCCTCGGTCGCCGCCCTGTTCGGCCTGGCCGGCTGCAACGACGACAGCGAGCAGCCGAAGTCGGACGCCACGGTCTCGGCCGGCTCCAACGGCGCCACGACCTCGGGCAAGACGGTGACCCTGACGGGGACCTCGACCGGTTCGACCGGCGTGCTGTGGACCCAGGTCTCGGGTCCGACGGTCGTCCTGACGAACGCCAACGCCAGCAACGCCACCTTCACGGCGCCGAGCGTGACCGCAGCGACGCCGCTGGTCTTCTCGTTCAACGCCTCCGGCTCGAACAGCATCATCGCCTCGGCCAACACGACGGTGACGGTCAGCCCGGCGGTGCTGGGCTTCAACGCCGTCGCGAAGAACCTGCTGGACGTCGTCACCGTCCCGGCCGGCTACTCGGTCTCGGTCCTGTATCGCCTGGGCGACCCGATCAACGCCGCCACGCCTGCCTATGCCAACAACGGCACGGACACGAACTTCGCTTCGCGCGCCGGCGACCACCACGACGCCCTGTATTTCTTCGGCCTCGGCGCGACGACCGGCCTGCGCGACGACAACGCGTCGGCCCGCGGCCTGCTGGCCATGAACCACGAGAACATCTCGGCCGCCTATCTGCACCCGAACGGCCCCACCTCGGTCGGCGGCGTCCGCCCGGAAGCCGAGGCCATCAAGGAGATCGAGGCCCACGGCGTGGCCGTGATCGAGGTCCTGAAGGGCACGAGCGGCTGGAACTACGTCCAGAACTCCACCTTCAACCGCCGCATTACCCCGAACACGCCCATGGACATCCGCGGTCCGGCGCGCGGCGACGTCCAGGTTCGCACCGCCTTCTCGCCGACAGGCGTCGCCGGTCGCGGCACCGTCAACAACTGCGCCAACGGCTATACGCCCTGGGGCTCCTACCTGACCTGCGAAGAGAACTGGGCCGGCTATTTCCGCCGCTCGTCGACGGACAACGCCGCCCGCACGGCGAAGGAAGTCGTCGCCCTGAGCCGCTACGGCGTGAGCCAGGGCGCGGGCGGCGCCAATGGCTGGGCCTCGGTGGTTCCGACGGTTCCGGGTTCGACGATATTCGCCAAGTGGAACGCCTCCGCCACCGGCTCTGACGCGACCGCGGACTTCCGCAACGAGCCGAACCAGTACGGCTGGGTCGTCGAGATCGACCCCTATGACGCCGCCTCGATCCCGAGGAAGCGCACGGCGCTCGGTCGCATGGGCCACGAGGGCGCCTGGCCGGCCAACTTCGTCGCCGGCCGCCGTCCGGTCTTCTACATGGGCGACGATTCGCGCGGCGAGTATTTCTACAAGTTCGTCTCGGCCACCCCCTGGGTCGCCGCCGACGCCCAGAGCGCCGACCGCCTGTCGATCGGCGACAAATATCTGGACAGCGGCACCCTCTATGTCGCCCGCTATGACGCGACCGGAAACGGCGTGTGGCTGCCGCTGGTGTTCGGCACGGGTGCGGTCACGGCCGCCAACCCGGCCTATGCCTTCGCCAGCCAGGCCGATGTCCTGATCAACGCCCGTCTGGCCGCCGACGCCGTTGGCGCCACCAAGATGGACCGTCCGGAGTGGGCGGCGGTCAACCCGGTGACCGGCGAGGTCTATCTGACCCTGACCAACAACTCTGCGGCGCAGCGGCCGCTGACCGGGACCGATGCCGCCAACCCGCGCCACTACAACGACCCGCGCGGCGCGACGAACACGGCCCAGTTCGGCAACCCGAACGGCCACATCATCCGTCTGCGCGAGACGGGCGACAACCCCGAGGCGACCACCTTCCGCTGGGACATCTACGCCTTCGGCGCCGACTCGGACCTGAACGCGGCCAACATCAACCTGTCGGGCCTGGACGCGACCAATGACTTCTCGTCGCCGGACGGCCTGTGGTTCGGCCGCCCGCAGAATGCCTCGGGCCTGGTCAATCCGCTGCTGTGGATCCAGACCGACGACGGCGCCTTCACCGACAAGACCAACTGCATGATGCTGGTGGCCCAGCCGGGCAATGTCGGCGACGGCGGTGCGCTCACCATCACCAACACCGACTCCACCGGCGCGACCCGCACCCAATCGACCTTCGTCGGCAAGGCGCCGGGCATGACCCTGCGCCGCTTCCTGGTCGGGCCGAAGGAGTGCGAAATTACCGGCATCGACTCGACGCCGGACGGCAAGACCATCTTCGTCAACATCCAGCACCCGGGCGAGAACGGCTCTGCCGCGACGCCGTCCTCGTTCTGGCCCGCCAGCCAGACGGGCGGCACGGGCGCTCGCCCGCGCTCGGCGACGATCGTGATCACCAAGGACGACGGCGGGGTGGTGGGCCTGTAGGACCCGCCTTCATCGCCTGAGACAGGGGGCGCGCCGGAGACGGCGCGCCCTTTTTCGTTGCGGCGACGGGCGACCCGCCGCATTCAGGGCGAGTGAAAAGACAGAGTTTGATCATCGACTGCGACCCGGGCGTGGACGACGCCGTGGGGTTGTTGCTGGCCTTCGCCTCGCCGGAGCTGGACCTCAGGGCGATCACCACGGTGGGCGGGAACGTGCCGGTCAGGACCACGACTCGGAATGCGCGGATCATCCGTCAGGTCGCCGGGCGGGAGGATGTGCCGGTGTTCGCCGGCGCGGCGCGGCCTTTGAGGCGCGAACCGGCCGGGGCGGGCGAGTTCCACGGGGCCGAGGGGCTGGGCGATCTCGAAGCCGTCGAGCCCGATGCTCCGGCGGCGGAGGGTTCGGCCGTGGAGGCCATGGTGCGGATCGTGATGGCGGCCGAGCCGAAATCGGTGGCGCTGGCGGTCATGGGGCCGATGACCAATGTGGCGCTGGCGCTGAGGGCCGAACCCCGACTGGCCGAACGGCTGGGGCCGGTGGTGGTCATGGGCGGGGCGCGGTCCGAGGGCGGCAACATCACCCCGTCCGCCGAGTTCAATATCTGGGCCGATCCGGACGCGGCGGCGGAGGTCTTCGCCAGTGCGTGCGAGATGGTGGTGTTCGGACTCGACGCGACGCATCAGGTGCGGGGGACCGAGGGCCGGATCCAGGCGCTGGAGGCGGTGGGCAAGGGGCCGGCCCTGACGGCGGCGATGATGGTTCGGTTCTCGCAACGAATCGAGCGGGACATCGTCGGCTGGCCCACTCCGGACTGGGGCGCGCCCCTGCATGATCCGTGTACGGTGGCCTGGCTGCTGAAGCCCGGGCTGTTCCGGCTGAAGCCCTGCCGGATCGAGGTCGAGACCGACAGCGATCTGACGCGCGGCCATACGGCGGTGGAGTTCCGCGTCGATCCGGCGAGCGCCCGGCATCTGTGGGCGGTCGAGGCGGACGGGCAGGGGGTGTTCGACCTGATCACCCAGCGGTTGGGGGCGGTCGGATGAACATCACCGTGGTCGGATCGATCAACCTGGACCTGGTGGCGTCTGCGCCGTCGCTGCCGGCGGCGGGGGAGACGGTGACGGGGGCGACCCTCGCGCGGCATCCGGGCGGCAAGGGCGCGAACCAGGCGCTGGCCGCCGAGAAGCTTGGAGCAGAAGCAAGCCTGATCGGCCGGGTCGGCGACGACGCCATGGCGCAGGAGGCGCTGGCGTTGATGGAGAGCTTCGGCGTCGATCTGTCGGGGGTGGCGGTCGATATCGCGGCCGCGACGGGGGTGGCCCTGATCGCGGTCGATCCGTCGGGCGAAAACCAGATCGTGGTGGCGGCGGGGGCGAACCATCTGGTGACGCCGGAACAGCTGCCGGCGCGGATCGAAAGCCCGCTGATCGTGCAGCTGGAGCTGCCGATCGAGACGGTCGAGGCGGCGGTGGGTCGGGCGGTCGGGTTCGTCTGCGCCAACCTGGCGCCTGCCGCGCCGGTGTCGGAGGCGCTGCTGAAACGCTGCGACCTGATCGTCGTCAACGAGGGGGAGGCGGCGTTCTACGGCGACCTGCTGCACCGGGGCGGGGGTCGGGTGGTGATCACCCAGGGGGCCCGGGGGGCCGAGATGTATCACCGGGGCGTCAAGATGGCCTGGGCCACGCCGCCCGAGGTCGTCGCCGTAGACGCCACGGGGGCGGGCGACGCCTTCGTGGGCGCGATCGTTGTGGCCCTGCTGGACGGGCTGGAGCCGACGGACGCGCTGACGTTCGCCTGCGCCGCCGGGGCCCTGGCCGCGACACGGCCGGGGGCTCAACCCTCGCTGCCGACGCGGGCCGAGGTCGAGGCCCTGCTGGGCCGCGTCTAGCGCTTCTTCAGGCCTCTGAAGAACCACGCCATATAGAGGCGGAACAGCCAGCCGCCCGGGCGTGACCGGTCGTTGACGCTGACTGTGGCGTGCCGGCCCCGACCCTTGAACTGTTTGACGACCACGCGACACCAACTCTTCCGCAAACTGACGGTGTCGAAAGAGCCGGTGACCGCAAAGGTTCCTTTGTACGCAAGCGGACGGATCAGGTCGGGGCGCCCATGTAGTCGCGCTTGCCGAGCGGGACGCCGGCGCCGCGCAGCAGGTCGTAGGCCGTGGTCAGGTGGAAGTAGAAGTTCGGCATGGCGAAGCCGGTGACATAGGGCTGGCCGAGGAATTTCATCTCGCCGCCGGGGAAGGTCAGGGTGACTTCCTTGCCTTCCTGGCCATCGACCTTGTCGCGCGGCACCGAGGCCAGATAGGCCAGGGTGTCGGCGATGCGCTGCTGCAGTTCGGCGATAGTGGTTTCGGAGTCGTCGTTAACCGGGGCGGCGACGCCGGACAGGCGGGCAAGGCAGAGCTTGGGGCTGTCGCAGGCGGTCTGGACCTGTTTCACCAGGGGGTTCATGTCGTCGATGATGCGCAGCGACAGCCAGGAGTCCCGATCGACGCCCGTTTCCTTCCCATGCGCAACGGCCTTGTCGAGCAGGCCGGACAGGGCGCGCAGACCGCGCGAGAATGGCGGAACGGTCAGGTCGTAGAGTTCGGTCGCCATCTGTGAGTTTCCTTTGAGAACTTTGTGTCGCTCCAGCCCTGCCTTAGACGATTGTGACGCCCTTGGCGAAGCGCCCATCGCAGGACTAGGGTTGGATTGCCGTCGGGGGGACGGTGATCGAGAGACGACCCTATGATCCGCATCGTTTCCGCCGCCGCCATCGCGCTCGCGCTCGCCGCCTGTCAGCCTGCCGGTCGCGGAGAAGGCGAGCCGACGGCCGGTCAGGTGACCCTGCCTTCGGGCGACGCCGTGCCGGCGACCTATGACTGGCATTTCGTGGCGCACGGCGGGTCGGGCGACCTGGACTTCGGCGACGGCGACTGGGCCGAGGGGGTCAGCGTCTTCGGCATGTCCTGCCTGCCGCAGTCGAAAACCGTCGCACTGACCTGGGGCTATGAGGAGGAGGCGGTGCTGACGTCGGGCACCGCGACGGGCACCTTCCAGCCAGGTGCGAGCGCGCCGACCGACCACCCGGTGATCACCGCCCTGAAGGCCAGCGGCGCCATCGACGTGGGCCTCAGCGGCGCGGACATGCGGCTGGTCGCCAAGGAGTCAGGCAAGGGCGCGATCGCCGCCTTCTTCGACTATTGCGACACGGGCAAGGACCCGACCTATTCCGTCGAGGAGGCCGAGGCCGAGGATGAGGCCAGGGCGGCGGCAGCAGCCACGGCGCCCGCCGCGGAAGCGGATCCTGCGGCCGAGGCTGCTGCGATCGAAGCGCCGAAGACCTAGAAGGTCACCACCAGCCGGACGACCTCGCCGGCGTGCAGCCGGTCGAAGCCCGCGTTGATGTCGTCGAGCGCGATGGTTCCGCTCATCAGCCGGTCCACGGGCAGGCGGCCCTGGCGGTAGAGGGCGACGTAGCGGGGGATGTCGCGGCCGGGCACGCAGGTCCCGATGTAGGAGCCTTTCAGCGTGCGCTCCTCCCCTACGAGTGAGACGACATTGACCGGCAGGGCGGCGTCGGGCGGGGGCAGGCCGGCGGTGATCGTGGTACCGCCGCGCCGGGTCATCTTCCAGGCGGCTTCGAGGGCGCGGACCGAACCGGCCATCTCGAACACGAAGTCGGCGCCGCCGTTGGTCAGGGCGCGGACCTGATCTACCGCGTCGGGATCGGCGGCATTGACGGTCTGGACCGGACCGAGGGTGCGGGCGAGGGTCAGCTTGTCCTCGGACAGGTCCACCGCGATCACGGGCGTGGCGCCTGAGGCCAGGGCGCCGAGCACGCTGGCGAGGCCGACGCCGCCGAGGCCGACGACGACCGCGCTCTGGCCCGCCCTGAGCCGGGCCGTGTTCACGACCGCGCCGACGCCGGTCAGGACCGCACAGCCGAACAGGGCCGCCTCGGCGAAGGAGAGGGCCGGGTCGATCTTCACCAGCGAGCGGCGCGAGACCACGGCGCGCTCGGCGAAGGCGGAACAGCCGAGGTGGTGGTTGAGGGTTTCGTCGTGGTGATGGATGCGTTTGCCGCCGGTCAGGAGCTCGCCCTTGCCATTGGCGGCGGCCCCGGGCTCGCAAAGGGCGGGGCGACCCTCTGCGCACGGATTGCAGTGACCGCACGACGGCATGAAGACCATGACGACGTGGTCGCCGACGACCAGGTCGGTGACGCCTTCGCCGAGCGCCTCGACCACGCCCGCCGCTTCGTGACCCAGGGCCATGGGCATGGGGCGGGGGCGGTCGCCGTTAATGACGGAAAGGTCGGAGTGGCACAGGCCCGCGGCCTTGATGGCGACGAGGACCTCCCCCGGGCCGGGCGGGTCGAGGGTCACGGTCTCGATCGAGAGCGGACGGCTGTCGGCATAGGGGCGAGCGGCGCCCATGGCGCGCAGGACGGCGGCGCGGGTGGTGGTCCGGGTCATGAGCAGCCTCGTCGGAAACGCGCGGTTCGCCTTCGATAGGCGCTTGACGCGACGGAGGCCAAGCCCGAGCGTTGCACGAGGATCGGCGATCAAGCCGGCGCTGCGTGGGACGAAAACAGAATGCCGAAACGCGACGAGGGGCCGCTGGCCGACCGGGCGACCTACAAGGCCTATCATACGGTCTCGACGCGCTGGGCGGACAACGACCAGTACGGCCACATCAACAACGCCAAATTCTACGAGTTCGTGGACTCGGCGGTGAACGCCCACCTGATCATCGGCGGGGGGCTGAAGGAATCGATCGGCCTCGTGGTCGATTCGGGCTGCCGCTACACCTCGTCGCTGGCGTTCCCGGATGTCATCGAGGTCGGGATCAAGGTCGACCATATCGGCACGTCGAGCGTCAAATACGGCTTCGCCGTCTTCCGTCGTGGCGTGGCCGAGCCCGCCGCCATCGGCCATTTCGTGCACGTCTATGTCGACGCCGAAACGCGCCGGCCCAAGCCGCTGCCGGCGGTGCTGCGGAGCGTGGTCGAGAACCTGAGGGCGGGGTGAGGCCTTTACCCCCGCGTCGCGGTCCAGCTAGGTTGATCGTCCGGGCCTGATCGCGGGCGCCCGGATACAGGCGATGTCCGCCCAAGACCCGCTCCCGTCCGCCTGACCGGCGGCAAGGAGCGCCCATGGCCTCGTCCATCCCCGTTCCGCCCACGCCGGGGGATTCAGAGGCCAGGCCGCCGCGTCTGAGCCTGTTCGAGCTGTTCGCGAAATTCCTCGGCTTCGGCCTGCTGGCCTTCGGCGGGCCAGCGGCGCAGATCGCCATGCTGAAGCGCGAACTGGTGGAAGGCGAGGGCTGGATCTCGCCGCAGAGGTTCAATCGGTTGCTGGCGGTGATGCAGGTGTTGCCGGGACCGGAGGCGCACGAGCTCTGCGTGCATCTGGGCATGCGGGCGCGTGGCCGGTGGGGCGGACTGCTCGCCGGACTGGGGTTCATGCTGCCCGGTTTCGTGTTGATGATGGCGCTGGCCTGGCTCTATTTCCGCATCGATTTCGACCGGGGCTGGCTGGCGGCCGCCCTGTTCGGGGTGCAGGCGGCGGTGATCGCCCTGATCGTGCAGGCGGTCGAGAAGATCGGCCGGCACGCGTTGACGGACATCTGGTTGTGGGGGATCGGCGCGGCCTGCGCGGCGGCGGCCCTGTCGGGCGTTCCGTTCTGGATCACCTTGCCGGCGGCGGGGCTGGTCTATGCGGCGGCACGAGGCGGGCGGATCTGGTGAGCGGCAGGTAGCGCGGTGCTGGCGCTCGCTGCGGGCGTCTGGGCCGCTCAGGTCGCGGGCGGGACGCCGCCGCCGGCCTTCACCGGCGGCGCGCCGGACGCGCCGGGCGAGGTGGCCGTACTGTTGCTGTTTCTCAGCGGGCTGAAGGCCGGACTGCTGACCTTCGGCGGCGCCTATACGGCCATTCCGTTCCTGAGGACCGATATGGTGGGCCGCGGCTGGCTGGGCGACGGGGCCTTCCTGGACGGGCTCGCGCTGTCGGGGGTGCTGCCGGCGCCCCTGATAATCTTCTCGACCTTCGTTGGCTATGTCGCCGGGGGTCCGCTGGGCGCGCTGGCGATCACGGCCGGGATCTTCCTGCCCGCTTTCGCCTTCTCGATGATCTTCTACGACCGGCTGGAGACGGTGGTCGACGACGAGCGTCTCAAGTCGGCGCTCGAAGGCGTCGCGGCCGGGGTCACCGGCCTGATCGCCGTGACGGCGGCGCAACTGGGCTGGGGCCTGCTGTCGAGCGTGGATCCGACGTGGAGCGGTCGGGGGTTGGGGATCGCCATCGGCATGGCGAGCCTGGTCGTTTTCTTCCGCTGGAAGAGCCCGTTCGCCGCCCCGGTGGTGCTGGCGGCGGCCGGCGCGCTCGCGGTTCTGGCGACCTAGTTGTCGTCCATGTAGCCCATCAGGGCCAGGGCCCCGACGGCGGTGAGGACGCCGATGGCGAAGGCCGCGACGATGGAGCCTGTGGCGACGGCGGTCGACACCGTCACGGGACGGCCCTCGTACCATTCGACGATCTCGGCGTCGTCGAGATCGTCCTCGAGATAGGCGTCGGCGTCGTGCAGGGGATTGTCGGACATGGTCAAGCTCCGTCGGTGGCTGCCTTAATCCCCCGCAGGGTCGCCGGTTCCAGCGACCGATTGGTGACAGAACAGCGCGGGCGGGCTAGACGGCCCCAACCAACGCACGGAACGCGCTCAAGCAGCGAGATCCGGGCTCAAGTAGCAAGACGTAGCTTGTCCTCCGGCCGATCGCAGATCGGACCGGGGGGCGCGTCGAGCGATAGCGCACTGAAGAGATAACAATGGCCGGCCATTCCAAGTTCAAGAACATCATGCACCGCAAGGGACGCGCCGATGCGTCCCGCTCCAAACTGTTCTCCAAGCTGTCGCGCGACATCACCGTGGCGGCCAAATCGGGGATGCCCGACGTCGCCCTGAACCCGCGACTGCGCCTTGCGGTCAACAACGCCAAGGCCGAGAGCCTGCCCAAGGACGTGATCCAGCGGGCCATCAACAAGGCGTCCGGCGGCGACGTCGATACGATGGAGGAGGTCCGCTATGAGGGCCGGGGTCCCGGCGGGGTCGGCATCATCGTCGAGGCTCTGACTGACAACCGCAACCGCGCCAACTCCAACATCGGCACGGCGTTCAAGAAGAACGGCGGGGCGCTGGGCGAGATGAACTCGGTCGCCTTCATGTGGGACAAGGTCGGCAAGATCACCTACGCCGCCGAGGCCGGGAGCGAGGACGCCGTCATGGAGGCCGCCATCGAGGCAGGCGCCCAGGACGTCGAATCCGACCTGGTGAAGCCCGACATCTACGAGGACGCGCCGGGTCACACGATCTGGACCGCCTTCGAGGATCTGAACGAGGTCGCCGAGGCCATGTCCAAGATCCTGGGCGACGCAAAGTCCACCGCCATCGTCTGGAAGCCCCAGACCGAGGTGCCCGTGACCGGCGAGCATGTCGGGACGCTGATGCGGCTGCTCGACGCTCTGGACGCCGAGGACGATGTCTCGATGGTCTATTCCAACGAGGACATCTCCGACGAAGAGATGGCGAAGTTCGCGGGCTGACTGTCCACAGCCGTACAGGATCGCCGGTATCGACACTCCTGACGCTGACCGTTAATCATTCCTTAACGGGAGGGGGCGGCTCGATTCGAGACGCCTGCATCAGGCGTCATCCGCCCGTCAACGGGGGCGTTATGACGATGTTGTCCAGGATTGATCGCGTTCTGTCACGGACCGGCAAGAGCGCCCAGGGCGTCGCGCCGTCCATCGACGAGCGGGAGAGCGGCGGCGACGCCGCCGGCGTGATCGGCGAACGGTTCGAGACCATTCAGGACAGCCTCGACCAGTTGTCGGACATGGCGCGCCGGTTCGGGACCTTCGAGAGCCTGCTGGCGCAGCTGCGGGATCCGCTGGAGGCGGAGTTTCGGTCGCGGCGCGACGGCCACGTCGAACTGATCAACCTGCGCGCTGCCAGTATCGACAACGGAGCCCGCCTGGAGGCTGCGACCGTCGAGGTGCGCAAGCTGGCCGACGCCCTGGCCGAGAGCGAGGCGCGGGCGGAAGACCTGGCGGCGCGGCTCGGCGAACAGACCGCGGCTTCGCAGGAAGCCCGGGTCGAGGCCGATCGTCTGCGCAGCGAACTGTCGCTGGCGACCGGCAAGATCGAGGCGCTCGAGACGGGTGAACGCGTCTCCGGTCAGCGGATCAAGGAACTTGAACAGGACCAGGAGGCTCTGCGCACCCAGTTGAAGCAGGCCGAGACCCTGCGCACCGACTCCGAGGCCGGCCGGGCGCAGATCCAGCGCGATCATGCCCTGGCCTCCGAAGAGAACACCGTCCTTCGTCGTCGCGTGGACGAGGTCTCGGCCGAGATCGCCGCCCTGGCCCGATCGTCCGCCGCCAGCGAAGGCCAGCTGGCCACCGAACGCGCCCGCTCGGCCTCCGAGCAGAGCGAAGCCGCCCGCGCCCTGCGCACGCTGGAGAACCAGACCGAGGCCGCACGGGCCGAGATCGCCTCCCTGTCGTCGCGGCTCGATACGGCCACGGCCCGCGCCAACGGGCTGGAAGTCCTGAACACCGAACAGGCGTCGCGTCTGAGCGAGCTGCAGACCGGCTCGCACGGGACTGAGCGCAAGGCCGAACAGCTGCAGGTCAGCCTGGACCGCGCCATGGAGCGCATCCGCGGCCTGGAGGCCGAGACCGAAGAGACCCGCCAGCGCCTGGCCGGGATGGAGGTGGCCCGCCTCGCCGCCGTCGACCGCGCCGAGACCCTGGCCAAGGCCGCGACCACCCACGAGAAGGCCATTGCCCGCGCCGAGGACCGGATGCTGAAGATCCAGGCCAAGCTTGCGGCGGCGCAGGACGAGCACCACGCCAAGGCTCAGGCCATGATCCAGCAGGCCGCCGCCCTGCGCGCGGAGCTGGAAGGCGCCCGGGCTGAGGCCGCGATGTCGTCGGCCGCGCTGGACGCCGCCCGTCGCGAACGCGGCGGCCGGCCCGCTCCGGTCGAAAGCGGATCAGTTCAGCCCATCGTGGCCTGAGTTTGGCGGCGGTCGGGGGTGGTGGTAATCTCCACGCCATGACCGTGCATGTGACCATCGAGATGGATGAGGCCGTGAAGGCCAAGCTGGATGCGTTCTCCAGCGCCAGAGGCCGAGCAGCCGGTGAACTGCTGGTGGAAGCGGCGGAGCTTATTGCTCGCGAGCATGATGCTCTGGAGGCCGCGATCGTCGAAGCGGAAGCCTCTCTGGCGGCGGGCAAAGGCATCCCGCATGAGGAGGTCGTTGCCCGGCTGCACGCACGGCGAGCCCGATGGACGCACGCCGCTTGAGGCTGATCTGGACGCCGGAAGCGGAAGCTGATCTGGAAGAGGGCGTCAACTACATCGCGCGAGACAATGTCTCGGCCGCCATCGCGACAGAAGATCGAGTTCTGGAAGCAGCGGATGGGCTGCGTGATTTCCCCAGCAAGGGGCGGGGTCGTCCCGACGGCAGACGGGAATTGGTGGTCGCCGCCACGCCCTTCCTGCTCGTCTACCGGACGGAGCTCGACTGTGTTCTTGTTCTGCGCGTCTGGCACACGAGCCGCGAACCGTTCAGCTGACCGGCGCGAGTCGTTCGCACGGAACCGGCGCCCTGCGGCGGGCGTATCGGGGCTTCACTGTTCGCGCCGGAGCCGCCCCATGGACATCACCCAGCTGATCCTCGACGACCACGCCGAGCAACGGCGGCTGTTCTCGATCCTCGAACAGATCGATCCGAAGGACATCGAGGCGCTGACGGCGGTCTGGTCGCGGCTGAAGGCGTTCCTGGATGTCCACGCCGAGGCCGAGGAGCGGTTCTTCTATCCCGAGCTGCTTAAACTGGGCGAGGGGGCGAACGACGCCGAGGACGGGACGGTCGAGGGCGAGACCGAGGACGCCATCGAGGACCACAACAAGCTGCGCGACGCGGTCAAGGCGGTCGAGACCTATCCCGTCGGCACCGGCGCCTGGATCGAGGCGGTGGGCAAGGCGAACGTCGTCAACTCCAAACATATGGGCGAGGAGGAGCGCCAAGGCCTGACAGATTTCCGCCGCCATGCCTCGATGCAGACGCGCCACGATCTGGCGGTACAGTTCGCTGCCTTCGAGGCGGATCACATCACGGGCGTGAAGGCGGTGAACAAGGACCCCGAGGCCTATATCGAGGCCAAAGGCTGAGCCGCCTCAGTCCTGCATGCCGTAGCGCTTCACGATCTCGAACAGGAAGTCGCGGCCCTCGTAGAGGGAGCGGACGCGGATTCGTTCGTTGAGGCCGTGGGCGCCGCCGCCGTCGGGATCGCCGAACATGCCGGTGACGCCATAGGTCGGGATGCCCGCCGCATTGGTGAAGCGGCCGTCGGTGGCCCCCGTCGCCATGGTCGGCAGGATCGGCACGTTGGGCCACATCTCACCCGCGACCTCGCGGATCGGACCCATGACGGCGTCGGACAGCGCCGGCGGCGGGGCGGTCGGGCTGGGGCGGCCGACGGGGGTGATGGAGATGGCGGCATTGTCCATCAGCCGGGTCAGTTCCGCCTGGGTCTCGGCCACCGTATGGCCGGGCAGGATGCGGCAGTTGATGTTGACGGTGACCTTCTGTGGCTGGGCGTTCGGGGCGTGGCCGCCGTCGATCAGGGTCGGGATACAGGTGGTGCGCAGGGTCGCGTTCCAAGACGGATTGGCGGCCGAGACGCGGGCGGCGGCCTCCGCATCGGGACCGGCGGGGGCGCTGATGGCGCGCATGTCGGCGGCGTGTTGCGGCTGGGTCCCGGCCAGAGCCGCGAAATAGGCGCGGGTGACCGGGTTCAGCTCGAGCGGAAAATCAAAGCCGCCGACGCGGGCGAGACCCGCCGCCATGGCGACGATGGCGTTATCCTTCCTTGGGCGCGAGGAGTGGCCGCCGGGGTTGGTCAGCTCGAGCGTATAGTCCTGATAGATCTTTTCGCCCGCCTGGACGGCGAGGGCGAGGCGATTGCCCTGATCGTCGAGCAGACCGCCGGCGCCTTCGTTCAGGGCGAAACCGGCCTGAAGGGTCTCGGGGTGTTCGGCCAGCAGCCATTCGACGCCGTTGTGGACGTCGGCGGTCTCCTCGCCGCAGGTCAGGGCGATCCTGATGTCACGGGCGGGGGCGAACCCCTCCTGCCTGAGCCGCACCAGGGTATCGACCCAGACCGAGGCCTGGGCTTTGTCGTCCGAGGCGCCGCGCGCGTAGAAATAGCCGCCCTCCTCGACCAGGGTGAAGGGATCGCGGGTCCAGTCGGCGGGATTGGCCTCGACCACGTCGATGTGGGCGAGCAGCAGGAGGGCGGGCGCGTCGGGGTTCGAGCCGTGCAGGGTGGCGACCAGATTGCCGTCCTTCGGCCGGTCCGCCGGGGCGAGGACGCGGACGTCGGCGGCCGGATAACCGGCGGCGGTCAGGCGGGCGCCCATCCGCTCGGCGGCCATGGTGCAGCTGCCTTCGGACAGGGTGGTGTTGGTCTCGACCAGTTCCTCGTAGAGGGCGCGGAAGGCGAGCTGGTCGGGGCGGGGCGCCGGCGCGGTCTGGGCCTTGCTGGAGGTGGCGATGGCGAGGGCCACGCCGAAGACGACGGCGATGACGCCCACGCCGATCAGCAGGCGCTGGCGGCTCTTGCGGACCGCCGCATAGACGGGCTCATCGAGGTAGTAGAAGCCGGCCCGGGCCTGACGGATGGCGTTCTGGCGCAGCAGGCCGCGCAGGGCGAGTCTGGCCAGGTTCCTGTCGGGCGCCAGGGGGATGGCCCTGTCGGGCGAGAAGGCCTCGGCGGCCCGCAGCGCCTCGATCATCCGGCGCTCTGCCCGCATCCTCTGGGCCGCGATGACGGCGCCGGCTGTGTTCGACATGATGGATCCCTCTCGTTCGGCGTCGAAGCTAGCGTGAAGCCGCGCCCTTGTCCCGCTCCGGATCACGGCGGACTTGCATGCGGCGACATCAGGGGACTAGCGTGAAGATTCGTCAGTTCCCGGAGCGTATTTGGTGTTCGATCTGAATCTTCTGTGGCCCGTCGCTGCGGCGATGACGGCGGGCGGCCTTATCGGCGTGGAGCGGACCTATCACGGCCACCCGGCCGGGTTCCGGACCCATATCCTGGTCTGTCTGACCTCGTGCCTGCTGATGCTGGCGGCGATGCACCAGTCGACCTGGGCGTTTACGGCCTTGCCGGGCCAGACGGTCGTCATCGACCCGACCCGGATGTCGCACGGCCTGCTGACCGGCATCGGCTTCCTGTGCGCCGGGGTGATCTTCCGCGAGGGGTTTTCCGTGCACGGCCTGACCACGGCGGCGTCGCTGTGGGTGACCTCGGCCATCGGGGTGCTGTTCGGAGTGGGGATGCTGGACCTGGCCCTGCTGGGGTCGGGCGCCACCCTGGGCGTGCTGGGGATTCTGCGGGTGCTGGACGCGAAGCTGCCGCATGTCGGGGTGATGGACGTAACCCTGCGCTGGAAGCGTGGCGAAGCGCCCAACGGCGTGGCCGTGCGCGAGCTGCTGCGCTTCAGGGGGGTCAAGGTGGTGCGTCTGGGGCATGTGATGAGCCACGACGGAGCCATCCATGAGCATCATCTCAAGGTGAAGGGGCATGTGCCTATCGACATCGACGGCCTGGTGACCCAGCTCAGCGCCGAGGACGGCCTGGCCGGCTTCTCGATCCTGCCGCGCGAGGAGTGACGGCGGTCATTGTCCGTCAACCTTGTTTGGGGCATGACTGGAACGAATGACGAACAGCATGATTCATCAAGGCGGGGGGACTCGAATTCTGGGACTGGACCCCGGCCTGCGCCGCACCGGCTGGGGTGTGATCGTGGCCGAGGGCTCGCGGCTGCGCTGGATCGCGCACGGGGTGGTCGCCCCGCCGGAGGGGGCGCCGCTGTCGGAACGGTTGCTGTGGCTTCTCGAGAAAGTGGGTGAGGTCTGCGCCGCCTATTCCTGCGACGAGGCGGCGATCGAGGAGGTGTTCGTCAATGTGAACCCGTCCTCGACCCTGAAGCTGGGTCATGCGCGGGCGGCGGTGATGCTGGCCCCGGCGCAGGCCGGGCTGTCGGTGGCGGAGTATTCGCCCAATCTCATCAAGAAGGCGGTGGTCGGGGCCGGCCACGCCGACAAGAGCCAGATCGCCTTCATGGTGAAGCGGCTGTTGCCCCAGTCCTGCCAAGGGGCCGCCGGGGACGTGAAGGCAGACGCCGCCGATGCGCTGGCGGTGGCCATCACCCATGCGCAGCTGCGCAAGCGGGCCCTGCTGGAGGCCCTGGCATGATCGGCCGTATCGAACTGTCTCCTCCCCGTAGCGCAGCGATGGGGAGGTGGCTCGGAGCGCAGCGGAGAGACGGAGGGGTTCTTCGTCGGCGGCAAGACCCCCTCCGTCAGCTCGCGAGGGGCTCGCTGCCACCTCCCCACGCCTGGGGCGCAGGGAGGGGACGAGGATGATCGGGCGGCTGAGAGGGGTTCTGGCCGAAGTCGAGGAGGGGCATTGCCTGATCGACTGCGCGGGGGTGGGCTATGTGGTGACGTGCGGGGCGCGGACGCTGCAGCGACTGCCGGCGCCGGGCGACGAGGCGACCCTGCATATCGAATCAAGCTGGTCGGCGGAGAACGGGCCGCGCCTGTACGGCTTCCTGACGCGGGACGAGCGGCGGGCCTTCACGACCCTGACCGGGATTCAGGGGGTTGGGCCGAAGGCGGCGCTGTCGGTGCTGGACGTCCTGCCGCCGGGCGAACTGGCGAGCGCGGTCGCGCGGGACGACAAGGCGGCGATCGGGCGAGCGAACGGGGTGGGTCCGAAACTGGCGCTGAGAATCGTGACCGAGCTGAAAGGCAAGTCGCTGGGGGATGTGTCGTTCACGCCGAGCGCGGCGGGCATGCATGCCGAGATCGCGCCGCCGGTTCCGAGCGTGACGGGCGAGGCCGTGTCGGCCCTGCTGGGGCTGGGCGTGGCCGAGGTCAATGCACGCCGGGCCGTGGATCAGGCGCTGATCCGGCTGGGCGATGACGCCGAACTGTCGGCCGTGATCCGGGCCGCGTTACAGGAGCTGGGGCGGTGAGGGACATCAACATCCCTTCTCCCCTTGCGGGAGAAGGTGGCAGCCGAAGGCTGACGGATGAGGGGTCACGCGGGCGGCTGGAGTGGGCTCGGCCAATGCAGAGGGTTGAGGTCAGCGTGACCCCTCATCCGACCTCGCTTCGCTCGGCCACCTTCTCCCGCAAGGGGAGAAGGGCAGTATGACTGACGACCGCATCATCTCGCCCGAGCCCGCCCCCGGCGAGGCCTATGACCGCGCCCTGCGGCCCCAGACCCTGTCGGAGTTCGTGGGCCAGGAGCAGGCCAAGGGCAATCTGAAGATCTTCATCGACGCGGCGCGGGGGCGGGGCGAGGCGCTGGACCATGTGCTGCTGTTCGGGCCGCCGGGACTGGGCAAGACGACCCTGGCGCAGATCGTGTCGCGGGAGCTGGGCGTGGGGTTCCGGGCGACGAGCGGCCCGATCCTGGCCAAGGCGGGGGATCTGGCGGCCATACTGACCAATCTCGAACCGCGCGACGTCCTGTTCATCGACGAGATCCACCGGCTGGCCCCGACGGTGGAGGAGATCCTCTATCCGGCGATGGAGGACCATGTGCTGGATCTGATCATCGGCGAGGGACCGTCGGCGCGGTCGGTGCGGATCGATCTGGCGCCCTTCACCCTGGTGGGAGCCACGACGCGGGCGGGTCTTCTGGCGACGCCGCTGCGCGACCGGTTCGGGATTCCGCTGCGGCTCGAATTCTACACGCCCGAGGAACTGGTGAGGGTCATCACCGGGGCCGCCCGGAAGATGGGAACGGGGATCAATGACGAGGGCGCGCGCGAGATCGCTTCACGGGCGCGAGGCACGCCGCGCGTGGCGGGGCGGCTGCTGCGCCGGGTGCGGGACTTCGCCGAGGCGGAGGGGGCGGCGGTGATCGACAGCATCGTGGCGGCGCGGGCGCTGTCGCGGCTGGAGATCGACGAGGCGGGGCTCGATGCGAACGACCGTCGCTTCCTGAAGGCCCTGATCGAGAATTACGGCGGCGGACCGGTCGGGATGGACACGCTGGCGGCGGCGATCGCCGAGGCGCGCGACGCGGTCGAGGATGTGATCGAGCCCTATCTGCTGCAACAGGGCTTCATCCAGCGCACGCCGCGCGGACGGATGGCCTGCGCGAAAGCCTATGCGCATCTGGGCCTGACAGAGCCGCCGAAGCCTCCGACGGCGCAGGGCGTGGGGCAGGGCGGCCTGTTCGAGTGAGCATCGACTTTGATCCGGCCAAGGACGCCCGCCGAAGAGGGCGACGACTGGCGTGAGCGCATGGCCGAAGCCCTGAACGAAGCAGCCCGTAAGAAACACGCCGCCTGACGGATCAGGGCGCGTTCGGGATCAGGCGGTAGTTCAGGGCCTGGATCGACCACGGCGTGGTTGTGGCCAGCAGGACCCGGCCCGAGATACGGCCGTTGGCGCAGGTCCAGTCGAAGACACCGGACACGGCGTCCTCGTCGCGTAGCTTCGGGAGGGCCAGGGCGGCGACGGTGGCGGTCAGGCTGCGATGCATGGCGTTTCCCTCCAACGGCGCACAGCTAACGCTTCGCTCGCATGGCGCGCCAGATAACTTTTGCGAGCGGCTTGCCAAGCGCCGGGCGCGGGACTTTGGTGTCGGCGAACCGGAGACAGCCCATGATCCTTCGCGCGCTTGCCGCCTTGTCCGTCATCCTCGGCGCAGGCCTGACGGCCGAACCCGCCCTCGCCGCCGATCCGGTGTTCACCGACACCGCCTGCCCGGCCGAGTGGCCGACCGGGGTGCGCGAGGTTCGCTGCTGCACGCTGACGGTCGACGAGGCGCGTGACGGGTCGAGCGAGCGGCGGATCGACGTCGCGGTGGTGATCGTCAAGGCGTCGACGCCGTATCGCGACGCGTCGGGGCATCGGCTGCCGCCGGTGGTGAATTTCCACGGCGGGCCGGGCGGGGCCTCGACGCCGGGGGTCGGGCGGATGCTGCAGGCCGCGCAGCAGAACCCGGACGCCCTGGCGGTCGATCAGGACATGATCTTCTTCGACCAGAGGGGCGGCGGGCGGGGCAAGCCATCGATGGACTGTCCGGGCGTCGAACTGACCGACGCCGGGCCGCCCTCGGACGAGGATCGCGACGGGCTGATCGCCTGTCTGCGCGACTATCAGGCTCAGGGGATCGATCTGAACTGGTACAACGCCGCCGCCATCGCCGACGATGTGCGCGACCTGGTCCAGGTGCTGGGGCTGGAGAAGATCGACCTGCGCGGCGGATCCTACGGGCCCCGGATCGAGGCCGCCGTCATCACCCATCAGCCGCAGATGGTGCGCGCCGTGGTGATGGACAGCCCGTGGCCGCCCGAGGGCAACTGGGCCGTGGGCACGCCGGAGCAGGTGTCCACGGCCGTGCGGATCATCCTCGCGAAGTGCGCGGCCCAGGCGGAATGCAGCGCCCGCTATCCCGACATGCAGGCCCGGTTCGAGACCGAGGCGCGACGCTGGCTGAGCGGGCCGGTGACCGGCAAGGACGGGCGGACCTTCAATGTCGACGATCTGTCCGCCTTCCTGATGGACACGACCTACAGCCGTGTCGGCGTGCGTCGCCTGCCGGCCGATCTGGACAGGATCATCGCCGGCGACCTGACACCCGTCGCCGAGAGCGCCGGGAACCGGACCTATTATTTCGAAGGCCAGCACATGGCCCACCTGTGCAAGGAGGAGCTGCCGTTCGAGTCGAGGGCGCGGCTGGCGGCCGGAGCGGCGGGGGATCCGGTTGCGGAGGTTCTCGTTCCATCCCTGTCGCGGCTGTTCGACGTTTGCGACGCCATCGGCGAGCGGCCGGCCGACCCGATCGAGAATGCGCCGGTCGTGACCGACATCCCGACCCTGTTCGTCGCCGCCGAGATCGATCCCGGCTGCCCGCCGGCCCTGACCGAGGCCGCCGCACGCGGCTACGCCAACAGCCAGGTCGTCATCGTGACCAACGCCACCCACGGGGTGATCAACGCCAGCCCCTGTACGCGCAGGATGGCGCGGGACTTCCTGCGCGACCCGTCGGCGCCGGTGGACCGCAGCTGTCTGCCGGCCGCCGACACGCCGCTGGACTTCACCTTGGGCCTGCCGGCCGCATGACCGACCTTCCCACCGCCGGCCGCTTCGAGGGCCGCGCGCACCTGTTGCCGCTGCGGGTCTATTACGAGGACACCGACTTCACCGGGGTGGTCTATCACGCCAACTATGTGCGGTATTTCGAGCGCGGGCGGTCGGATTTCCTGAGGCTGGCGGGCATCGGCCATGCGCAGCTGCTGGAGATCGATCCGCCGCTGGCCTTCGTGATCGCAGAGATGAAACTGCAGTTCGTCAAATCGGCGCGGATCGACGACGCCCTGGTGGTGCGCACCACCTATGACGCGATCAAGGGCGTGCGGCTGATGATCTCCCAGGTGATCGAGCGGGACGGGCAGGCGCTGTGCCGGGCCGATGTCACCGCCGTCTGCATCCACCTGAACGGTCGGCCGCGACGTCCGACCAGGGCGCTGGTCGAGGCGGTGACGCCCTGGCTGGCGCAACCGGGCGACGCTGGCTAGACTCCGTCGGCGCCCGTTTCCGTGGCTGTCCAGCCGCAGACCGGCGGTCGTCAGGAATCGACGGCCACTCCATCGGCCCTTCGGCCATAGAACCGCCACGCCACGTGGCTCGATAGAATCCGACCGTTCTCCCCAGGATCCGCCCATGACTGTCGCCGCCACTGTCGCCTCCGAGGCCTCGATGCTTAACCCGGTGACCCTGTTCCTGACCGCCGACTGGGTGGTGAAGAGCGTCATGGTCGGGCTGGCCGTCGCCTCGGTGTGGTCGTGGACGGTCATCATCGACAAGGCGTTCCGCTTCACCGCCCTGAACACCCAGGCGAACGCCTTCGAAAAGGCTATCGCCTCGGGCCGGTCGCTGGAAGATGTGGCGGCCCAGGCGGGACCGGAGCCCGCCCACGCCCTGCCGCGCATGCTGGTGATCGCCCTGTCGGACTGGCGCGAGACGCGTCGCAAGGGTCCGATGACAGATACAGAGGGCAATCTCCTGATCTCGCGCATCGACCGCAGCATCGATTCCCTGATCGCGCGCGAGGGCCAGCGGATCGAGGAAGGCCTGGGCGTACTGTCAGTGGTCGCCACGGCCTCGCCCTTCATCGGCCTGTTCGGCACGGTCTGGGGCATCATGAACGCCTTCGGGCGGATCGCGGCGGCGGGAAACACCAATTTGACGACGGTCGCACCGGCCATCGCCGAGGCCCTGTTCGCTACGGCCGTGGGTCTGGCGGCGGCCATCCCGGCCTATATCGCCTACAACAAGTTCTCGATCGACGCGGGCAAGTTCACCGGCCGGCTTGAGAGCTTCGCCGACGACCTGCAGGCCGCCGTGGCGCGCCGTCTGGGCGGAGGCTCGGCCCCGGTCGCTCCGCCGCCCCCGCCGCCGTCCGCTCCCGACCTGTCCTTCCGCCGGAGCGTCTGAGCCATGGCGATGGGTGGAGGCGGCGGCGGCGGCCACGTTCGGGGCCGACGCCGCGCCCGCAAGCGGCCGCTGAGCGAGATCAATGTCACGCCGCTGGTGGATGTGATGCTGGTGCTGCTGATCATCTTCATGATCTCGGCGCCGCTGCTGACCGTCGGCGTTCCGGTGGAGCTGCCCAAGACCGAGGCCAGCGCGGTCGAGACCGACAAGCCGCCGGTGACGGTGTCGATCGACCGGGAGGGCGCGATCTTCGTCCAGCGCGACGAGACGGCCTATGACGCCCTGACCGACCGGGTCGCGGATGCGGCCGATGGCGTGGACCGCAAGGAGCTGTCGATCTTCGTCCGGGCCGACGGACGCGCGCCTTACCAGGCCGTGGCGCGGGTCATGGCGCGGCTGTCGGCGGCCGGCTTCACCAAGCTGAACCTGATCACCGACACGGCGGAACCGGCTCCGGGCGGGGGAGGCTGAGCCATGGCGGCCTCGCGTCCGTCACCGGCGATCCTGGGCGCCATCCTGCTGCACGCGGGCGTGGCGGCGATGTTCCTGATCCGCTGGCCCGAGAGCGAGACCGAGATCCTGCCGACGGTGTCGTCGGTGCCGGTGTCGATCGTCTCGTCTGAAGTGATCGAGGCCGCGGCCCCCGACAATCCATCCGAGGAGCTGGTCACGGACGACGCGGCGACGGCCCCGGTCGAGGCTCCGCCCGAACCGACGCCACCCGCGCCCACGCCGCCGGCCCCGAGCCGGCCCGCGCCGCGCCCGACGCCCGCGCCGACCCCGCGTCCGACGCCGCCCCGGCCCACGCCGACCCCCACGCCGCCGCGTCCGGCGCCGCCTCGTCCGACCCCGCCTCGCACGGCGCCGACCCCGCCGCGGCCAGCGCCGCCGAGTCGCACCGAGCCGTCGCTGGATCTGGATTCCCTCGCGGGTCCGCGCCGTCCCGCGCCGACTCCGGGACCCCGCGCGCCCACGGGCCAACAGGGCGCCGGCCGCGCGCCCCAGGCCACCGGGCCTCAGCTGACCGCCATCTTCAACCAAGTCTATCCGAACTGGACCCTGCCCTGCGACATCCCGGGCGCGAACCAGTTGCGGATCGAGATGGACCTGACCCTGTCGGCCGACGGGCGGATCACGGCGGGGCCGACGTTGCGCAATCCGCGCTCCGATTCCGTCTATCGCGCCGCCGCCGACGGCGCCCTGCGCGCCATTCGTCAGACCGCGCCCTTCGACGTGCCCGCAGGGTTCCCCGGCGGCGCCTATCGCCCGGTGTTCGTCACCGAACGGGCGTGCCGGAACCGCTGATTGCGATCCTGACCATCCCTGACGCTTCGCCCGGCAAAGGTTGCCGTCCCGAAAGTCGCCCCATTCGCCGCCATGCTGGCGTTTGTCACACGGTCTGGCGATAAGGACCGGGACATTCCCGCTGCGCCTGGAGACATCGATGCGTCTGAACCTGCTTCTGAGCACCGTCGCGGCTATCGGCATAGCGGCGACCTCTTTCGCGCAGGCCCAGTCCGCCCGTGACCTGAACGGTCCGTCGCGCCAGCAGACCCAGGCCCAGCCGGCCCAGACCGGGGAACCGATCGAGGTCGAGATCGACCAGGGGGTGCTGCGTCCGTTCCAGATCGCGGTCGCGCCGTTCAGCGGCCAGAACGGCACGTCGATCGCCGACGTCCTGTCGGGAGACCTGCGGCGCTCGGGCTTCTTCGAGCCGATCAACCCGGCCAGCTTCATCGAGACCGGCCTGACCCTGGCCAATGCGCCGAACTTCCAGCAGTGGACCCAGATCGGCGCCCAGGCGGTGCTTTACGGCTCGGTCACGCCGCGCCCGGACGGCCGCAACGACTTCGGCTTCCGCCTCTACGACCCCTACCGTCAGTGCCAACTGGTCAGCTACAACTTCACCGCCACGCCGGAGCAGTGGCGCCGGATCGCGCACAAGATCGCCGATGTCGTCTATGCCCGGATGACCGGCGAGACCGGCATTTTCGACACCCGAATCATCTATGTCGCCGAGAGCGGCACCGAGCTGAACCGCCTGTCGCGCCTCGCGATCGTGGACCAGGATGGGTACAACCCCGTCTTCCTGACCGATGGCTCGGAGATCATCCTGACGCCGCGCTTTTCGTCCAACCCGGACGAGATCACCTATATGGCGCTGGGCGAGGACTACAGCCGCATCTACCTCTACAACCTGACCACGGGCCGTCGTGAAAGCCTCGGCGAGTTCGACGGCCAGGCCTTCGCGCCGCGCTATTCGCCCGATGGGTCGAAGGTCGCGTTCTCGATCATCCGTGGCGGCAATACCGATGTCTATGTGATGAACCTGCGGACGCGCCAGCTGTCGCGCCTGACCAATGATCCCGGCATCGACACCTCGCCGTCGTTTTCGCCCGACGCCTCGCGCATCGTGTTCAACTCCGACCGGACGGGGACTCCGCGGCTCTATGTCATGAACGCCGACGGGTCGAACCAGCGTCCGATCTCGCGCGGCGGCGGCAGCTATACGGCCCCGGCCTGGAGCCCGCGCGGCGACCTGATCGCCTTCACCAAGTCCGGCGGCGGCCAGTTCGGCATCGGGGTAATGGGCGTCGACGGCTCCGGCGAGCGGATGCTGAGCCGGTCCTATTTCGAGGAAGGCCCGTCCTGGGCCCCCAACGGCCGCTATCTGATGTTCTCGCGCCAGACGCGCGGCGGGAACACCAACCTGTGGATGGTTGATCTGTCCGGCCGCGTCATCGCCCAGTCTGGCTACCAGGGGCGGGGGTCCGATCCCGCCTGGTCGCCTTTGCTGGACGACAGCCCCAACAACCTCGGCGTCGGTCAGGGGGCCGACAGCTGCTCTTCGTAAAAGCCGTTCGGGGGACCCGCCCGAACAACAGTGCGTTATCGCCGGAGACGGCACAGACAAAAGCCACGGTTCGCGACCTATGCTCAAGCTTCGCAGGACCGCCAATGAGGAGATGACCCGATGATGACCGCATCCAACTTGACCAGGTTCGCATTGGTCGGTCTGGTCGCCCTTTCGATGGCCGCCTGCGCGCCCCGTCGCCCGGTGACCGGCGTGGCTGACGGCACGGGCGCACCGGCGATCGACAACCCCGCCTACCCGGGTCCCGGCAACGGCGGCATCGACGGCGGCAATATCGGTTCGGGCGCGCCCGGCTCGGAACAGGACTTTGTCGTCAACGTAGGCGACCGGATCTATTTCGACCTCGATTCCTATTCGGTCAGCCCCGAGGCCTATCCGCGCCTGGACGCCCAGGCGTCCTGGCTGGCCCGCTATCCGCAGATCACGGTCCGCATCGAGGGCAACGCCGACGAACGCGGCACGCGCGAATACAATCTGGCCCTGGGCGCCCGCCGCGCCGAATCGGTCCGCAACTATCTGATAGGTCGCGGCGTTTCGGCCGGCCGGATCGACACGATCAGCTTCGGCAAGGAGCGCCCGATCGCGGAAGGGGCCAGCGAGGACTCGTGGGCCCGCAACCGTAACGGCCACACGGCGATCGTTTCAGGCGCTCAGTAAGAAGCCTGTCTCCTCCCCGTGCGCCCGTGCGCATGGGGAGGTGTCGGCGAGCCCCTTTGCGAGCTGAAGGAGGGGTTCTGAGGAGCGGCAAGAACCCCTCCGTCTCCTTCGCTTCGCTACGGATCCACCTCCCCATGGTTCGCACGGGGAGGAGACAGATCCGCCCTTGCTCGCTCCTCCGCTGCACTGCACATAGGGTGCAGCGTGCGTGGAGGGGGCGATGGTGGATATCGATGCGGCGGGCGGTCTGGCGACCGGCGCCCTGATCGCGGGGGCGGTCGAGAAGCCGGGCGGCGTCGCAGGCGACGAGCACGCCGGGACCTTCAGCGACTGCGGCGAGCCGACCACGGCCAATTTCTGCGCCAACTGCGGCCAGCCGACCCATGTGCACCGGACCCTGCTGCACCTCGGCGAAGAGCTGTTGCACGGGGTCATGCATTTTGACGCTCGCATCTGGCGCACCCTGCCGCTGCTGGTCGCCAATCCCGGTCGGCTGACGCGCGAGTGGATCGAGGGCAAGCGGACCCGCTACGTCTCGCCCCTGGCCATCTTCCTGTTCACCGTCTTCCTGATGTTCTTCGCCCTGAGCTTCGGCGGGGCCGCCCTCATGCCGACCGAGACGCGCAGCGTGGACGAGCGGATCGCCGGCACGGAGACTGCGATCACCAACCTGCGGGCCCAGATCGCCGAGGCTGAAACCAGAAACGCAGCGGACAGCCCGGGCGCAGAGGGGGCACGGGCCGGTCTGCAGGCCGGCTTGGCGGGGGCGGAAGCCGAGCTTCAGGCGCTCAAGGAGGCGAAGGCGAGCGGCCCGCGCGCCGATGGCCTGACCGTCGGCAGCTGGCAGGCGAGCATGGCCGACATGGCCCACAACGGGAACATCCGCATCGGGCTCGGCGACAAGACAATGCAGGAGAAGATCCTGCACAAGCTCGCGAACCCCGACCTGGCCGTCTACAAATTCCAGCAGACCACCTACAAGTTCGCCTTTCTGCTGGTGCCGATGTCGATCCCGTTCCTCTGGCTGTTGTTCGCCTGGAAACGGGGGTTCACCTGGTACGACCACGGGGTGTTCGTGCTGTATTCCCTGACCTTTATGTCCATCCTGTTCATGCTGCTGGGCGTTCTGGGGCGGATGAACGGCTGGTTGGCCGGGTTTCTGAGCCTTGTCGGCGCCTTGGCGGTTCCGGCGCATATGTTCGCCCAGTTGAAGGGGACCTATGGGCTGTCGATCTGGTCGGCGCTGTGGCGGACATGCTTCCTGCTGGTCTTCTGCCTGCTGGTCTCGACCCTGTTCCTCGTGGCCATTGTCGCGCTAGGCCTCGGGGCCTGACGCCTTGCGGGCGCCGCAAAACGATGAAAGCTGTAGCGTCATGAACAGCCCATTCTCCTTCCGGAACATCGCCCTCGCGACCGTGGCCCTCGGGCTTGTCGGCGGCGCGGTCATCGCCCAGACCCAGCCCCTGCCGGCCATCCAGTGGGATGTGCGCCGCCTCGACACTCTGGACCGCAACGTCCGCCGGCTCGAGCGCGCCCTGACGCAGCGCAACAGTCAGGGCGAGCCCCTGCTGGTCGAGTCCGATCCCGAACTGATCGCCCTGCAGGGACGCGTGTCCCAGATGGATCGCCGACTGCAGGACATGGAGGCGACCGTCCAGCGCGTGAACGGCGACATCGAGCGACTGACCTTCCAGCTCGACGAGAGCGACCGTGACAATGCCGCCCTGCGCGGCCGGCTGAACGATGCGGACGCCCGCGTCGAACGGATCGAGAGCGCTGCCGAGGACGCCGCCCGAGCCGCCGCCGCCGCCGCCGAGGAGGCCGCGCGCGGGCCGCGCTCGCCGACCGGGGACGCGGTTTCCGACCTGGCCGCCGCCCGCGCCGTGACCGACCCGGCCGCCTCGCGCGCCGCTCTGGAGGCCGTGGCGACCAACTGGCCGGATACGCCGTCGGGCAAGGAAGCCGTCTGGCGCATCGGCGACATCATCCGCGCCACGGGAGACCAGGCCGGCGCGGTGCAGCAGTACGCCACCGCCCTCTCGGGCTGGCCGACCCTGCCGTGGGCCGGAGAAGTGACGTTGAAGCTCGCGCGCGGGCTGGAAGCGACGAACCGGGACGCGCAGGCCTGTGCGGCCCTGGGCGAATACGTCCGGCGCTATCAGGCGACCTCGACGCCGGCCCTGCGCGCCATAGCCACCGATACCCGCACGCGGGCAGGCTGCCGCTGAACCCGACCGAACCGACCGGGCTGGAAGGGCGGGTCGCGGCGCGGCTGGAGGCGCGGCTTCAGAAGGACGTCGATCATCCCGTGGCCCTGGCCCTGTCCGGCGGCGGGGACTCCATGGCGCTGCTGCGGATCGCGGCGGCCTGGGCCCGGGCGTCAGGCCGACGGCTGCTGGCGATCACTTTCGATCATCGGCTGAACCCCGACAGCTGCGACTGGAGCCGGCGCTGCGAGGCCGTGGCCCGGGCGTCGGGGGCGGACTGGATCGAGCGTCGCTGGGAGGGGGCGAAGCCGTCGACCGGCCTGCCCGCCGCCGCCCGCCGGGCCCGGCATGCCCTGATTGCGGAGGCCGCGCGCGAGGCGGGGGCGAAGGTCCTGCTGTTCGCCCACACCGCCGATGACATCGCCGAGGGCGACTGGATGCGGGAACGGGGCACGCCCCTGGGCCGGTTGCGGGAATGGTCGCCATCGCCAGCCTGGCCGGAGGGGCGGGGGCTGATGCTGCTGCGTCCGATGCTGGAGGAGGGGCGCGAGGCGCTGCGTGCCATTCTGCGCGAGGCCGGGGAGGACTGGATCGAGGACCCGGGGAATGCGGCGTTCGGGCGAGGGCAGGCGCGTGCAGCATTGAACCCTCTCCCGGGGGGAGAGGGCTTGAGGCTCGCAGAGCGTAGCGATGCGTCTTCAGCCGAAAGGGTGAGGGGCAGCCTTCGGCGGTTATCGCCAACCCCTCACCCTTTCGCGCAAGAACGACGACCAGCCGTCGTGCGCTCAAGCCCTCTCCCTCTGGGAGAGGGAATTGAGATCGATCGATCGATTGATGCAGCAGAGCTCGCAGCGGTGTTGCTGTGCGCATCCGGTGGCGAGGTGCCCCCGCGCGGGGATCGGCTCGAGAGGCTGGCGGAACGGTTGAATGCAGGCGAAGACTTCATCGCCACCCTCGCCGGCGCGCGGGTCGAGGCGCTGGGGGAGACGGTTATCGTCGGCCGCGAGGCGGGCGAGATGCGCCGTCGGCCAGTCGCCGAGCTCGCCCTGCACCCGGGGGTGTCCGTTGTCTGGGACGGTCGCTATGAGATCACCGGACGCGAACCCGGCTGGATCGCTGCTGCCGCGCTGGGTCGCCTGAACGCCCTGTCGAAGGCGGATCGCTCTGTCGTGGCCGCCGTCCCCGCCTGGGCGCGGGCCGCCCTGCCGGTCCTGATCCGGGACGGCGGGGGTGCGCCGGTTCTTGCATGGAGAAAGGCCGAGGTTCGCACCCTGGGACCGCGCCGTCTGAGCCTCGCCCAGTGGGCGTCCTCGGGCGAAACGACGCAGGAAAGCGACCTTGCAGGAACCATCCATGGCGAAACGCCGCCGCCTGACCTATTTTGACGACAATGACGTAACATCTGCCGGCTCACGAGGTCGGCGACGAGGATTTCAGACCAATGAACCTGCGTAACCTGGCGATCTGGGGCGTGATCATACTGGGCCTGCTGGCCGTCTATGCCGCCATCAGCCAGAATGGCGGCGCGACGATGCCCGGCCAGGCCCCCGGCGCCCAGGCGCAGGGCCGGCCCGATGCGATCACCTATTCGGAACTGGTCACTGCGGTCGAAGGCCGTCAGATCAAGGACGTTTCGGTTCGCGGCGATCAGGTCACCGGGACCTATCGCAATGACACCCGCTTCGTGACCACCACCCCCTATCCGAACGAGGGTCTGGTCGAGGCCATCCGCGCCTCGGGCGCCGAGGTGGATGTGAAGACCACGCGCCAGTCGTGGTGGCAGGGGCTGCTGATCGGCCTGCTGCCGATCCTGCTGCTGGTCGGCGTCTGGATCTTCTTCATGCGCCAGATGCAGGGCGGCGCGCGCGGGGCCATGGGCTTCGGCAAGTCCAAGGCCAAGCTGCTGACCGAGCACAAGGGTCGCAAGACCTTTGACGACGTCGCCGGCGTGGACGAGGCCAAGGAGGAGCTGCAGGAGGTCGTCGACTTCCTCAAGGACCCGGCCAAGTTCCAGAAACTGGGCGGCAAGATCCCCAAGGGCGCCCTGCTGGTGGGCCCTCCGGGTACGGGTAAGACGCTTCTGGCCCGCGCCGTCGCGGGTGAGGCGGGCGTGCCCTTCTTCTCGATCTCGGGTTCGGACTTCGTGGAGATGTTCGTCGGCGTCGGCGCCAGCCGCGTGCGCGACATGTTCGAACAGGCCAAGAAGAACGCGCCCTGCATCATCTTCATCGACGAGATCGACGCTGTCGGTCGTCACCGGGGCGCGGGTCTCGGCGGCGGCAACGACGAGCGCGAGCAGACGCTGAACCAGCTGCTGGTCGAGATGGACGGGTTCGAGGCCAACGAAGGCATCATCCTGATCGCCGCCACCAACCGTCCCGACGTGCTGGACCCGGCCCTGCTGCGTCCCGGCCGCTTCGACCGTCAGGTCGTGGTGCCGAACCCGGACGTCGCCGGTCGCGAGCGAATTCTCCGCGTGCACATGAAGGACGTGCCCCTGGCCGCCGACGTGAACACCAAGACCATCGCGCGCGGCACGCCCGGCTTCTCCGGCGCCGACCTGGCCAATCTGGTCAATGAGGCGGCCCTGATGGCGGCCCGCAAGGACCGGCGCATGGTCACCCAGCGAGACTTCGAGGACGCCAAGGACAAGGTCATGATGGGCGCCGAGCGCAAATCCATGGCCATGAACGAGGAAGAGCGCCGCCTGACCGCCTATCACGAGGGCGGCCACGCCCTGGTGGCGATGAGCGTCAAGATGGCCGACCCGGTGCACAAGGCGACCATCGTCCCGCGCGGGCAGGCGCTGGGCATGGTGATGCAGCTGCCGGAAGGCGACCGCTATTCCATGAAATACCAGCAGATGATCGATCGCATCGCCATCCTGGCCGGCGGCCGCGTCGCCGAGGAGATCATCTTCGGCAAGGACAACATCACCTCCGGCGCCTCTTCGGACATCCAGCAGGCCACCAAGCTGGCGCGCCGGATGGTGACCCAATGGGGCTTCTCCGACGTCCTGGGCACCGTGGCCTACGGCGAGAACGAGCAGGAGGTCTTCCTGGGGCACTCGGTCGCCCGCAGCCAGAACATCAGTGAAGAGACCGCGCGCACCATCGACGCCGAGGTCCGCAAACTGGTCACCTCGGGCTGGGACGAGGCGCGCCAGATCCTGACGGACCGGGCTGCCGACCTGGAGACCCTGGCCCAGGCCCTGCTGGAGTACGAGACCCTGTCGGGCGAGGAGATCAAGGATCTGCTGGAGAAGGGCGCCGCGCCGAACCGCGACGAGAACAATTTCCCCAACGCCGGTCCCTCGGTCTCCGTGCCGGTTACCCCTGTGTCGGACGGCGTCAGTGTCGTGGCCTCGGAACAGCACCCGACCGTCCACTAGGCCTCCGGAACCCCGCCTTGAGAGATCGAGGCGGGGTTCTTTCTGATGAACTAGTTTGCGATCCAAACAAGTCTGTGAGAAACGGTTTCCCAACCCGAGGGGAGATCCATCATGACCACCGACATCGACCGGCCCGAGCGGCTGCACGGCCTGGACGCCCTGAGGGCGGGCGCGCTGCTTCTGGGTGTCGTCCTGCACGCCAGCCTGGCCTTCTTTCCGCAGCAGATCTGGATCGTCGCCGACGACAGCCGGTCCATCGCCGCGGCGGGGCTGTTCTTCGCCATCCACCTGTTCCGGATGACCGCCTTCTTCCTGATCGCCGGCCTGTTCGCCCACATGATGCTGGCGCGTCGGGGGTGGCTGAGCTTTGCGAAGGACCGGGTGCTGCGGATCACGGGACCGCTGACTGCCTTCTGGTTCCCGGTCATGGTCGGCATCGTCGGAGCCCTGATCTGGACGTCCTACGTCAACGGCCTGGTCGTGCCGGGCGCTCCGCCGCCTCCGCCGCCGACCTACGACTGGACCAACGTCCCGCTGACCCATCTCTGGTTCCTATACGTGTTGACGCTGTTCTACGCGGCGGTCCTGATCCTGCGCGCGCCGTTCGCGATCCTGGACAAGGACGGCGGCTGGGGGCGGGTCGTGGACGGGGTCACCGGAGCCTTGATCGGCCCATGGACCCCGGCCGTTCTGGCCGCGCCGCTGGCCCTGGCCCTGTATCTGGACCCGAAATGGATCGCCTTCTTCGCCGTGCCGACGCCGGATGCGGGACTGGTTCCCCATACGGCGTCGCTGGTCGGGTTCGGCATGGCGTTCGGCCTGGGCTTCCTGCTGGACCGTCGGCGCGACCTGCTGAACCGGATCGCCGCCTGGACGCCGCTGTTCCTGGCCATCGCCGTGGTGTCGGGCGCCGCCGCCTACAGTCTGGCCGGCGGGCCGAAGATCACCCCCATGGTCGAGCTGACGGACGAGAAGGCGATCGCGGCAGCGGTGACGGCCCTGGCGGTCTATGCCTCGGCCTTCGCGGCCATGGGGCTGTGCCTTCGCTTCCTGTCGGGGCAAAGCGCGATCCGGCGCTATCTCGCCGACGCCTCCTACTGGGTCTACATCCTGCACCTGCCGCTGGTCATGCTGGCCCAGGTCTGGGTGCAGGACTGGGCGGGGCCGTGGTGGCTCAAGCTGGGCGGCGTGTCGCTGGGCGTCTTCGCCGTCTGCCTGATCACCTATGAGCTGCTGATCCGCCACAGCTTCATGGGCCGGTGGCTGAACGGGCGGCGCGTGCCGTGGCGCAAGGCTCGGCCCGTCGCGGCCGTTCCCGCCGAATAGCTTGCCAAGACGGACCGGCTCGTCCACCCCGGGCGCGCCGGTCGCAGATGAGAATCGCCCATGCCCTCCAAGCCCGCCAGCTCCACGAAGCCGTCCGCCGAGGCCGACCTCGCCTTCCTGCGCTCGATCGTCGAGGGCGGCGGCAAGCCGTCGATCACCATGGCCATCTGCTATCTGGCAGGGGGCTTGCTCTACGGGATCCAGTGTCTGTTCCACATCGGCCAGATCTTCGGCGTGATCCGCTGGCCGGACCTGGCCAACCTGGCCTTCGTTATCGGCATCACCATCGCGGTCTGCGCCACGATCGCCTGGGCCTCGATCCGTGACATGCGCAAGGGCGGCGGCAATCGCGGGCCGCTCGCGACGCGGACGCTGAACGCGGGCTTCTCCAGCGCGGGCATGGTCAATCTGGCCATGATCATCATCTTCGGCGTCGGGGCGTGGCGGGACAACGACTTCGCCCTCTGGCTCTACTATCCGGCCGTGGTGTTCGGGCTGCAGGCTGCGGCGTGGTCGGTCGCCTGGGTGCTGAAGAAGAAGGCGTGGATGCTGGCGACGGCGGCGGGCGGTTGGCTGACGGCGGTGGCGCTGGGGCTGCTGGTGCGCCAGCCGGACCAGTATCTCTATGTCTGCACAGCCGCCCTGTTCCTGCTGTTCGCCCTGCCGGGCTGGATCATGATGCGGGAAGCCCAGAGCAAGGCCGCCTGACTCCATGGCCCTGACCGATCTTGGCCGGATCGACGAGGTCATCCACGGCCGCATGCGGCTGGGGATCATGGTCTATCTGGCCGACGTAGAGACCGCCGACTTCACCGAGCTGAAGACGGTGCTGGAGGCGACCCAGGGCAATCTGTCGGTCCATCTGAAGAAGCTGGATGAGGCCGGCTATGTCGCGATTGACAAGAGCTTCCAGAACAACAAGCCCTTGACCCGCGTCACCCTGACCCCCTCTGGCCGAAAGGCTTTCGCCGCCTATCTTGAAGCCCTGGGCGGACTGATCGGAAAGAGGGACTGATGGCGCCGCAGAAAAGGGCCGGGAACAGCGCATGAGTTCGATCCGGCCCCGTGTCATGGGCATCCTGAACGTCACTCCGGACAGTTTCTCCGACGGGGGCCTGCACGCCTCGGTCGAAGGCGGCCTGGCCCAGGCGATGCGGCTGATCGGCGACGGGGCGGACATCCTCGACATCGGCGGAGAATCCACGCGGCCGGGGGCCGAACCGGTCGCTGTGCACGAGGAGATCGCGCGGACGGCGCCGGTGATCGCGGCGGTGCACGCGCGCTGGCACGGGCCGATCTCGATCGACACGATGAAGCCCGAGGCGGCCCGGGCGGCGGTCGCGGCGGGGGCGACGATCTGGAACGACGTGACGGCGCTGACGTATTCCCCTGATGCGCCGGAGGTCGCGGCGGAACTGGGCTGCGACGTCGTCCTGATGCACATGCTGGGCGAACCGCGCAGCATGCAGGTCGAGCCGCGCTATGCCGACGTAGTCGCCGAGGTGCGCGACTATCTGGCCGGCCGGGCCGAGGCGGCGATGGCGGCGGGGGTGGGGCGCGAGAAGATCACGCTCGATCCCGGCATCGGCTTCGGCAAGACGATCGAGCACAATCTGGCGCTGATCGCCGGATTGGGAACGCTGGCGGAGCTGGGGTTCCCGGTGCTGCTGGGGGCCAGTCGCAAGCGCATGATCCGGAACATCGACCCGTCGGCGACGGAGGCGGGCGACCGGCTGGGCGGCTCGATCGCCCTCGCGCTGGAAGGCGCCCGTCGCGGTGCGTCGGTGATCCGAGTCCACGATGTGCGTGAAACGGTGCAGGCCCTGGCGGTTCAGGCAGCGGTGGCGGCCGCCGCCTGGTAGAGGGCGGGCCTTGCCGATTCCGCGCCGGTGACGCATCCAGCCGCCATGTCACAATCATCTTCCTTCCTCGGCCGCGTCCTGATCATCGCAGGTTCGGATTCCGGCGGCGGGGCGGGAATTCAGGCCGACATCAAGGCCGTGACCGCCATGGGCGGCTATGCGGCGACATCGATCACCGCAATCACGGTGCAGAACACGCTCGGCGTACACGGCGTGCACCCCTTGCCGCTGGATCTGATCGAAGCGCAGGCGCGGGCGGTGCTGGACGACATCGGGGCCGACGCGATCAAGACCGGCATGCTGGGCTCGGTGGCGGTGGTCGAGCGGGTCGCAGCCATTCTCGATACGTCGCGTGCGCCGGTCGTGGTCGATCCGGTCATGGTGGCCAAGGGCGGCGCGGCCCTGCTGGACAACGACGCGGTGCAGGCGGTGCGAAGCCTGATGATCCCGCGCGCGACCCTGCTGACCCCCAATGCGCTGGAGGCCGAGGCCCTGACCGGGATCGCGGTTGAGGACCTGGAGGGGCAGCGTCGGGCAGGGGCGGCGCTGCTGGAGCTCGGAGCCCGGGCGGTGCTGATGAAGGGGGGCCATGTGCCGGGGGAGACCGTCGTCGATCTGCTGGTCACGCCATCGGGTGAGACCCTGCTGGAGGGGCCCCGCCTCGAAACGACCTCGACCCACGGCACCGGCTGCAGCCTGGCCAGCGCGATCGCGGCGGGTCTGGCTCAGGGCCGGCCGCTGGAGGTCGCGGTGGCCGAGGCCTGGGCCTATGTCTCCGAGGCGATCCGGCGCGCCCCCGGCCTGGGCCATGGCCACGGCCCGCTGGATCATGGCTGGCCCCTGAGGGACGCGCGATGAGCGATCTTGAGACGCGGCTGGTCGAGATCGTCCGGGCGGACGCCGACCTGATGCATGTGCTGACGACTGTGCGCGGGCTGGACCTGCCTGACTGGCGTGTCTTTTCCGGCGCGGTCTATCAGTCGGTGTGGAACGCACTGACGGGCCGGCCCGTGGGGTATGGCCGCAAGGATTTCGACCTCGGCTATTTCGATCCGGACACATCGTGGGACGCGGAGGACGGGGTCATAAAGCGGGTCGCGGCGGCCTTCGACGAGCCCTTCCGCAGTGATGTCGAGGTGCGGAACCAGGCGCGGGTGCATCTGTGGTTCCATGACCGGTTCGGCGAGGACTATGAGCCGCTGCCGAATACCGACGCGGCCCTGGAGCGGTTCGTGGCGCCGGCCTTCGGGATCGGGGTGCGGCTGGAGGACGACGATACGATCAGCGTCGCCGCGCCGTTCGGGCTTCAGGACGTGTTCGACATGGTCATCCGGCCCAATCCGAACCGGCCGCTGGCCCGGGGTTGGGGCAAGGTCGTCGCCAGCGCCCGCTCGCGCTGGCCCGAGCTTCAGGTCGCCGGCGACAACACCGGATAGATATCCCGGTCGACGCGCTCCATATGCCGCAGAGGGTCCGCGGCTTCGAAGCCGTATTGCGAATAGAGGCCGTGGGCGTCAGCGGTGGCGAGGCCCCAGCGACGCAGATCCTGCAGTCGGGAATCGCCGAGAATCTCCTGCATCAGCTGCTTGCCCAGACCCCGGCCGCGCGCCCGCTCGTCGACGAATACGTCGCACAGCCAGGCGAAGGTGGCCTGATCCGTGATGACGCGGGCGAAGGCGAGCAGGTCTCCGTCCTCGACCAGACCAAAGCAGAGCGAACCGCGACAGGCCCGCTCGAACGTGGTCCACGGAATGCGGGCGCCCCAGTAGCTTTCCTCGGCGATCCAACGCCAGGCCGTGCGCAGGCGGGCCTCGTTGAAATCAGTGGTCAGGGCGGCGGTCATGGGCGGGTCCGTCTGGTCTCACCTCGCGTCCTAGCTTAAGCTCGGCGGTATGCGCCAGTGGACCGTCGACGCCTTCGCCGAACGCCCGTTCATGGGCAACCCTGCCGCCGTGCTTCAGCCGCTGGACACCTGGCCTGACACCGGGTGGATGCAGTCGCTGGCGGCGGAGAACAATCACTCGGAGACCGCCTTTCTGCGCAGCACGGCCGATCGGGCGCGTTTCGACCTGCGCTGGTTCACTCCGACAGTGGAGGTGTCCCTGTGCGGTCACGCCACCCTGGCGGCGGCGCATGTGCTGTGGCGCGAGCTGGGTGTGGAGGCGCGTCAACTGACCTTCGACACCGCGTCGGGCCCGCTGACTGTGGGGCGGTTCGGCGAGGGTTACGAAATGAACTTTCCGGCTGATCCGCTGACCCGGGTAGAGACGCCGGTGGGGCTGGCCAAGGCCCTCGGCGCCGCGCCGGTCGAGGTCTGGGCCAGTCGATACCTGATCGCGGTCATGGCGGATGCGGCGACGGTGCGCGGCCTGACCCCGGACATTCCGGCCCTGCTGACGTTCGGCGACGGGGCGATGGAGCGGGGACAGGTGATCGCTGCGGCCCTGTCGGATGACGGGGTCGATGTCGTGGATCGGTTTTTCGGACCCGGCTGCGGAATCGACGAGGATCCGGCGACCGGCTCTGCCCGGTGCGGCCTGGCGCCCCTGTTCGCGATGAAGCTCGATCGGAGCAACGTCACCTTCGAACAGGCCTATCCCGGGCGGGGCGCGCGGTTCGAGACCGAGCTTGCGGGCGACCGGGTGCTGATCCGCGGGCATGCCGTGACCGTCATGGGGTCGGTGTTGCGATTCTGATCCACGTACGGAAAGGGGGCGCGACCCTTTCGGACCACGCCCCCCGCCTTGCGAGCGACCGTGTCTTCGGCACAGCCGCCCGAAGCTCACGAACCGTTAGTGGCGACGATTGTCGCGGTCGCGGCGTTGCTCGCGGATCGAGGCCGACAGACGGTCAAAACGACGATCAAGGTCGGTCCGTTCCCAGGCCGTCAGGCCGCCGCGACGGTAATTCGCCTCCAGGCGCAGCAGGGCGTTGAACTCGCTGCGGACGCGGGTCGCCTCGCGGCGGCTCAACTGGCCGTTGCGGACGCCCTGATCGATGCGGCGGTCCAGATTGGCCTGACGCACGTTGATCGACTGCCAGCCGCCGTAGGCGCCGCGATTGTCGTTCTGGTGCTGGCCGGGACGATTGTAGTTCTGGGCCGCAGCCGGCAGGGCGGCGGCCGAGACCGCGGCGAGGACGAGGGCGGGAACAAGCATCTTCTTCATCATCGGATCTCTCCATCTCAGATCGCCACAACCGCGATCGGCTGCGTTGACCTGATGAAAGCTGATCGCCACTGAGCCGATCCTGAACGGACCGGGTCAGGTTCCGTTCATCCCCTGCGAGAGGCCCGTTTCCCCGGAAGTTAAACGTCCCTAAGCTTCGTGTTCAGCCGCCGTTCAGAGCGCCGGCCTCATAAGACGCCCCATGACCCGCCTGTCCGTCCTCCTTCTGTCCGTCCTGATCGCCGCAGCGCCGCTGAGCGCCGCGAACGCGCAGGACCGTGGCAACCGTGGCGATCGCGATCGCGGTGGGGACAGGAGCGGGCAGGAGTTCCAGCGTGAGCCGCGTCGCATCAGCGAGGCGGAGGCCCAGGGGATTGCCCAGTCGCGCGCCAGAGGCGCCCGCTTCGTCGGCTCGCTGGGCCTGCGCGGCAACAGCTATGTCTTCCGCTTCGAGCGCGACGGTCAGATCATCGACATCTCAGTCGACTCGCGCGGCTGACGGACACGAGGGACCAACACGATGCGAGTTCTCCTGGTCGAAGACGACGCCGACCTGTCGCGCCAGCTGAAGCAGGCGCTGGGCGACGCCGGCTATGCGGTCGATCACGCCGCCGACGGCGAGGAAGCCCATTTCCTGGGCGACACTGAACCCTATGACGTGGTGGTACTGGACCTGGGCCTGCCCAAGATCGACGGCGTGTCGGTGCTGGAACGCTGGCGTCGCGACGGCAAGGCGACGCCGGTCCTGATCCTGACCGCGCGCGGCGCCTGGTCGGACAAGGTTGCGGGCTTCGACGCCGGGGCCGACGACTATCTGACCAAGCCCTTCCATACCGAGGAACTGCTGGCGCGCCTGAGGGCCCTGCTGCGGCGGTCTGCAGGAATCGCCTCGGCGACCCTGGCCTGCGGCGGGCTGCGGCTGGATCCGCGCGCGGCGCGTGCGACAGTCAACGGCGAGCCCTTGCGGCTGACGTCGCTTGAGTACCGGCTGCTTCACTACATGATGATGCACCAGGGTCGGGTGATCAGCCGCACCGAACTGGTGGAGCACCTTTACGACCAGGACTTTGACCGGGATTCCAACACCATAGAGGTCTTCATCGGCCGGCTGCGCAAGAAGGTCGGGGCGGACCGGATCGAGACCGTGCGCGGCCTCGGCTATCGCCTGACGCCGCTCGCCGGGGAGTCCGAGGCGGCGTGACAGAGACGCCGGCGGTTCCAAAACCGTCCTGGGGACGCTGGTTCGGCCGGCCGGGCCGCAGCCTCACGCGCCGTCTGATCTGGCTCGCCTCGGCCTGGATCATCGTCGCCCTGATGTTAACCGGCTGGATGCTGACCAGCCAGTATCGCGAGAGCGCCCTTCGCCGTCTGGACAATCAGCTGAGCGCCGTGATCGACGACGTGGTCATCGCCAGCGTCATGACGCCCGACGGCCTGAGAGTCGCCGAGATCAAGGACGCCCCGACGCTGCGCGGCCTGTCCGGAAAATACTGGATGGTCGGAGAGGTGGACGCCGAGGGCGGCTTCGCCGTGCTGGCGAAGTCTCCGTCCCTGGCGGGTGAGAGCCTGTACGTCGATCCGGAATTGCCCGAGCGGCTGCGGGCGGCGATGGGGGCGACCCTCAGCTACAACGATCCCGGCATCCTGGCGGACGGGACCCAGCCATTGCAGATCGCGTCCAGCATGAAGTCGCTGAACGGACGGCCGTTCGTTTTCATGGCGGGTCTCGACCGGTCCGAGATCGATGTCGATACCCGCCAGTTCGCGACCTTCACCTGGACTGCGCTGCTGATCCTGGGGATCGGCCTGGTCATCGCCGTCTTCCTGCAGGTCCAGATCGGGCTGAGGCCGCTGTTCGATCTGCGCGTCGAGATCGCCAATGTACGCAAGGGCAAGGCCGCCCGGATCGAGAAGGACTATCCGACCGAGATCCAGCCCCTGGCCGAACAGGTCAACCGCCTGCTGGACCACAATCAGGAAGTCGTCGAGCGCCAGCGCACCCACGTCGGCAACCTGGCCCATGCGCTGAAGACGCCGCTATCGGTCATGCTGGCCGAGGCCGGGACCGACGCAGGGCCGTTGGCCGATATAGTCCGGCGTCAGTCCGAGGTGATGAAGGGCCAGGTCGACCACCACCTGCGCCGCGCCCGCGCCGCCGCCCGCGCCGCCCACGGCCTGGGCGAAAAGACGCCGGTGGGCGAGGTGATCGACGAACTGGCGGTCATGCTGGAGCGGGTGTTCCAGTCGAAGGACGTGGAGATCGACTGGCGCGCACCCGACGACCTGGCCTTCCTCGGTGAGCGTCAGGACCTGCAGGAGATCCTCGGCAATCTGATGGAGAATGCCTGCAAATGGTCGACGCGCCGGGTGCGGGTCTCCGCCGGCGCCAGCGGCCTGGGCCAGATGATCGCCGTGGTCGAGGACGATGGACCGGGTGTCCCGGCCGATCAGCGCGACGGCATGCTGAAGCGGGGCGCCCGTCTGGACGAGGATGCGCCGGGGTCGGGTCTGGGACTGGCCATCGTCGACGACCTGACCCGCGCCTATGGCGGCCGGCTGACGCTGGCGGCCAGCGATCTGGGCGGGCTCAAGGCCGTGCTTGAACTGCCCGCAGCCGAGTCCTGAGACTGCGGGGCCGGAATCTCCGCTTCCGGAATCTTAACCTCGCGCCTTCACCGTGTTTCCTGGCCGCCGTTTCGCGGTTGACGGAGTGTGGCATGGCCGAGCTTTCGGTCGCGCAGCGTGCAGTGCTCGCCCAGATGCTGGAGCGTGTGCCCGACCGCGTGTTGACGATCCTTTCGGGCGCCGTCGCCCAGATGCCCGGAGAGCGTGCCGCCGCGCTCAGCATCATGCTGGCTGACGAAAGCATCGACCGCCGCCGCCGCGCCATCGCCTTCGCCCCCCTGTTGCCGATGTTTCAGCGGCGCCCCGACGGTGTCGAATCTCTGACCTTCCCGGCCGGCGTGCTGCCTCGCCTGTGGAAGGCGGCCTCGAGCGTGGAGCCAGAGCTGCTGCTGGCGCTCGACGACTATCGTCCGATCGAGGAAAATCCGAAGATGTGCGCGGTCGCCGACCGCATCTGCGTGGCCGCCGCTGCCGCCGTGCGCGACAAGCCGGAGGTCGTCTGGCCGTCGAACGGCAGCGACGATGCGGCCCGCATCAAGGGGCTGGACGAACTGGCCCTGTGCTTTGACCTGGCGGCCATGGCCCGGCGCGGCCTGCTGAACCTGCCCGACCTGATCCTGAGACCGACGGGCGACCAACTGGCGGAGCTGCGGCTGTTGATCCGGGACTGCGCCGAGATCACCGTCGATGGCGGGCCGCGCATGCTGGAGATCATGTTCGCCCACCTGGGCGACGCCTCCCTGATCCTGCGGCTGGTGGTGCATTCGTCTCATGCGGCGGCCAAGGAAGGCTTCCTTTCGGAATCGGAAATGGCCGGTTTCGTCAATCGCCTGATCGCCGAGGTCGAGGCTCGCATCACCCGCATCGCCTCCTACAAGCCGGGCGCCAAGGCAGACCCCGGCCCCGGGGTGCGCACCGACATCGCCTGGTGCGCCGAGACCCTGGGCGAGCTGGACGCCACGCTGAAACTGGATCCCGAGGGGGACTGGGGCAAGCAGGCGCGGGAGGCCCGTGACCGGATCAACGGCGCCCTGTCCAAGTCGCTCCGATCTCTGGACAAGGCGCTGGACCGGCTGATGCCGTCCAAGGCGGTCAAGACCACGGGCCGCATGACCCGTCAGGCGCCCGATCTGGAGGCCGAGGCGCCGCCGCTGGAGGCCGTTCAGGCCGCGATCGTCCTGCTGACCCTGCTGGGCGCTATCCGCACGGCGGCCCAGGTCTTCGGCTGCGAATCCTTGCGCTATCAGCTGGTGCAGTCGGTGACCGAGCGGGTCACCGTCTATGTCGATCAGGTCGTCGAGGCGGTGAACGCCGGCGATGCGCCGGATCAGCGGAAGTCGCTCGCCCTGGTCGAGACCCTGGCCAAATGCCTGTTGCTGATCGAGGCGACCGACGCGGCCCGCACCGCCCGCCGCCGTGCCGCCGCCGCCGGCGCCCGCCCGTCGTCCGCTGCGACGCAGGAGCGCTCGCCCCGGGCCGCCTGATCCGCTAATCAGGGCGGATGATCGTTTTCTGGACCCTGGCCGGACTCGCCACGGCGCTGGCCGGGCTGCTGGTGTTGAGCGTGGCCCGGCGCCGCGCGGACCATGAGCCGCCCCTGTCTGACACCGGCGCGGCCGAGCTGGCCGAGCTGGATCGCCTCAAATCGCGAGGTTTGCTGGACGAGGACGCCTGGGCCGCCGCACGGGCCGAGGCGGGACGACGGCTGCTGACGAGCGCGTCGCCGGACGCCGTGCCTCGCGTTGGCGGGCGGGACCGGACGATCGTTCTGGTCGGGCTGGTCGGGGCGGTCGCGGCGACTCTGGGCCTGTATCTCGTCTTCGGCGACCCGGGACTGCCGGACCAGCCCTATGAGCGCCGGATCGACGAATGGGCCTCCAGCCCGGAGACCCTCGACGCGCCCCGGATCGCCGCCGTGCTCGGCCGGGCGGTCGAACGCGAGCCGGACAACCGCACCGCCCTGATCATGCTGGGCGCGGCCCGGTTCGAGGCCGGTGATCCCATCGGCGCGTCCTCGGCCTTCCGTCGGGCTCTGGCGCTGGATGCGAACGACGCCACCAGCTGGTCCCGTCTGGGCGAAAGTCTGGTGCGGGCGCAGGACGGGGAGGTCGGTGTGGACGCCGAGGCGGCCTTCACCCGCGCGCTTTCCCTCGACCCGGACCAGTTGGGCGCGCGCTATTTCGTCGGTGAAGCGGCCCTAGCCCGGGGCGATGTGGCGAAGGCGCGCGAGGTCTGGGCGCCCCTGATCGCCGTGCTGGATCCGGCCGATCCGCGCCGGACCGATCTGGTCAGTCGCCTGGACGCGGCCGCATGACCCGTTGGAGCCCGACTGTACAGGCGCTATACGGCGCAACCTCTCCGTTTCCGGAACCCGTCGTCCGCCCATGAGCTGGCTTCCCAAATCACCGAAAGCGCGTCGTCGCCTGTGGGTCGTGGCCGCCGCCGCACCGGTGTTGGCGCTCGCCGTCGGCCTGTCGCTTTGGGCCATGCAGGACAGCGTGACCTATTTCTTCTCGCCGTCGGAGGCGACGGCGGACGCCGCGCCGGCCGGTCGGGTCATCCGCCTTGGGGGACTGGTCGAGGCCGGCAGCGTCGAGCAACACGGTACGATCGTCGCCTTCTCCGTCACCGACAATGCCGCGACCAGCCAGGTGATCTTTGAGGGCGACCTGCCGGACCTGTTCCGCGAGGGGCAGGGGATCGTTGCGCAAGGCCGGTTCGGCCCCGACCGCGTGTTCCACGCCGATACCGTTCTGGCGAAGCACGACGAGAACTACATGCCGCGCGAGGTTGCCGACCGGCTGAAGGAAAAGGGCGAATGGCGGCCTGAGGGCGGCGCATCGACGGCACGGCCTGTGCAGAGCCAAGCCCTGTGATCGTCGAATTCGGCGGCTTCGCGCTGATCCTCGCCCTGATGCTGTCGGTGCTGCAGACCGGTCTGGCGGCGACCGGCCGTTGGCGTCGCAGTCCCCTGCTGGCCGGCGGAGCAGAAGGCGCGGCGATGGGCGCAGCCCTGGCCACGGCCCTGGCGTTCGGAGCCCTGATCTTCGCCTTTGCGACGTCGGACTTCTCCGTCGCCAACGTCGCCAGCAACAGCCACACCGACAAGCCGATGCTCTACAAGGTGGCCGCCGCCTGGGGCAGCCACGAGGGGTCGCTGGTCCTGTGGTGCCTGGTCATGACCGGGTTCGGCGCGGCCCTGACGCGTGCCAGGGGGCTTCCGTTCGGGCTGAAGACCTCGGCGGTCGGGGTGCAGGGCGGGCTGGGAGCCCTGTTCCTGGCCTTTGCGGTTTTCACCTCCAACCCGTTCGCGCGGATCGACCCGGCGCCGTTCCAGGGCATGTCGCTGAATCCTCTGCTGCAGGATCCGGCGCTCGCCATCCATCCGCCCCTGCTCTACGCGGGCTATGTCGGTTTCTCGGTGACCTTCTCCCTGGCCGTCGCCGCCCTGATCGAGGGCAAGGCCTTTTCCGGCTTCTGGCCCGCATGGGGACGCTGGGTGCGGCCCTGGGCCCTGGCGAGCTGGGTCTTCCTGACGGCCGGGATCACCCTGGGCGCCTTCTGGGCCTACTATGAGCTCGGCTGGGGCGGCTGGTGGTTCTGGGACCCGGTCGAGAACGCCAGCTTCATGCCGTGGCTGGCGGGCACGGCGCTTCTTCATAGTGCGGTGGTGACCGAGCGGCGCGGGGCGCTGGCGGGCTGGACCGTGTTCCTGGCGCTTCTGGCCTTCACCTTCTCCATGCTGGGCGCCTTCCTCGTGCGATCGGGCGTCCTGACCTCCGTGCACGCCTTCGCGGTCGATCCGGAGCGGGGGCTGATGCTGCTGGGCATCCTGGGCTTCACAGCCGGGTCGGCCTTCGCCCTGTTCGCCTGGCGCGCGCCCCAGCTGAAGGGCGGCGGGCTGTTCGCCCCGGTCAGCCGCGAGGGCGCCCTGGTGCTGAACAACCTGTTCCTGACGGTCGCCGCCGTGACGGTCCTGCTGGGCACCCTCTATCCGCTGATCCTGGAGGCGGCGACGGGCGCCACCATCTCGGTCGGCCCGCCCTATTTCGCCCTGACCTTCACGCCGTTGATGGCCGTGGCCTTCCTGATCCTGCCGGCCGGGCCGCTTCTGGCCTGGAAGCGCGGCGACCTGAAGGGGGCAATGCAGAGACTGGCTCTCGCCGCGGCGCTTGCTATCGCCTGCGGCTTCGTTGGCTGGCTGGCGTTCGAGCCGAGGAAGGCCTTCGCGGCCGCGGGTCTGGCCGTCGGGGCCTGGCTGATCCTCGGGGCGCTGGCCGAGGTGGTCGAACGGGTGCGCCTGTTCCGGGCTCCGCTGGCGGAGGTCGGCCGTCGGGCCAGGGGCCTGCCGCTCGGCGCCTGGGGCATGACGCTCGCTCATGCCGGTCTGGGCCTGTTCGTGCTCGGCGCCGTGGTCGAGACCGGCTTCAAGGTCGAGGCCGCCGCCCCCCTGCCCATCGGCGGGGAGGTCCATGCGGGACGCTGGGTGGTGACGCTCGACAAGGTCGAGATCGTCGAGGGCCCCAACTATCTGGCCGAACGCGGCACGCTGACGGTGGCCTCGACCGATGGCCGCGCCGTCCCGAGCACCGTCACGGCAGAGCGCCGTTTCTTCCCCGCCGGGGGGCAGACGACGACCGAGGTCGGGCTCGATTTCCGGGGCCTGGACGACGTCTATGTCGTCATGGGCGAGCGCCGTAGCACCCCTGAGGCGGCCCAGGCCTGGACCGTTCGGGTCTACTACAACCCGTGGGCGCGGCTGATTTTCCTCGGGCCGTTCGTCATGGCGCTGGGAGGGGTGCTGTCGCTGTTCGATCGACGGCTGAGGCTGGCGGTGGGCGGGCGCAGGCGGGTGGCTGCATGAGCTCCCATTCTTCCGTGCATCCCCTCGAAGGCGGGGACCCAGGTTTTAGCCAAGACTGCGGCGTCTCGGTTCACGGGCAACGCGCGCTCGGCGCCGCTGATCGCCCAAAGCACTGGATCCCCGCCTTCGCGGGGATGCTCGGATTTGTATTGGTCATATTGCTGGCAGCCCTGACCCTGTCCGGCCCCGCCCTCGCCCAGGAACCCGCCGCCCCGCCGGACCGGCCGCTGGCCTCGCCGGGTCAGGAAGCCCGCGCCCAGGCGATTTTCGAGGTCGTGCGCTGCGTCGTCTGCCAGCACGAATCCATCGCCGACAGCCCGGCCGGGATCGCCGGTGACATGCGCCGTCTGATCCGTGAGGAGATCGCCACGGGCGCCACGGACCAGGCGGTCAGGGACGATCTCGTGCGCCGCTACGGCGACTATGTCCTGTTCACCCCGCCGGTGCGGACCGGGACCTGGCTGCTGTGGTTCGGACCCGCCCTGCTGGCGCTGATCGGCGGTCTCGCCCTGTTCGTTTTCGCGCGTCGCAAGGCCGTCGAAACCGCGCTGCTTTCGCCCGATGAGGAACGTCGGCTGGCCGATCTTCTCCAAAGGGAAACGGTTCGCCCCGATCCTGACGCATCCGCGCCTCACGACGGGCGTTGAGGCGGACCAAGGGTCATGGCGCAATGGTTGGCGAAAGTCGCCATAGCCCTATATCACAAGGCGAAACGGGCGCCTGTCAGTCTTCTGGCCGGGCCCATTGAAGGATCGAAAACACACCGATGATGAAGCGTAAGGAATTCATCCTGGGGGCCGCCGTCGGCCTCGTGTTCGCCGCCGCCGCGACTGCCGGAGGCGTGATCGACTGGCCGGGCGCCAATGCCGCAGAGGCGAGCGGCCGACTGATCCCCTCCGCGGGAGCCTCGGGCCTCGCCTTCGCCCCGCCCCAGGGCGCCCCGCTGAGCTTCGCCGACATCTTCGACCAGGTGGCGCCCGCCGTGGTCCAGATCGACGTCGAGACCCCGATCGAACGCCCGCGCGGCGGAATGATCCCCATTCCCGGCCTGCCCGGCTTCGGCTTCCAGGCGCCGGAGACCCAGGAGCCCGGCGAGGAGGAGGAAGCGCCCACCGCCCAGGGCGCCGGCTCCGGCTTCTTTATCTCGGGCGACGGTTTCATTGTCACCAACAACCACGTCGTGGCCAATGCGACGAAGATCACGGTGCGGATGTCCGACGGCCGTGAACTGCCTGCCCGGCTGGTCGGTCGCGACGCCGACACCGACCTGGCGGTGGTCAAGGTCGAGGGCTCGGGCTTCAACTTCGTCAGCTTCGAGGAGGCCGCGGAGCCGCGCGTCGGCGACTGGGTGCTCGCCGTCGGCAACCCCTTCAGCCTGGGCGGAACGGCCACGGCCGGCATCGTCTCGGCCCGCGCCCGCGAGATCGGCGACAGTTCGACGCCCTACACCGACTATCTGCAGATCGACGCCGCCATCAACCGCGGCAACTCGGGCGGCCCGACCTTCGACATCTATGGACGGGTGATCGGCGTGAACTCGGCGATCTTCTCTCCGACGGGCGGCTCGGTCGGCATCGGCTTCGCCATCCCGGCCTCCATCGCCAAGACGGTCACGGATCGTCTGATGAGCGGTCGCGCCATCGAGCGGGGCTATCTGGGCGCTACGATCAGCACCATCACTGATGATGAGCGCACCGCCTACGGATTCCCCGCCGATTTCGAGGCGGCCTACATCGTCGACGTCACCGCCGGAGCCCCGGCCGATCGCGCCGGCCTGCAGATCGGCGACATCGTCACCTCGCTTAACGGGCGCAAGATCACCTCATCGACCGAGCTGACCCGTGCGGTGGGTCAGGCCGCTCCGGGCGACAACCTGCGCCTGGAGATCATTCGCGAGGGCCGGAATCAGGTTATCAACGTCCGCTCAGGGACGCGCCCGGCCGATATCCAGGCGGCACAGAATGGTGCGAACTCGGGCGAGCCCGAAAGCGCCCCCGATCGCCCCGCCCCGAGCGCTGGCGAGGTGGTCGAAGGCATGACCGTCACGCCGGTAAGCGAGGCCCTGCGCAGCCGCTTCAGCCTGCCTGATACGCTGAACGGTCTGGTGATCACCGCCGCCGCTCCGACGTCACGTGCGGGTCGGATGGGCTTCGAGCCGGGCATGGTCATCGTTCTGGCGGACCAGCGGCCGGTTCGGACCGCCGCCGATCTGCGTGCCGCCATCGCGCGCGTCAGGGAAGCGGGTCGCGAGGGCATCGTGTTGCTGGTCCGCACGTCGAACGGCAACCGCCCGGTCGTTCTGCCGCTGACGACGCCCGCCGCCGCCGCAGAGTAGTCCGCAGCCTGAACAAGCCTTAACTCCCTAAGTCGCCGCCGATGGGTTACCGTCGGCGGCGTTTGTGATTCCGGAGGGGCTGGCCTGTGAAAATTCTTGTGGTCGAGGACGACGCCGAGGCGGCCCAGGCGATGGTGCGCGGTCTGGCCGAGGCGGGTCACGTGGCCAGTCACGCCATCGACGGCGCCTATGGGCTGCTGGAGGCGCAGAAGGGCGACTACGACGTCTATGTGGTCGACCGGATGATGCCCCGCCTGGACGGCATCGGCATGGTCGAGACTTTGCGCAAGGACGGCGACCAGACGCCGGTCCTGTTCCTGTCCGCCATGGGCGAGGTCGAGGATCGCGTCATGGGCCTGAAGGCCGGCGGCGACGACTATCTGGTCAAGCCCTACGCCTTCGCCGAGCTGATCGCCCGGGTCGAGGCCCTGTCGCGCCGGCGCGAGACCGGCGGGGTCCAGACCGTCCTCAAGGTCGGCGACCTGGAGATGAACCTGATCGCCCGCACCGTGCATCGCGGGGCCTCGGAGATCGACCTGCAGCCGCGCGAGTTCCAGCTGCTGGAGTTCCTGATGCGCCACGCCGGCCAGTCGGTGACCCGCACCATGCTGCTGGAGAAGGTGTGGGAATACCATTTCGACCCCCAGACCAATGTCATCGACGTCCACATCAGCCGCCTGCGCTCCAAGATCGACAAGGGCTTCGACAAGCCGATGCTGCAGACGGTGCGCGGGGCGGGGTATCGGCTGGAGGCTTAAGCCGAAATGCTTTCTCCCTCCCCCTCGGGGGAGGGTGGCCGCGAAGCGGCCGGGTGGGGAGGGCCAGGCGACATGGCGATCATCGCTCGGGCGCGCGAGATGCGGAAGGCCCTGACACCGGCGGAAGCTCGTCTGTGGGTCGCCCTTCGTTCGCTTCGAGCCGAAGGTCTGCATTTTCGACGGCAGTGTCCGATGCGGGGCTACTATCTCGATTTCTTTTGCTGGGCGCGGGGGGTGATCGTCGAGGTGGATGGGAGCTCACATCACAACGAGGATCGTCAGCGTCAGGATCGTGTTCGAGACGCTGTTTTCGCCAGAGAAGGCCTGCTGACTTTGCGCTACGATAATCTGATGGTGCGAGATCGGCTCAACGATGTGATCGACGAGGTGCGTGCGGCCTGCCTTGCCGCCCCCACCCGGTCTCCGCTTCGCTCCGACCACCCTCCCCCGCAGGGGGAGGGAGAATAGTTCCCTGATGCGTCTCCCCTCCCTCTTCCGCCGCACGCCCTTCCGGCTGACGCTGCTGTTCCTCGTGCTGTTCGCGGCGGCGGCCAGCGCCATCCTGGCCTATGTCTATGTCGCCTCGGCCTCGGAGGCCCAGGCGCGGGCAGAGGCTGACGTGCGGGGCGAGTTGCAGACCCTGCGTGGCGTCTATGACAGCCGCGGTCTCGATGCGCTGAATGTCGCGCTGATCGACAGGACTCTGACTCGTAGCGCCTATGTCTACCAGCTGATCGACAAGGACGGGACCCGCGGCACCGGCAGTCTCAACGTGTCACCGTTCGACGCGGCTCCGGGTGCGGAGGAATGGACCACCTTCACCATCACCGACACCGATCCGGACGGTCGGGTGATCCGGCCCCAGGTGAGGGCCGTCCAGGTGCGGCTGGCGGGCGGCGAGGGGCTGATCGTCGGGGAATCCCTGGGCGATACCGAGGCCTATCTGGGCCGGCTGACCCAGGCGCTGTGGATGGCCATGGGTATGGTCCTGCTGCTCGGCCTCGGCGGAGGTCTGCTGATCAGCCGCAATCTGGAACGCTCCATGGGTCGGCTGAACGCCGTCGTCGGCTCCGTGCAGGACGGCGACCTGAAAGCGCGGGTGGCGGTGCGGGGGTCCGGCGACGAACTGGACGAGCTGGGCCAGGGGCTGAACGGAATGCTGGACCGGCTGGAGGCCTCCATGGCCTCGATCCGTCACGCCGGCGACGCCATCGCCCACGATTTGAGGTCGCCGCTGACGCGCATGCGAGCCAGGCTGGAGGTCGCCCTGATCGACGCCGAGAGCGGGCGGGTCGACGGCGTCGACGCGCTTCAGGTCGCGCTGGACGAGGCCGACACCCTGCTCAAGACCTTCAACACCGTGCTCGCCATCGCCCGACTTCAGGCCGCGGCCGGGCGCGTACCCGATGCTGCGGTGTTCGACGCCGCCGAACTGGCCGCCGACATGGCCGAGCTGTACGAGCCGGCGGCCGAGGACAAGGGGCTCGACTTCTCGGCCGAGATCGAGCGCGGCCTGATGATCGAGGGCGCCCGGCCGTTCCTGGCCCAGGCCCTGGCCAATGTCATTGACAACGCCATCAAATACACGCCTGTCGGCGGGGCGGTCATGCTGCGCGCGCGCCGGCGGTCCTCGGGCGAGATTGAATTCTCGGTCACCGACACCGGGCCGGGGGTGCCGGAAGAGGATCGCGGCCGGGTCATCGAGCGGTTCGTCCGCCTCGACAACAGTCGCACCGAGGCGGGCTCCGGCCTGGGCCTGTCTCTGGTGGGCGCAGTCATGGAGGCGCACATGGGCCGCATCCAGCTGGATGAGGGCCCCGGCGCCTATGGCGAGTCCGGGCCGGGCCTGCGCGTCGCCTTGGTCCTGCCGCCCGCGAGCGAGGAATGAGTTCGGCTCCCCTTGGCGAACGACTGGCGGCCTGCGGGCCGGTGGCCGATGCGGAGGCGGCCGCCCGTGCCCACGAACGGTTGTCCGGCAGCGCGGCGGAGGGCGGCTGGGGCACGCTGCTGGACACTGTCTGGCCGGCGTTACAGCCCGTGTTCGCCGCCTCGCCCTATCTGTTCGGTCTGGCGCGACGGTGGCCGGAGATGCTGCACGCGATCCTGACCGATGCGCCCGAGGTTCGGCTTGACGATATCGCCGCGCGCACCATCGCCTTGACCGGCGGAGCGGACGACATGCGCTCGCCGTTGCGGGGGTTGAAGGCGGAACTGCATCTTCTGACGGCCCTGGCCGATCTCGGCGGGGTCTGGGATCTGGATCAGGTCACCGGCGCGCTGAGCAAGTTCGCCGATGTCGCCTCGCGGGCGTCCCTGTCCGGCGTGGCCGAGGATCTGCGTCGACGCGGCAAGCTCCTGACCGCAGCCGACGACACACGCGGCCCCATTCCCGGCCTGTTCGGCCTCGCCATGGGCAAGCACGGCGCGTTCGAGCTGAACTATTCCTCCGACATCGACCTCAGCCTGTTCTTCGATCCCGAACGTCTGGCCCCGGTGCTGGCCGAGGGCACAGAGGCGCAAGGCCTGATGAACCGGGTGGCGCAGGGGGTGGCGTCCCTGCTGTCCGAGCGCACCGCCGACGGCTATGTCTTCCGCGTCGATCTGCGGCTGCGTCCAGATCCCTCCTCGACCCCGCCGGTCGTCACCGTGCCCATGGCGCTGGATTACTACGAGAGCGTCGGTCAGAATTGGGAGCGGGCGGCCTTCATCAAGGCCCGCGCCATCTGCGGCGATTTCGGTGCGGCGACCGAGTTCCTCAAGGCGCTGGTCCCCTTCGTCTGGCGTCGCAGCCTCGACTATCAGGCCGTGCTCGACATCCAGTCGATCAAACGCCAGATCCACGTCCACAAGACCGGCGAGGCGATGGAGGCGGCGGGCGCCAATCTGAAGCTGGGGCGCGGCGGCATTCGCGAGATCGAGTTCTACGCCCAGACCCAGCAGCTGATCCTCGGCGGCCGCGATTCGTCGCTGCGCAGTTCACGGACGGTCGATGCGCTCGCCGCCCTGGTCGCGAAAGGGCACCTGCCCGCCGAGGTCGCCGCCGAGATGACCGGGGCCTATGTCGAACTGCGGGGCCTCGAGCATCGGGTGCAGATGCTCGAAGACGAGCAGACCCATATCCTGCCTGCCGATCCGGCGCGCCGCGCGGCCGTCGCGGCCCTGGCGGGGCAGGGCGACCTGGCTGCGTTCGATGCCGGGGTCGAGGCCGTGCTGATCGGCGTGAACCGTCGCTACGGCGCCCTGTTCGAGGGCGAGGAAGAGCTGTCGTCACCGTTCGGCAGTCTCGTCTTCACCGGCGTCGACAACGACCCGGAGACCCTGGCGACCCTGGAACGGATGGGCTTTTCCGATCCGGGTGCGGTCGCCGATACCATCCGCTCCTGGCACCACGGCCGCATCCCGGCGACGCGTTCGGTGCGGGGACGCGAGCTGTTCACCCGACTGGCCCCCCGCCTGCTGACCGCCCTCGCCCGCACCGGCGCGGCCGATGCCGCCTTCAAGCGGTTCTCGGTCTTCTTCGCGGGCTTGTCGGCGGGGGTTCAGGTCCAGGCCCTGTTCCTGAACCAGCCCGAGTTGTTCAAGCGGATCGTCGGCGTCATGGCCTTCGCCCCTCGACTGGCGCGGACCCTCGGCCGCTATCCGGCGGCGCTGGACTCGATGCTCGACGCACGGTTCGACACCGAACTCGGCGTCAACACCGGCCTCTTCGATCAGATGGCGGAGGAGGCGACCGCCGCCGGGGATTTCGAAGGGGCGATGAACGCCGTGCGTCGCCTGCATCGCGAACAGGCCTTCCGCATCGGCATGCAGACCCTCAGTGGTCGGGTGGGGCCGCAAGCGGCGGGCATGGGATTCACCAACCTCGCCGACGCAGTGATGCGCACCCTGTCATCGGCGGCCCTGACGGAAACCGAGCGGCTGGGCGGAGCGATGCCGGGCGCGGTGGCTGTCATCGCCCTGGGCAAGGCCGGGTCCGGGGAGATGACCGCGGGATCGGACCTCGACCTGATGACCGTATACGGCGCGCCGTCGGACGCCGTGTCCGCCACCAAGGGTTGGTCGCCTGACGTCTTCTACGTCCGCTTCACCCAGAGACTGATCTCGGCCCTGTCGGCGCATACGGCCGAGGGGGGGCTCTACGAGGTCGATATGCGGCTCAGGCCCTCAGGGTCGAAGGGGCCCGTGGCGGTGCCGCTGTCGGGGTTCCAGACCTATTATTCAGACGAGGCTGCGACCTGGGAATTCATGGCCCTGACCCGGGCTCGCGTCGCCTGGGCCAGCGAGCCGGGGTTCGGCGCCGAGGTGACGGCGGCCATCGAGGCGGCGCTGTGCCGTCCGCGACCCGGAGTGGACACGGCCGGCGACGTGCGGGCCATGCGCGACCTGATGGACCGGGAGCGGCCGGCCAGGGGCTTCTGGGACCTGAAGCTGGTGCCCGGCGGGCTGGTCGACGCCGAGTTCGTTGGCCAGTTCCGCCAGTTGCAGACGGCCGCCGAGGGTGGACGTCTGAGCGTCTCGATCCTGGATCAGCTGGAAAGGGATCCGCCGCTGAAGGACGCCTGGGTCCTGCACCAGGCTCTTGCGCAGCTCCTCGCCTGCGCCTTTGACGACAAGGGCGATCCGGAGGCCGAGTCGGAAACCTTCCGGACCCGCCTCGCCGAGGCGGCGGGGGAGGCGGACTTCCCGGCCCTGCGCCTCCGGCTGGAGCGCGTGCGCAAGGCCGCGCGGGGGGCGTTCGAGACGGTGCTGCCCTCCCGGAGCGACGGATAGTCCGGACTGGCCCGTTACAGTTTCAAGACGGGGGTCTTGCGGACGCTTGCGCGGCCGTCCTTTTCGGAGACGAACAGATGAGGAAATCCACCCTGGCCGCCGGCGCCGCCGCTCTGGCCGTCCTGACTGCCGGCGCTGCTATGGCCCAGCAGGCGCAGACGCGGGGCGCCGGTGGCGACGCCGACGGCGACGGCCGGATCAGCCGTGCCGAGTTCGTCGACGGCCGGATCGCCGGCCTGACCGCCATCGACGCCAACCGCGACGGTTCGATCAGCGCCGAGGAGCGCCGGTCGGGCATGGACACGCGCCGAAACCAGCGCGTCTCCGCCCGCTTCGAGACGCTCGACACGGACGGCAATGGCGCCGTCAGCCGCGAGGAGTTCCCCGCTGCCCGCCAGATGCGCGGCGACCGCGCAGAGGGTGGGGCCCGTCACGGCATGCGCGGCCATCGCGGCGGTCGGGGGCACGGCGGCGCACGGGGTAGTGGCTCCGAGGCGCGCGGTCCCTTGGCCATCGCCGATGTCCAGACCCGTCTGACGGCCCGGTTCGACCGGGTCGACGCCAACCATGACGGCTTCATCACGGCCGAGGAACGCACGGCGGCCCGCCAGGCCATGCGCGAGCAGCGCCACGAGCGTCGCGCCGCGCGCCGGGCGTCGCCTTCGGCGCCCGCTTCGGAGTAAGAGGGTGGGGACGGTCGCACTTCCCTGGCCGTCCCGCCCCTTCGCCCGCCTGTCTGCTCGCCCGGAAAGGGACCGTTTGGCCTCTGTCGCCGACCCCGACGAGGAACTGGTGCGCCGCGTGGGTCAGGGCGACCCGGCGGCCATTCAGGCCATGGTGGCGCGGAAACTCCCGCGCATGCTGGCCTTGGCGCAGCGGATTCTGGGCGACCCTGCCGAGGCCGAGGCCGAGGACGTGGCGCAGGAAGCCCTGCTTAGAGCCTGGAAACAGGCGCCGCGCTGGACGCCGGGCAAGGCGAAGTTCGACACCTGGCTGCACCGGGTGGCGCTTAACCTCTGCTACGATCGGCTGCGTCGGCGACGCGAGGTTCCGACCGAGATTTCTCCGGATCGGCCCGACGAGGGGCCAGCCCCGGATCGCGGGATCATGACGGCCCAGCTGGGCGCGCAGGTGGATCGGGCCCTGATCGCCCTGCCGCAGCGCCAGCGCGAGGCCATTGTGCTGTGTCATTATCAGGAACTGACCAATATCGAGGCCGCCGGCCTGATGTCGGTCAGTATCGAGGCGCTGGAAAGCCTGCTGTCGCGGGGTCGCAGGACCCTGAGGCAGACGCTGGCGCATCTGGCCCCCGGCGCGGAGCCGGCGGTCGAAGGAGCACTACGATGACCCGCGAGGGCATGGACGAGACGCGCATCGGCGAACTGGCCGCAGCCTATGGGGGCGATGTCCGTCGCTGGCCCGAGAGCGTGCGCGACGCCGCGCGCGCATGGATCGAAACCCATCCGCTCGAGGCCGGACGTGCGCTGTTCGACGCGCGCCAGACCGACGCCGCCCTTTTCGCATCCCCCAATCCGGCCGTGTCCATGGATCTGCGGGATCGTGTCCTTGCCTCGGCCGTAGCGGCGAACCTGAAGGCGCGCGCCGGTTGGCCTTCGCTACGCAAGCTGCTTTGGATCGGGGGGGCGAGCTGGGCCGCCGCGGCCTGCGCAGGCGTGGTCTACGGCGCCAATCTGGGCGGCCATCTGGCGGCGCAGAGCCAGGCCGACGCCGTGCTCGACCAGGCCATGTTGAGCTTCGACGAGACCGAGGTGCTGGGATGAACATGCGCACCCTCGCCATCGTTCTCGGCGTCGCCCTGGCCGCCTCGGTCGCGGTGAACCTGTTTGCCGCGACCGCCGCCTACACGGCCCTGACGGGACAGGATCGAATCGAACGCCGTATGGACGGCAAGGCGGGGGACGAGTATCGCGCCTCGCCGCGCGAGCTGGTCGCTGCGCTCGATCCCGAGGTTCGCGGCCGTGTGCGTCAGGCGTTGCGGGACGCCGGCCTCGCCGCCCGGCCCGACTTCCAGCAGGCCCGCGCGGCGCGTCGGCAGGCGATCGCCGCCGCCGCCGCCGAGCCCTATGATCCGGTGCTCGTGGAACGACTGCTGGACCAGTCCCGCGCGGCCGAGATTCGCGGTCGCCGGCGTCTGGAAGCCGACACATTGACCATCCTCGGCACGCTGGAGCCGGCCGAACGCGCCGCCTTCGCCCAGATCCTCCGTCGCGGCAAGGGCGGCGGAGACGGCGGTCACGGCGAGGGTCGTGAGGGGACCAAGCCCGCGCCGCGCTAGAGTCCAATGAGCAGGCTCAGGCGGCTTGAGCCCGGATATGTTCGACCGGCGCGCCGGGGCGTTTGATCGGGATGTCGAAGCTGACCGTGGTGCCGACGCCGGGCTCGCTTTCCATCAGCATCTGCCCCTGGTGGAGCTCGATCAGGGCCTTGGTCAGGGACAGGCCGAGGCCGGTCCCTTGTGTCGTCTTGGAATGCTGCCCCTCGACCTGTTCGAAGGGATGGGCCAGGCGTTTCAGGTCCTCGGCCGCGATGCCGATGCCGGTGTCTGTCACCGAGATCCGCACCCGGTCCGCGTTCAGGGTGTCCAGCGACACGGTGATCTCGCCGCCCTCCGGCGTGAACTTCACCGCATTGGAGATCAGGTTGAGCATCACCTGTTTCAGTCCGCGATAGTCGGCGTCGATCTCGGGCAGATCATGCGCCTGCAGCGACAGGATCAGGCCCGAGTCCTGCGCCTTCCCGCGCATCAGCCTTATGGCGTCCTCGCAGATCTCGGTCAGGGACACGGGCTCGTAGTGCAGGGTCATCTTGCCCGCCTCGATCTTGGCCATGTCGAGGATATCGTTGATCAGGCTGAGCAGGTGCTGGCCGGACTTCAGGATGTCGGCGGCGTAGCCCTTGTATCTGGCGTCCCCCAGCGGCCCGAACATCTCGCCGGCCATGATCTCCGAGAAGCCGTTGATCGCGTTCAGCGGCGTGCGCAGTTCGTGGGACATGTTGGCCAGGAACTCGGACTTGGCCTGGTTGGCGGCCTCGGCCCGCGTCATGGCGATCTCGTATTTTCGCGCCAGGAGGCTGAGTTTCTCCTGGCTGGACTCCAACTGGTCGACGGTGATCCGCAGACTGTCGGCGGCGCGCTGGCGCTCCAGTTCCTGGCGTCGGATGGCGGTCACGTCGGCGGCGGTGACGACCGTGCCGCCGTCGCCGGTAAACCGCTCGGACAGCTGCAGCACCCGGCCGTCATGCAGTTCGACCTCGCGAGCGCCGGCGCGACCCTCGGCGGAGGGGCGTTCCTCCTTGATGGCGAGGGCGGCGATACGGTTCAGCTCGTCCTTCATGGCGCCCTTGCGCACCGCCTCGTCGGCGAAGCCGAATGCGTCCTTGAAGGCCTGATTCCACAGGATCAGCCGGCCGTGCTTGTCGAACAGGACGAAGGCGTCAGAGACGCTCTCGATGCCGTCGCGCAGCCGGTTCTCGGCGGCCTGGGCCTGGGCCTTGGCGCGGCGAGCCTCGGTGATGTCCAGGGCGACGCCCAGGATGATGCTGAAGCCGTCCTCGCCGCGCGACCCGCGCGCCTGGCCGCGCGCGTCGATCCAGCGGGCTCCGCCGGTCGCCAGCGGTACGGGGAAGGTCACCTCGAAGGCGCCGAAGGTCGCGGCCTGACGCAGGGCGTGTTCGACCAGATCGCGATAGCGAGGGTGAATTCGCTCCATCACGTCCTCGGCCTTGACCGCGCCGCCGGCGGGAAGGCCCAGCAACTCCGCCATGAAGTCCGACACCACGAGTTCGCCGGCGTTCAGATCCCATTCCCAGACGCCGCAACGCGCCGCCTCGACGGCGACGCGGAAACGATGTTCCGTCTCTGCCCAGGCCTTGGACGCGCGCGCCTGTCGCCAGCGCTGAAGCAAGGCGAGGCCCAGCACCAGGACCCCCAGGCCGAGCGGCGCGATCAACAGCCACAGGTCGCTGATGATGGCGGCGGCCCCGGTCGAGTCCGGCCGCCAGGCGACGACGCTGAGGCCGGTGTCGCCCACAGGGGATGCCGTGGCCCGTACCGCTTCGTTCGGTCTGGGCGAACCGTGAACGACGGTCTGCGAGGCGGTCAGGGCCGACAGCTCGAGGCCCAGTCGCTCTTTCAGTGAGGTGCCGGCAGCGCCCGCGATGAGCCCCTCGGTCGGCGAGACGACGAGGGTGCGCTCGCCGGTCGCGCCGGCGACGGGCGTGCGGGCCACCAGACCCCCGGTCCCTGGGGCGAACGACAGAAGGGCGAAGCGATCGAGGGTCGCCCGAGGCCCAGTGGACCCGGAGGCCGCCAGCGGGCGAAACTCGGCCGGGCTCGCGCCGACGGCCGCGGTGGCGACACCGCCGGCGTCGATCACGGCGAAGGCACTGGCCGGGGCGGCGGCCCGGGCGGCTTCCAGAGCATCCAGCGGACGTTTCGGATTCGTTCTCAGGGCCTCGGCGGCAACGTTTAACCCGAGGTGGGCCCTGGCCAGTTTGGCGTCCAGCAGTGCGGCTCCCAGGTCGGAGTCGCGATGCAGCACCTCGGCCTTCAGCACCGCCGCCTCGCGCGCGGGGCGCGTACTCTCCCGCGCGAACAGGACGACATAGATGGCGAGGCCGAGCGTGAGGGCGAGAACCAGCACCCGGCCCCAGGTCGGCAAGCCTTCGGGACGGTCCTGCGACCGTCGCCCCGGCTGCTGAATGCGGCGCTCTGTGCCCCGCAAGGCGCTCTCCCGGACATGATCGCTGCGGTCCCCGCCGGGGCGGCAGGGTCAGGCGCTGGGCGATTCGACGACGGCTCGGAATCTAGGCTGCGTCGCTGAATCCTGTCGAGGTTTGGTTAACGAAAGTATTCTAGGCGGCGTGCGCGCGAACAGCGGGCGCGGTGGCCTCGGGCGCGGGGGCCAGGGCCTCGGTCACGGACTTGAGGACCTCGCGCGCCTGACGGGCCAGGGCCAGGGTCTCCGGCGGGGCGTCCTCAGGACTTTCGGCGACCGTGTCGACCAGCTTTTGCGCCAGATCCATCAGGCGCGGCGCGGCGGCGATCAGGCGGGCCTGGAATTCGATCCGCTGCGGATCGCGGTCGTACTCGGCGCCCGGCACGCGCCAGCCGCCCCAGTCCGCCGGATCGGTGACCACGACGGGATAGGTGCCGGGATAGGGGTGGTGCGGCACGTCTTCGGCCAGCTGCCACTTGTTGCGCGCCCGCAGCATGCGCCATGCGCCCAGGGCGCCGCCGGCCTCGTCCTCGGCCGGCAGCATCAGTTCGGAGGCCTGGAACTCGCGGCCGAGGCCGACGTCGTAAGTGACCTTGACCGGTTCTTCGAAGCCTTTGGCCCAGACGGGCTGGACCTTTTCGATCTGGGCCCACGCGCCCACGCACTCGACCCAGACCTTCTGGCCCTTCTGGAATTGCGCACGCGCCATGGTCGTCCTCACCCGTTCCGCTCCACCCTGCGGGATCAGCCCTTGACGCCCGGTTTCGCAAGAGGGTGAAGCAGGGATGAAGATGCGACGGAATTCAGTCCGCCGCGCGCTGAACCTACCAGACCGACGCGTTCAGCGCGGGCATCAAGCGTGGCCGTTCATCAACCTGTCTGTTACACAACAGCCGGCTCAGATGCGTGTCAGCTTCAGAGTGGTTTTCTTCACCTCGCAGCCCACCCCGGGCCAGATGAAGGAAGAAGATCATGACGACCGCCCTGACGAAGAAAGCCCTGCTTTCGCTTCTGGCGGCGTCGGCGGTCGCGATCGCGACCCCGACGCTGGCCCAGGACTACGGCCGAGGCCACGGTGACCGTGGCGGCGGCTACGGCCAGAACCACGGCGGCGGCTACAATGGCGGCTGGAACGGCGGCGGCCTGAACGGCGACCAGGCCCGTCTCGCCCAGCGTATTGATCGCGCCGCCTACAACGGCCGCATCAGCCGTCGCGAGGCCCAGAACCTGCGCTGGCAGCTGGACGAGTACCAGCGGCTGGCGTGGCGCTACGGCCGTGACGGCCTGAGCCGCTGGGAGCGCCGCGATCTCCAGGACCGCCTCGACCGGATCGAGCGTAACCTGCGCGACGAACGCCGCGACCGCGACGGCCGCCGCTGGTAAGCTGATCGCAAGCTGATCGAGGGGCCGCTTCCGAAAGGAGGCGGCCCTTTCGCTTTTCCGGTCGTGCGGCTAAGCCGCCGACATGACCGCAGCCCAGAACGCCCACGCCATCCTGACCCGCCTCAGCGTTTCCGAGGCGACCTTCGATCCCTCCGGCCTGCCCACCCGCTCGCCCATCGACGGCTCGACCGGAGCGCCCGTTCGCGTCGCCGACGCCGCCGCGCTCGAGGCCGCCCTGGCCGCCGCCACCGCCGCTTTTGACGCCTGGCGTCGCATCCCCGCGCCCCGTCGCGGCGAGCTGGTCCGGCTGCTGGGCGAGGAACTGCGCGCGTCGAAGGACGACCTCGCCATGCTGGTCACGCTCGAGGCCGGCAAGGTCACGTCCGAGGGTCTGGGCGAGGTGCAGGAGATGATCGACATCTGCGACTTCGCCGTCGGTCTCTCGCGCCAACTCTACGGCCTGACCCTGCCCAGCGAACGTCCCGGCCACCACATGCGCGAGACCTGGCAGCCTGCAGGCCCGGTCGTCGTGATTTCGGCCTTCAACTTCCCGGTCGCTGTCTGGGCCTGGAACGCGGCGCTGGCGCTGGTCTGCGGCGACCCGGTGATCTGGAAGCCGTCTGAGAAGACGCCCCTGACCGCCATCGCCACCCATGCGGTGATGCAGCGCGCCCTGGCCCGATTCGGCGATGCGCCCGTCGGTCTGGTCCAGCTGCTGGTCGGCGGTCGCGAGGTCGGCGAGGCTCTGGCCGCCGATCCGCGCGTGGCGCTCGTTTCAGCCACCGGTTCCACCCGGATGGGCAAGGCCGTCGCCACGACGGTGGCCGGACGGCTCGGGCGGTCGCTGCTGGAACTGGGCGGCAACAACGCCATGATCGTCACGCCGTCCGCCGATATGGACATGGCGGTCCGCGCTATCGCCTTCTCCGCCGTCGGCACCTGCGGTCAGCGCTGCACGACCCTGCGTCGCCTGCTCGTGCATGAGGATATCGCCGACGCCCTGATCGAACGCCTGGCCAGAGCCTACGCCACCCTGCCGATCGGCGATCCGCGCGAGGACGGGGTGCTCGTCGGACCGCTGATCGACGATGACGCGGCGAAGGGCTTCGACGCCGCGCTGAAACAAGCCTTGGAGCAGGGCGGTCAGATCGTCGTCGGCGGAACCCGCGATGGCGCCTATGTCCGCCCCGCCATCGTCCGCATGCCGGCCCAGAGCGCGGTGGTGCAGCATGAGACCTTCGTCCCCATCCTCTACGTCCTGACCTGGCGTGAGTTCGACGAGGCCGTGGCGATGCAGAATGCGGTGCCGCAAGGGTTGTCGAGCTGCGTCTTCACCGACAGCGTGCGCGAGGCCGAGGCCTTCCTCTCCGCCTGGGGCTCGGACTGCGGCATAGCCAACGTCAACATCGGCCCTTCGGGCGCCGAGATCGGCGGGGCCTTCGGCGGCGAGAAGGAGACCGGCGGCGGCCGTGAGTCCGGCTCCGACGCCTGGAAGGCCTATATGCGCCGCCAGACCCAGACCGTGAATTTCTCCGCCGCCCTGCCGCTGGCCCAGGGCGTGCGGTTCGAGGTGTGAGGAAGGGGCCTGCTTCCCTCTCCCGGCGGGAGAGGGCTTGAGCGTCCAGGAGCGCAGCGATTGGAAACGCGAAAGGGTGAGGGGCTGGCGCTAACCGGTGGGGGCACGCCCCTCACCCTTTCGGCCAAGATGCATCGCCAACGCTCTGCGAGCCTCAAGCCCACTCCCACCGGGAGAGGGAAAACAGCCCATACCCATCAACGGATCGTCGGAATCGGCCCTTAAAATCAATACCCGCGTCTAACGAGAGCCCTTTTACCCATCACCCCCTGAAACGGCCCCATACTGATCCCTTTCGCGCGGAGAGGAACATCGTGGGCGAACGCTTCGAACGCATCGGACGCTTCGGACGGGGTTTTCAAGACCGGGCCGGCCGGACTCTAGGGACGATCTGGACTCTGAATTCCCGAGTCGGCCGGGCACCGTCCTCCGGCGACGCTGAAGGAGAATTGCGACGCCGTCGCGCCTCGACAGCGCCGCAACCCGTCCCCAATGTCAAGGAATGAATCGCCGCGCCCTCCTGACCCGCGCCGTGCTCGTCGCCGCCGGTCTCGGCGGGGCGTGGTGGCTGAGGGACCATGTGCTGTGGCGCGATCCCGGCGTCGCCTTCGGACCGGAGGGAAACAGCGGCTGGCTGCCCTATGACGAACGGCGCGCCTCGGTGCCTACCGTACGGGTGACCGTCGCGGGCCAGCCGGTCCGCGCCCTGGTTGATTCCGGGGCCCAGTATTCCGTCATCGACCGCAGCCTGTTCCAGCGGCTGGGCCTGACCCAGGCCTTCGATATTCCACTGGTCGCCTATGGAGTCGGCGGCGGCGCCCAGATGGGGCGGGGGGTGACACTGGACGTGGCGGTCGGTGCGATGCGGATCGAGGCGCTCCGCACCGCCATCCTGTCGTTGGGGCCGCTGGCGGTCGGCGAAGGCCTCTCGGCTCCGCTGATCCTCGGTCAGGACCTGCTGGGCGAGACGGTGCTGGAATTGGACACCGAGGAACGCCGCATGCGGTTCCTGCCGCGTGAGGGCCACGTCCTGCCGACCAACGTCGCCGCCATCCCGGTGTCGAAGGCGAGCGGCGCCCTGACGACCGAGGTGACCGTCGAGGGCGCGACGATCCAGGCCGTGGTCGATACCGGCGCCTCGGCCCTGCTGGCCCTGTCGCGAGAGGCGGCGGAGGGCGCGGGCCTGCTGGACGGTCGGCCGTCGCAGCGTGGGAGCAGTATTGTCCTCGGCGGGTCGATCGACTCGCAGATCGTCCGGTCACGGACCATCACCGTCGGCGACCAGATCTATCGCGACGCCGACACGCCCATCTATGCCGACGTGCCCCTGCCCGGCTTCCCCGCCGCCCTGGTCGGGATGGAGGCCTTCGCGGGGCGTCGGATGGTGCTCGATCTCGGCGGGGGTCGTCTGCACGCCTCGCGACCGCTGGACCTGACCATCGGCTAGGGTCGGGTCTGGCCGGTCCCGCGCACAACGTATTTGTAGCTGGTCAGCTGTTCGGCGCCGACCGGCCCGCGCGCATGCAGGCGCGAGGTCGAGATGCCGATCTCTCCGCCGAAGCCGAACTCGCCCCCGTCCGCGAACTGGGTCGAGGCGTTCCACAGCACGATGGCGCTGTCGACGCGGTTCAGGAATTCGGCCGCCGCCGCCTCGTCCCCGGCCACGATCGCGTCGGTATGGCCAGAGCCATGGGTGTGGATATGCTCGATCGCCGCGTCCGTCCCCTCGACGATCCTGACCGCCAGGATCGGCGCCAGGAATTCATGCCCCCAGTCGTCGTCGGTCGCAGAGCGCATCTGCGGCACAAGCGCCCTGGCCTCCGCATCGCCTCGCAGCTCGCAACCGGCTGCGATCAGCGCCTCGGCCACCGGCGGCAACAGCCGCGCCGCGCCCGCCCGATCAACCAGCAGGGTTTCCGTCGATCCGCACACGGACACCCGCCGCATCTTGGCGTTGACCACGACGTCGCGCGCCATCCCCACCTCCGCCGAAACGTGCAGATAGGTGTGGTTGATCCCCTCCAGATGGCCCAGCACCGGAACCCGCGCCTCGGCTTGCACCCGGGCGACCAGGCTCTTGCCGCCGCGCGGAATCAGGAGGTCGATGGCGCCTTCCAGCCCCGTCAGGAGCGCGCCCACCGCCGCCCGGTCTGGCGTATCGACCAACTGAACCGCGTCCGCGGGCAATCCCGCCGCCGCGAGCCCCGCGACAACCGCTGCATGGATGGCCAGCGAACTGTTGAGACAGTCAGACCCGCAGCGCAGGATGGCGACATTGCCCGAACGGATGCACAGGGCCGCCGCATCGGCCGTCACATTGGGCCGGCTCTCGTAGATGATGGCCAGCACCCCGATCGGCGTCCGCACCCGGGCGAAGTCGAGACCGTTCGGCCGGGTCCAGCGTACGGTCTCGACGCCCAGCGGATCGGGAAAGGTCGCGACCTCGGCGACCGCCGTCGCCATGGCCTCGATGCGCGCGGGATTCAGGGCCAGCCGGTCGATCTGCGCCTCGGCCATGCCATTCGTCCGGGCCCGGTCGATATCGCGGGCGTTGGCCGTCAGGATGTCGTCGGCTCGCGCCCTCAGTGCCATCGATATGGCCCTCAGGGCCGCCGACCGCGTGTCGGCCGGGGCCAGTCGCACAGCGTCCGCCGCCGCCCGTGCGCGCCGTCCACGCACGCGCATCGCCATGTCCAGATCGCTCATCTGTGCAGCACCAGGTCGTCGCGGTGGATGGCCACGCCCGGTCCCTTGTAGCCGACCAGATCCTCGATCTCGCCGGAGTGATGGCCCCGGATCCGGTCCATCTCGTCGGCGGCATAGGCAGCCAGCCCCACGCCCAGCACCCCGCCATCGGCCCCGATCACGCGCACGCAGTCGCCCCGGTCGAACCGGCCCTCGACGTGTTTGACGCCTGAGGCGAGGAGGCTGCGTCCGCTCGCCAGCGCCTGGGACGCGCCGTCGTCGACGGTCAGCGCTCCTGCCGGTTCCAGACTGCCCGCGATCCAGGCCTTGTAGGCTTGCAGGGGTGTGGCGGTCGCGGTGATCAGGCTGGCGCGTGCGCCTGCGGCGACCGCACTCAGCGGCCGCGCCTCCAGTCCCGAGACGATCAGGGTCGCGCACCCGGCCGACCGGGCGATGCGCGCCGCCTCCAGCTTGGTCGCCATGCCGCCGGTGCCCACGGCGGCGGCGGCATTGGCCCCGCCCGCCATGGCGAGGATTTCGGGCCCGAGGCTCTCGATGATTGGCAGGTGCCGGGCCGCCGGATCGCGACGCGGATCGGCCGTGTACAGACCATCGACGTCCGAGAGCAGGATCAGCAGGTCCGCCCGGACCAGCTGGGCCGTGCGCGCCGCCAGCCGGTCGTTGTCGCCGTAGCGGATCTCTTCCGTGGCGACGGTGTCGTTTTCGTTGACCACCGGCACGACGCCGAGCTTCAGCAGGGCCTCCAGCGTCGCCCTCGCATTGAGCCAGCGCCGCCTGCGTTCCGTGTCGTCGCGGGTCAGCAAGACCTGTCCGGGCGTCAGGCCCGCCCCGGCCAGCGCCGCCTCCCAGGCCTGCATGAGCAGGGATTGTCCGACGGCGGCGGCGGCCTGTTTCTCGTCCAGCCGTGCATTCTTCTCCAGCCCGAGCCGACCGCGCCCGAGCGCGACGGCCCCTGACGACACGATCACGACCTGTCGCCCCTGGGCCCGCAGCGCAGCGATATCAGCGGCCAGACCGGCCAGCCACAGGGTCGCCGGGGCCTTCTGGTCCACCACGAGCGAGGACCCGACCTTGACCACGATGCGTCGCGCCGCGCGCAGGCTGGCGGCGGGGGAGGCGACTTCGGGTGTGGTCAGGGCAGGGGCGGTCACGGCGCGACCATGCCGCGCCGTGTGCGATGCAACAAGCGGCCTTTAGAGGCCTTGGAACGTATCGCAGCTCGCCGGATCGCCGGTCTGATAGCCGCGTTGCAGCCATTCCATTCGCTGGGCCGACGAGCCGTGGGTGAAGTTCTCCGGGCTGACCTGTCCGCCCGAGCGACGCTGCAGGGTGTCGTCGCCGATGGCCGAGGCAGTGCGCAGGCCCTCCTCCAGGTCGCCCTGTTCGACCGCGACCTCGCCGCCGGAGACGGAGGCCGCATTGGCGGCCCAGACCCCGGCGTAGCAGTCGGCCTGGAGCTCCAGCGCCACGGAATAGCGGTTGCCCTCGGCCTCGGAAGAGGCGCTCTGCTGCGCCCGCTGAACCTGTTCAGACGCCCCGGTCAGTGTCTGGACGTGGTGGCCGATCTCGTGGGCCAGGACATAGGCGCGCGCGAAGTCGGCGCCGGAGGCCCCGAGCTGGGTCTCCATTTCCTGCCAGAAGGCGAGGTCCAGATAGACCTGGCGATCGGTCGGACAGTAGAATGGCCCCATCGCCGACTGACCGAAGCCACAGCCCGTGGGCGTGCCTTGCTCATAGATGACGATGTTGTCGGGCGGCCGGTAGCCTTCGAGCTTCGTCGCCCAGACGTCGTTGATGTTCTTGCCCACGATATCGACGAACAGACCGGCTTGATCCTCAGGCGTACCCTGGACCCCCTCTTGCGAGGTTCCCGCCTGCCCGAACTGGCTGGCGACCTGGGTGGTGGTCGAGGGGTCGATGCCGAAGACGAAATAGCCGATCAGGGCCAGCACGGCGACGCCGATGCCTCCGCCCGCAACGGCTCCGCCGCCCATGCCGCGGCGATCCTCGATCCCGCCGCCTCGCTGTCCGCCCTGCCAACGCATCGCCGTCTCCCGTATGTCCCGCTCAAGCTAGGCCGGAACGCAGCCGGAGGGGAAGGGATGCAATCCTGTCGCGGCGCCCGCTATCGCGGTTGACGCGCCAGCCAGTCGTCGATCTGACCCACGCCGGACGAGACGGCTTCACGGCGCGCCGTGGCCGCTTCGCGCGCTCGCCGCTGGGCGTCGGGCGAGGCTGGGACATCGACGAGAGGCACATAGGGCTCCGGCTGGCGCTGGGCGCGGATTTCCGCCTCGGTCAGGCGGGCGCTGAGCTGCTGCTGGCGAGCATAGGCGGCCTGTTGTTCGGACTGAAGGCGCTGGGTTTCCATCCGATCGCGCAGCCGATCGGCCATGGGGTCGCCGATATAGGGCTGGCCAGGCGAATACACCTGCGCCGACGCGGTCCCGGCGGACAGGACGGACAGCAGGATGACGGCTGCGACTTTCATGTCCATCAAGATGGGGCCAGACGCCGTTTCGACCAAGCGTGGCCGCGATCAATCCAGCGAGAAGACCGAACTGCGCTTGATGGCGAAATCCTCCAGCTCGCGCGTGGTCGGCACCTGGTATTCGGCCAGATGGGTCAGGCCGTCGGTGCGGAAATAGGTCCGGTGCGGATCGCCGATGAAGACCTGCGATCCGTGTGATCGCGCCTGTCTCAGCCAGGCCATGACCCGTTCGGTCATCGGCTTTTCATAACAGACGTCGCCGGCGCAGAGGATGTCGACCTCGGGCGGAGCCGCGTCCAGCAGGTTGGCGTCGGTGAAGGACAGGGCCACGCCGTTGGCCTTGGCATTCAGCCTTACCGCCGCTTCGCAGAAGGGGTCGATATCGGCGCACAGCACGCTCGCCGCGCCCGCCTTCATCGCCGCCACCCCGACCAGTCCCGATCCGGTGGCGAAGTCGACGACGGTCTTGCCGGCGAACGTGTCTGGGTTATCCAGCACCCAGCGCGCCAGCCCCTGTCCGCCCGACCAGGCGAAGGCCCAGAACGGGGGCGGCAGGCCCAGCTCGCCCAGTTCCTCCTCCGTCAGTTTCCAGATCGGGGTGATCTCGTCGGCCAGCCACAGGGAGATCTCCGGCGCATGCGGCACTGCCTGCAGCCGGGTGTTGGCCAGGATGAAGGCGGCGGGATCGGTGATGGTCACGCGGTCTCGGCGATCCGTCCGGACGCGGCCTGACGCAGGACGCTGACATAGCCGGGCGCCACCTCCATCCGCTCGCCGGGCCCGGTCGCCCGGATCGCCTTGTGCAGGCTCGGCAGGTTCCAGCAGGCGACGTGCATGAACAGATGATGCTCGGCGTGGAAATTGACCCAGTAGGGGGCGATCAAGGCGCGCTCCCACCAACTCGCGCGGGTCGTGCGGGCGGCGCGGAAGGGATCGGTCGCCGAGCCCTCGACGCAGGCGTGTTCGGCGATGTTGCGCAGGCGCGTGACCAGCGGGAACCAGGTCGCCATGGGCAGCAGCCACAGGGCGAACCAGGCCCACCAGACGCCGGCGACGATGAAGCCTGCCAGCATCACAGCATTGACCAGCAGGAAGGGCGCGACCGAGCGGCCGGTGACGATGGCGTCATAGTCATGGGCCTCCCCGGCCGCCGATCGCTTCCGCAGCACGGCCAGCGGCAGCAGGACCCGCTGCTTGAAGAAGGTCTGGCCGGTCAGGTCGCGGATCATCTTGCGCCGCAGGGAGTCGCCGGAGACGGGGAAGGGCGCCGACAGGACCAGATCGGGGTCTTCCGGCTGCTGCGCGAAGCGGTGGTGTGACAGGTGGTAGGGGCGATAGGCGTCCAGCGACGCTCCGATCGGCACGGCGCAAAGCCAGTGGCCGAGGACATCATTGAGCTTCAGGGTCTTCGCCAGCGCCCCGTGCGCCGCCTCGTGCATCAGGATGGCGAGACCCAGCTGGCGCGTGCCGATGATCATGACGCAGAGCGGGATCAGGATCGGCTGCCAGACCCCCGCCAGGACGGCCAAGGCGATGACGCCCCAGCAGTGGACGACCAGCAGCGGCCCCTTCCACGCCGAGCGCGCCTGGAAGGGCGCCCATGCGTCGGGAGCGAAGACCTCGGCGGGCGATATGCGCGGGGCGGCGGGCATGGCGGTGATGATAGGCCGCCTCCGCGCGCCCACCAAGCCGCCTCGATGCATGTCAGCATCACCTGACAAAAGTCATGTTGACCTGACAAAATCATCGTGTAAGGTGGGCCTTACAAAAGGAGTTCGCACATGGCCTCGTGGAAGACAATGGATCCGGCGCATAAGCGCTATGTGATCCGCACCAACATGTTCATGACCGGCTATGTCCTGGTCAATGTGGCGGCCATCTTCGGCGCTTTCGACGAGATCATCGGCAAGGCGGCTGGCGTGGTCCTGGGCCTGTGCGTCGCCGCGCCGATCGCGGGGCAGCTTTGGGCCACCCTGTCGTTGATGAACGAGGCCGACGAGTTCGTGCGCGCCCTGACCGCGAAACGCTTCGTCATCGCCTCCGGACTGGCCATGGCCCTGTTCAGCGGCTGGGGCTTTGCCGAGAGCTACGGCGGCGCGTGGCATGCGCCGGGCTGGCTGATCTACCCGCTGTTCTGGGGCCTGTTCGGCCTGATCTCTCCGTTCGTGAAGAGCACGGGCCGATGAAGAACACGTTGCGCGAGTTGCGCACCGGCAAGGGCTGGACCCAGGAACAGCTGGGTCAGGCGCTGGGAGTCTCTCGTCAGGCCGTCAATGCGCTCGAGACCGAAAAGCACGACCCGTCCCTCGACCTCGCCTACCGCATCGCCGCCCTGTTCGAACGCGCGGTGGAAGACGTCTTCGACAATCCCCATGCCTAATGCATAAGTCAGCATAACCTTACAAAGGAGACTATAATGTTTTCACGCGCCTTTCCTGCGTGCCGGCGCCCCCGTGCCTGGTTCGCGATCATTGTCGGCGTCTTTGTCGCCTGTATCGTGGCCAACGACCAGGCTCACGCCGAGCCCGCTGGCGCCTCGCAAACTGCGCCCTTCGCCTCCGACCGGCTTTCGGTGGAGGTGTTCGGCTCCGGCCCCGACGTCATCCTGATCCCCGGCCTGGCTTCGTCGCGCGAGGTCTGGCGTCCGCTGGCCACCCGGCTCGCCGCCACCCATCGGGTGCATCTCGTTCAGCTGGCGGGCTTCGCCGGCGAACCCTGGAACCACGGCGACGGCCCGTTCGTTACGCCCGAGGTCGAGGAACTCGCCCGTTACATCGCCGTGCTCGGCCTCGATCATCCAGCGGTCATCGGCCACTCGATGGGGGGGGCTCAGTGGCCTGCTGCTGGCCCAGTCGCATCCGGATCGCGTCGGCCGACTGATGATCGTCGATGCCCTGCCGTTCTACAGCGCCATGTTCGGCCCGACCGTGACCGCTGATCAGGCTCGTCCCTTCGCCGCCCAGGCCGCCGCTGGCATCCTCGCGGCAGACGAGGCCGCCTTCCGGACGCAACAGGGTCAAACTGCGGCGAGCCTCGCCCGGGATCCGGCCATGCGCGAGCACATCATCAACTGGTCAATGGCGAGCGACCGGCACGCCTTCGCCGCCGCGATGAGCGATGTGATGACCACCGACGCCCGTCCGGGCCTGGCCGCCATGACCACCCCGGTCACAGCCCTCTACGCCACCGATCCGGACGGCGGCCCGCCGCCCGCCATGGCGCAAGGCCTGTGGGAGCGGGAATACGCCGCCCTGCCGGGCGTGAAGGTGATCCGCGTCGACGCCAGCCGCCACTTCATCATGGCCGACCAGCCGGCGCGCTTCGACGCGCTGGTGGACGAGTTTCTGAAGTAGGCCGTGATGTTTTCCCTCCCCTTCATGGGGAGGGACGATCGCGCAGCGATCAGGGTGGGGTACGAATGGCGAGTTCGCACGGACGGACAGGCCACACCCAACCTCGCTTCCCTCGGCCACCCTCCCCATAGAGGTGAGGGAGAAGATTGCGTCAGGCTTCCGGCTTGGGCTGGCCGGCGAACTCGTCGGCATAGGCGGGAGCCAGCAGGGACCGGAAGGCGCTCTGCGGGACGGTCACCTCGTAGGCGCCCTCGGAATAGGGCCCGACCATGTAGGGCCCGATCAGGAAGACCAGTCCGCCCGTCTTGCCCGGCATCGTGCCCTGGGCCAGCACGAAGGGAAGGCTCGCCGCGCGCGGGCATGTCCACATATCGCCGCCGGTCAGGGACACCGTCCGGGCCTGCGGGTCGCGCTTCCTCTTTTCCGCGTTGATGGCGGCGCACAGGGCATTGTCCAGCGCCGACAGGTCGCCGGTCTTGGTGAACAGGTCTGCCGCCGCGAGCTCGCGCTTCAGCGCCTTGTCCCAGAGGATCGCGGCGAACGACGAGTTGGGGTGCGCCCCGCCTGTGTATTCCGAATCCGTGCGGATCAGGCTGAACAGCTTGCCGGTCTCGGCGCCGGGCGTGATCTCGATGGACTTGTTGTAGGCGCCCATGCCCGCGTCGCCGCCGGCCTCGGTGCGGTCGGCCTGGGCCCCTTCGGAGAACTCGCGCAGGTCGCGGACGGCGGCGGCGTAGAGGCGGGCGTGAAGGTCCGGCTGGGCCTTGATCGCGACAGGCAGGGTCAGGCTGACCTCGGCGAAGGCGGTCTTGGACTCAAAGGCCATCGGGGCGGCGGCGTCGGCCGGGGTCACGATTGCGCCGGTTCCAGCGGTGGCGGCCGGCGGGGCGGGCTCGGCCGCCTTGTCGCGGTTGCAGCCGGCCAGGGTCGCGGCGACGGCGAGGCTCAGAACGGCGAGACGAAACGGCATGGTCATGGCGATCTCCTGACTAGACGGGCAGTGATACGGTGCCGAGGGCGATGGCCGCCAGCAGGATCAGCCCCGCTTCCCGGTTCGACTTGAACAGTTTCAGCGCCAGGGCGCCGTCGGCGGGCCTCAGGGTGCGCACCTGCCAGGCCAGATGGGCGGTGTAAACGAGGAGGCCGACGTAGAAGGCCACGCCCAGTCCGGCGACCGCCCCGGCGGCTACGGCGGACAGCACGGCCAGCCCGTAGAAGGCGGCGACTCCGGTCTTAACGCCCTTGCCCAATCGGCGTGCCGAGGACTTCACCCCGACCATGGCGTCGTCCTCGATGTCCTGCAGGGCGTAGAGGGTGTCGTAGCCGAGGGTCCAGAACACGCCGCCGACGTAGAGCAGGATGGCCGCGATCGTCAGTTCTCCGTTCACGCCCGGCGCGACGGCGAAGGTCAGCCAGTCGCCTGTCACGACCTTCCATTGGCCATTGGCCCAGACGAGGAAGGACAGGGCGCCGGTCGCGGCGCCGTAGCCCATCAGCGCGCCCCAGTTAAACGTCAGCCCCAGCCAGGCCTGCGGCCACCAGGTGATCCGCTTCATGAAGGGATAGGCCGCCACCAGCGCCAGCGACCCGACGCCGAGAAGCACCGCCGTCAGGTTCAGCGTCAGCAGGATCGACAGGCTGACCAGGCTGCACCCGATCACGAACCGCCACGCCTGCCGCACGCTGATCCGTCCTGACGGGATCGGCCGCGCCGCCGTCCGCGCGACCTTCAGGTCGATCTCGCGATCGACGATGTCGTTGAACGCGCAACCCGCCGCCCGCATCAGACAGGCGCCGACGGCGAAGCCGACGAACAGCCACAGCTCATGGAGGTCGGGTATCGTCCTGTACTGGGCCAGCGCCAGGGTGATCCCCTGCCACCCGGGCAGCAACAATAGCCAGATCCCGATCGGCCGGTCGAACCGCCCCAGCTTCAGCCAGGGCTTCAGGCCTTCGGGCGCTCGGGCGTCGACCCAGTTGCGGCCGGCGTCGGGGAGGGGGGCTGACATGGCGGACGGATAGCACTCCGTCCGCCCGGCGTCAGGTCACAGGTCGAGCCGTTTCCACGCGTCTAGCGCCAGATAGACGCAGATGGCCAGAAGCCCGACGTCCTTGGTGAGGAACTGCCCGGTCGAGCCCAGGGCGGGGAAGCCGTAGCCGTCCTGCCAGATGCCGGGTGCGGTGAAGAAGAAACTCAGCGTCACGACAAAGGTCGCCACCCCCATCAGCGCGCCAGGCAGTCCCGCCCACGGGAAACGGCCGCCTAGGGCGATCAGGACGCCTGCCGTGACCTCCAGCACGCCGATCACCGCGGAGGCGCCGCCCACGCCGACCAGCGGATAGAGCCAGCTGAACAGCCAGTAGTGTTCGGCGATGCCGCGAACGCCCTCGGCCTCGTAGGGCAGGAACTTCATGTAGCCGAACCACAGCAGGATCAGGGCGATGCCGAACCGCAGGGCGGCGCGGCCGTCGAGGCGAGGCGGGGACAGGGATTCGATCATGGAGGCTCCGGTGAAGGTTCCCCTCCGGTTCGCCGCCAGGCTCGAAACGGTTACAGCGCGCCTAGCTCCGGCGCACCAGAATGACGCCGCCGATGACCAGGGCCACGCCCGCGATCCGGCCCAGATTGACCGGGGCGCGCGGCACGCCGAAGGCGCCGAAATGATCCAGCGCCAGGCTGATGATTAACTGGCCCGCCACCATCAGGGTGATGGTCATGGCCACGCCAAGCCGGGGCACGGCCCAGGTCGCGGCGACGACGAAGATCGCGCCGTACAGGCCTCCGACCCAGGCGTACCAGGGCAGACCCTTGGCCGCCGTGATGTCCGGCCGCGTGTGCAGAATGGCCGCGAGGATACCCAGCGCGGCCGTGCCGACGGCGAACGAGACGAAGGCCGCGTTGACCGGGCTGACCAAGGCTGTCGCCAGCCGGGCATTGGTCGGGGCCTGAAGCGCGGTGGCGCCGCCGGCGAGGACGACCGCCAGCATGGCGATCCAGGGTGCGAAGTTCATACGTTCAGCCTCTACCAGCGCGGATCGACGGGCGCACCGCCGAACATCTCGGCCATCCGGTCACGGGTCGACCGGTGCGCATCCTCGGGCAGGCTCCGCGGATCGAACCAGCCGGTCTCGGCGATCTCGCCATGGTGGGTCAACGCGCCCGCCTCGAAGGCGTCGAAGCGATAGACCAGGACATGATCCCCCTTGAAGAACCGCTCGTTGGAATGGACCGAGACCAGCCGGCCGGGCGTGGTCGCCCTCAGCCCCGTCTCCTCGAACAGCTCGCGCGCGGCGGCGTCCATGGTGGTCTCGCCGCGATCGACACCGCCGCCCGGAAGCCACCAGCCGGCCAGATAGGTGTGTTTCACCAGCATGACCCGCCCCTGGGCATCGACCGCCACGGACCGCACGCCTAGCGTCATGCCGCGCTGCAGGCGCGAGTAGGTAAAAAACAGCGGCCGGGTGAAGGGCTCGATTCGGACGCGCCAGTTCATGCGGCGACGCTACAGGACGACGACCTCGCCGTCCTCCTTGACGAACCGTTCGGGCCGCCGGTCCAGGACCTCGAACACCCGCTCCGACGGCCGCCCCATCACCACGCCCAGCGGCGTCTCGACGATCGGCCGGTTTACGAGGATCGGATGCTCGACCATGGCCGAGATCAGGGTCTCATCGGACACCGCCGGATCGAGCAGACCCAGCGTTTCGGCGGGCGTGCCTTTCTCGCGCAGGACGGCGCGGGCCGGAACGCCCATGCGCGCGATCAGATTGGTCAGTTGCGACGCCGTCCAGCCGCTCTCGAGATAGAGCACGACCTTCGGCGCATAGCCCTGGTCGAGAATGGCCCGGAGCACATTGCGAGACGTGCTGCAGTCCGGGTTGTGGAAGATGGTCACGGGAAAGTCGGTCATGGCCGCCTTGTCCGACAGGGACGGCCGACGATCAACGCCTGCGTCAGACCGCCGGGATCGTGCGGCCCGTTCCGCCGCCCGGATGGCCGCCCGCTCGCTGGGGCAGTAACAGGATCAGCCCCACGATCACGACGGCGAGCACGGCCGATGCGACAGGTCGGCTAAAGGCCAGTCCGCCGTGGTCCAGCGGCTTGTCGAGGAAGTCGCCCACCGTCGCGCCCAGCGGTCGCGTCAGAATGAAGGCCGCCCAGAACAGCAGCACCCGATTGACGCGCGTCCACAGCGCCAGCCCGGCCACGACCGCCAGCAGGGCTCCGAACACCGCTGCCGCGCCCAGGTAGCCCAGCCCGCCGGTGTCCGCCGTCCAGTCGCCCAGCGCCGTGCCCAGGGTCTGGGACAGAGTGATGGTCACCCAATAGAAGATCTCGGCGCGGGGCGAGCTGACGGTGTCGGACTGAATCTCGCCCTCGACCCTTCGCCAGACGAACAGCGACGCCAGCACTGCGGCCAGCAGCAAGGCCGAACCACCCGTATAGCCGATCCCCAGCGACCGCGTGGCGAAGTCGGCCAGGGTGGTCCCGGCAGTGGTCGAAGCGATGATCGTCGCCCAGTACAGGAACGGGTGACGCCGCCTCGCCCGGATCTGCGCCGCCACCAGCACCAGCAGGATCGTGGCGAAGATCGCCGTGCCGGTCAGATACCCCAGCCCCATCGACATACTGACGGTATCGCCGCCGGTCTCGCCCAGGGTCGTGGCCAGGATCTTGATCAGCCAGAAGCCGGCGGTGATGGCCGGGACCTTGCTCAGGATATCGCGTTCGCTAGGGTTCACGGCGGTCGCCTTGTTTGTTCGTCACAACGCTGATCTTCAATCGGGGCTTTGTTGCGTTCCAGGCCTTGCTCGCATCGACACCTTGAACCGTTCGACTGCGCCCTCTATTCCGGCGTCACAATCAGGAGCTCCCCATGCTGGCCCTCTACATCATCCTCGGCTTCGTCGCCGTTCTCGGCGCCATTAACCTGTTCGAGTTCGGCCGAGTTGACTGAACCCCAGCGCGGCGCGGCGCTCGTCACGGGCGGTGCGCGCCGGATCGGCCGCGCCATCGTGCTGGCTCTGGCCGCGCGCGGCCATGACGTCGCTATCCACCATCGGGATTCGGTCGCGGACGCGGAGCAGTTGGCCGAAGAGGTGCGCGCGCTCGGTCGCCGCGCCGCGGTCCTGCCCGCCGACCTGACCGACGAGGCCGGGACCCGCGCCCTGATCCCGGCGGCGGTCGAGGTGCTCGGCCCGATCTCCATCCTGGTCAACAATGCCTCAGTGTTCGAGGATGACCGCGTCGGCAGCCTGTCCCGCGAGACCTGGGACCTGCATCTGGAGACCAACCTTCGCGCCCCCCTCGTCCTGGCCGAGGCCTTCGCCGCCCAGGCTCCCGACGGCGCCTCGATCGTCAACCTGCTGGACCAGCGGGTGCTGAAGCCCGACCCGCGCTTCTTCTCCTATGCCCTGTCGCGAAACGGCCTGTGGTGGGCGACGCGGACCCTGGCCCAGGCGCTGGCCCCTCGCATTCGCGTCAATGGCGTCGGCCCCGGTCCGACCCTGGCCTCGATCCATCAGTCGGAGGCCGAGTTCGCCGCCGAACAGGCCGCCATGCTTCTGGGCCACGGCCCGTCGTCCGAGGACATCGCCGGAGCCGTCGTCTATCTCGTTGACGCCCGCTCGGTCACCGGCCAGATGATCGCCGTGGACGGCGGCCAGCACCTGGCCTGGCAGACCCCCGACATCGCCGAGTGAAACCCGCCGTGATCCAACCCCTTTCGGCCGCCCGGCGCGCCAACCTGACCGTTTTCGTCAAGGGCCTGCGGGTCGAGGCCGGTATCGGTGTCTACGACCACGAGCACGGCCGGCTGCAGACCCTGGTCATCGACGTGACCCTCGATCTTGGCCCCGCCGAGGTCCACGGCCTTTCCGACACCATCAACTACGAAACCGTCGCCGCCTCCGCCCGCCGCATCATCGCCGAGGGCCACGTTGGCCTGGTCGAGACCTTCGCCGAGCGGCTGGCCCTGCACTGTCTGGAGGATGCCCGGGTGCTCGGCGTGACCGTGCGGATCGACAAGCCGGACGCGCTGGAGGCCGCCGACGGGGCCGGGTGCGAACTGACGTACAGACGCTGAAGGGTCTCGTCCGAAGGACAAGGGGGCTGCTGATTCGGCTCCAGCCTTGCCTTTGCCGGCTTTCGGCACGACATGTCGCCGCGCAATGCCCCAGGTTCGTTTCACCCGCCGTTTCTCGATGGCCCACCGCCTGCTCTCCGACCCCGCGTCGCGGTGCGCGGTGCCGCATGGCCACAACGAGTTCGTCCACGTCGTCCTGGCCACGGAGGCGGAGATGGATTTCGGCGCCTCGAACTTCGTCACTTCGTTCGAAACGCTGAAGGGCCGCTGGCACGGCTTCATCGACAAGGCCGTGGATCACGCCTTCCAGCTGAACGGCGCCGATCCCATGCTGGCCTGGTTCCAGGCGAATGAGCCTCAGCGGGTCGCCCGCCTGATGGTGTTCGACGGCGATCCGACGACCGAGGCCTTTGCGGTCGCCCTGCGTCGCAAGCTGGACGCCATCCTGGCCGACGACGGCTCCCCCTACCGCTGCGTGGAACTCACCCTGGAAGAGACTCCGACCAACGCCATCATCATCGGCGAGCACCTGAGCGCCGCCGAACGCGCCTGGGCCGCCGGAAGCTGGATCGATCGGGCGGATCTGTCGATCAACGACCTGAAGGGGTAAGGTTACGCGCGGTTCGGCTTGCCTCCGACCGGCGGCCCCGCCATTGTCCTGACCATGAACGCGAGGACCCCGATGGCCGAGCCCGGCGATCCCAATGCGCCCCAGACCTCTGATCCGGAGCTGCATGACGACGACCTGATCGGTTTTGCCTCGCCCGCCGCGCTGGAGGGTCAGATGCGCGCGCCCGCGCCGCACCCGGTCGAGCCTGAATCTGAAGCGCCGGCTCCCGAGCCCGAGCTTTTCGTCGCGAAGCCCGGCCCGGTGGACGCCCCGGTTCCCGAGATCGCCGCGCCGAAGCCGATCCCGAGTCCGCCGATCACGGCGGAACCGATGCCGCAATGGGCCCGCGAGACGCCGATGCCCGAACAACCCGTCGGCGTTTTTGCGAGTCGCCGCCAAGAGCCCGCGCCGATCGACGGCGCCATGGGCATCTATGCCGTCTATGCCCTGATCCTGTTCGCCGTGCCGACCCTGGGCGTCTCGGCCCTGATCGCTCTGCTGGCCGTCACCGGCCGTGCAGGTCCGCAAGGCGAAGTGGCCGCCAGCCATTTCATGTTCCAGCAGCGCACCCTGTGGGCCGGCGCCGTCGTCGCCCTGCTCGGCGCCATCCTGATCGCTGTGGGCCTGGGCGTCTTCGTCCTGTTCGTCCTGGCGGTGTGGTTGATCCTTCGCGGGGCCGGCGGCGTTCTGAAACTCAAGGCGGGCCGTCCGATCGAGCGACCGCGCGCCTGGCTGTTCTAGGAGAGTCCCCATGTCCGACGCGTCGCAACCTCGGCTCGAGCCCGGCCACGAGGCCGAGGGCAAGCCCGCCGCCCTGATCGCCTGGGGCCTCTACATCCTGTCGATTCCGTCGGCCAATGTGCTGGTCCTGGTCGGCTTGGTCGTCGCCTACGCCGCGCGCGGCTCCGCCACCGGTCTCCCGCGCCAGCATATCGAGGCCCAGATCGCGCTGTTCTGGTCGGTCTTCTGGTGGACCATCGCCCTGTGGGTGCTGATCGCGATCAGCATGGCGGCGTCGATCATCCTGATCGGCATCCCGTTCCTGCTGCTGTTCGGTGCCCTGTGGTTCCTGCTCAGCATCTGGTTCACGGTGAAGAGCATTCTCGGCGTCGTGAACCTGATGTCGGACAAGCCCGCCTGATCAGGCGTGACCATACGGAACGGTGCGTCGACCCAGGGGGTTTGACTGCCGTGCCGAGGGGATACTCATGACCGAGTTCTGCGACGTCGTGGCCGAGCAACGGTACGAACAGGGCTTTACCGACGCCGACGGCGAAACCCGTCGCGTCTGGGCCGATTATTCGGTTCAGGGGAACCGTCGCGCCATCCTTCACGTCGAGGCCGAGGACGAACTGCGCGGCTCCGGCGCAGCGGGCAAATTCATGCAGAGCCTCGCCGACCACGCCCGCGCCGGGAACCATAGACTGACGCCGGTGTGCAGCTATGCGGTCGCCTGGTTCAGGCGGCATCGGGACTACGCCGACGTGATCGGCTAAACCTTTCGGGGCGCTACGTCATTCGCCCGGCAACGGACCGGCAGGAGCAGGATGGACAGCATCGACCTTCAAGCCGTTCAGCAAGGGCTCGGCGCCGCTGCCGGTCCGCTCCAGACCTGGGTCCTGCCTGCCCTGCTGGGGCTCGGCCTCGCTTCGGCGACCGGGCTGCGCACCTTCCTGCCGCTGCTGATGCTGGCCCTCGCCGCGCGGTTCGGCCTGTTCGGCATCCAGTTGAACGACCAGATGGACTGGCTGGCGGACTGGCCCGCCATTGCGGCGCTTGGCGTCGCTGCGGTCGTCGAGTTCGCGGGCGACAAGATCCCCGTCGTCGATCACGGCCTCAACGTACTGGGCGCCTTCACCAGACCGGTCGCCGGAGCGGTCGCGGCGGGCAGTGTGTTCGCCGGCCTCGACCCGACCACGGCCGCCATCGCCGGGGTCATCGTCGGCGCCCCGACCGCCTTCGCCTTCAACGCCGCCCAGGGAGGAGCCCGCCTGACCTCCACCGCGACGACCGGCGGCGTCGGCAATCCGGTCCTGTCCCTGATCGAGGACGTGCTGGCCTTCTGCACGGTGATCCTGGCCTTCCTGGCCCCGATCCTCGTTCCGGTGGTGCTGATCGTCCTGGCGGTTCTGGTGTTCCGCCTCGCGAAGCGCCTGCGGCAGAGGCTTTACGCCCGTGACGGCGTCACGGCAGGCGCGACACGATCGCCTTGATGGTCTGGGCCTTGGCCGGCAGGTCCTCGGCCAGGCGCGACGCGATTTCCCTTGCCCCGACCGGATAGGCGTCGCCGCCCTTGGCGATCTCGTCGGCCAGGGTCGCCGCGTCGTTCAGGATTTTTTCCAGCGCCTCGACCTGCTCAATGGCCAGGGCGCGTGCTTCCATCTGTAGGCGCCTGACCCGCTCGCTGGTGCTTTCGGGGGCGCGCATGAGGTCATAGACCTCGGATTCGACGACGAGTCTCAGGTCGGGCTTGTTCGGCTTCTTCGTCGGCATCGGCAATCCTCTTTCACGGAGGACAATGGTGATGTGGTCAAGCTGTTCCTCGCCTTCGCGGAGCGTTGTGTTTGTCGTCCCGACTGTTGCCGGGGCGCCGCAGCAGGGGCTGACTCCCGCGGCCCAAACGGCTAGGCTTGAGCAGTCCGGAGGGAAACCATGCGTGTGTTTCAGGCGGGAGTCGGGGTGGCGCTGGGTCTGATCGCGGGGGCCGCGAGCGAGCCCGCGGCGACGCAGGAACGCGTAGTCACGGAAATTCCCTATATCACCTGTGACGGCTCGCTGTGGCGGGCGCGTCTCGACGGCGAACGGTTTCTGCATACGGCCAGAGACGCCGATGCGGGGCACGAAGACACCGTCATTTATTATCAAACCTGGGACGGAGGCTGCTGGCGTGCGAGGTGGGACGCCGATGCACGCCGGTTCGACCATTCGCCCTTCGGCGCGGGGTCGGCCCATCCCGACGCGATCCTGAACTTCCTCGACTGGGAAGGTGTGCCCTGGACCGCCCGTCGCGACGGTGACGACTGGATCGTCACGCGACCCTAGAGCCCACAGAACATCGCGCGGGTTCGGCCGGCGACCTCAGGCCTCTTCCTGTTGCCGCTCTCGCTCCTCGGCGGTCATGACCTCGGCGGCGTCCTCGTTCAGGGCCTGGGCCTCGCGCCGCGGCTTGACGTAGGGCTCCGGCTGCGGCGTCGTCGTATTGTTGCGCCACAGATTGCGGCCGGCCTGCAGCCCGCCCGAGACCTGCAGCACCAGCCTCTCCTCGTCGCGACGACGCACGTCCTCGATGGTCTCGCGCGCCTCGTCCTCGGAGAAGCCGAGGTCCTTCAAAACATGCTCGCCGAACGCGAGAGCGCTTTCGAAGGTCTCGCGGATATGGAACTCCACGCCCGCGTTGATCAGCCGGATCGAATGACCCCGATCATAGGCGCGCACGAACAGTTTGGTCAGCGGGAACTCGGCCTTGACCAGTTCCACGATCCGGTCCGCCGCCTCAGGCTTGTCGACGCAGACCAGGATGGTCTCGGCCCCCTCGGCGCCCGACGCGCGCAGCACGTCCAGGCGCGAGCCGTCACCGTAATAGACCTTGAAACCGAACTTTCCGGCGGCCTGGATCATCTCCACATCCATGTCGATGATCGAGACATCGACGTCGCGGGCCAGCAGCGGCTGCGCCACGACCTGGGCGAACCGGCCGAAACCGATGATCAACACCCGCTCGCGCAGGTTCGCGGCCCGGTCCACGCCATCCGCCGTGTCCGGATCCAGCGCCTCGTCCGGTCTCAGCCTGTCGGCGATAAACAGCCGAAGCGGTGTCAGGGCCATCGACAGAATGACCATCGCCGACAGGATCGCCGCCGTGCGCGGATCGAACAGGCCGGCCGCCCCCGCCGTCGCATACAGGACGAAGGCGAACTCCCCGCCCTCGCCCATCAGGGCGGCGCGCAACAGCCCTTCGCCGTGGCTCTGTTTCAGCCGGGCGACGGCATAGACGCCGATCATCTTCAGCGCCGAGAAGGCTACGACCCCGCCCAGCACCCAGGCCCAGTCGCGCACGACCACGGCGAGGTCCAGCGACATGCCGATGGCCAGGAAGAACAGGCCGAGCAGGATGCCGCGGAACGGCTCCACATCGGCCTCCAACTGGTGCCGGAACGTCGATTCCGACAGCAGCACGCCGGCCAGAAAGGCGCCCATGGCCATGGATAGTCCGCCCAGACTGACGGCAAAGGCGGAGCCCAGCACCACGACCAGCGCGCCCATTGTCATGACCTCGCGCCCGCCGTAGCGCGCCAGAAGGCGGAACAGCGGGTTCACCAGCCAGCGCCCCGCGACATAGACCCCGGCCACGGCCGCGACCGCTGACCCGATGGTGATCCAGACCGGCCTCGCGGCCTCCACGGCCGTCCCGTAGGTCGCGGCCAGGGCGGCGACGATCGCCAGCAGCGGCACGATGGAGATGTCCTCGAACAGCAGCACCGACACGACCCGCTGGCCCGCCGGTCCGGATTTCTCGTTCCGCTCGTCAAGCAACTGCATGACGATGGCCGTGGACGACAGGGCGAAGCCGAAACCGGCGATCACCGCTGCATACCAGGGCAGACCCGCCAGCAGGGCGGCCCCGGTCAGAAGGACGGCGCAGGTCATCACCTGCACGGCGCCGAGGCCGAAGATTTCCCGCCTCAGGCTCCACAGCCGCGCCGGGCGCATCTCCAGCCCGATGATGAACAGGAACAGCACGATGCCGATCTCGGCCACATGCAGCATGGTCTCTGGCTCACGCACGACGCCCAGGGCCGACGGTCCCAGGATCAGACCGGCCGCCAGATAGCCCAGCACGGCGCCCAGGCCGAACCGCTTGAACAGGGGCACGGCGACGACCGCCGCCGCCAGCAGCGCCACCGCGTGGCCCAGACCCATTCCCGTCGGTTCCGCCATGATCCGTCCCGTGCCGCGAGCCCCTATAGTGGCGACGCTTTGCCGCGATTGCGAGGGGCTTCAGGCTTTCGCTAGCTCCACGATCCGCTTCACCAGCCCGCTCTCCGGGTCGCCCAGCGGGTCCAGGACGGTAAAGTGATTCAGGCCCGGCAGGGCCTCGAACCGCGCCTCCACTCCCTTGCCGCCCCAGTCGTCCGCCATGTCCCGCGACTGGCGCACGAACTCGCTCGTTTCGTCCGCCCCGACGACGCAATCCAGAACCGTCCCGCCCGGCGTCGATCCGTTCGGGACCGGCCAGTGAACCGGCGACAGGGCGGCCGCCTCGCGCGCGTCCAACCGCAGCGCCTCGTTGAGCGAGGTCGGGATCAGCGGCTCCAGATCGAACAGGCCCGAGATCGCGACGGCCGCCGAAGCCCGTCCCTCCGACAGCATGCAGGCCGCCAGATGCCCGCCGGCGGAATGGCCGAACACCACCGGCCGCCTGCCGGTCCGTGTGCGGATCAGCGCCACCGCATCCCGAATCTCGCCGATGATCCGCCCCAGCCGCACATCGGGGCACAGGTCATAGGACGGCACGGCCAGGCTGACGCCATGCTTCAGAATCGCCGGCGCGATCCAGCTGAACCACGATCGATCCAGCGCCTGCCAGTATCCGCCATGGATGAAGACCGCGACCGGCGCGTCCGGCCCGGCCTCGAACAGGTCCATGACCTCACGCTTGCCGGGGCCGTAGGGCAGGGCGGTCGGCGGATGGAGCACGCGCGCCGCCTCCGCATCCGCCTTCCACCGGGCCATGACGACGGGGTGATCGGGCACGGCGGCCCGGTTGTTGTATCCGGCTTCGAGATCCAAGTCTGATTGGGGGGGCTTATCGCTCACGTGCGCATCCGCTACTCAAGCCCCCGAACACCGGAGCCCACGACCATGATGACCGCCATCTTCGTCTTCATCAAATGCGAGCTGGGCCACGCCAATGACGTCGCCGCCGACATGGTCGACAATGTTGAATATGTCTCGGAGGTCTATTCCACCTCGGGCCAGTACGACCTCCTGGCCAAGTTCCAGCTGCCCCGGGAGATGGACATCGGCACCTTCGTCACGAAGTCGGTCCAGACCCGCCCCCACATCCGCGACACCTTCACCGTCATCACCTTCTCGCCCTTCCTGCCGACGAAGTGACGCCCGGCGTCTCCTCCCTGTCGCGCAGCGATGGGGAGGTGGCTCGGAGCGAAGCGGAGAGACGGAGGGGTTCTTGCCGCCGTCTGGAGCCCCTCCGTCTGCTCGCAAGAGCTAGCATCCACCTCCCCATCGCGAAGCCGCGACAGGGAGGAGACAAAACGCTCGAAGCTGACGCGGCGTCACGGTGGCTTCTCCAGACTGATCGCTGCTAACCTGTCCCTCTGAGGCGCAGGCACAGGCGTCAGGGAGCGAACCATGGCCGATCTGGAAACCTTCCGCGCGGAGACGCGCGCCTGGCTCGAGGCGAACTGCCCGGCGGAATGCCGCGGTCCGCTCGACAATGACGAGGACCGCGTCTGGGGCGGCCGCAACGCGACCTTCAAGACCCCGGCCCACAAGCGCTGGATGGACGCCATGGCCGCGCGCGGCTGGACCGCGCCCCAATGGCCGACCGAGTACGGCGGCGGCGGTCTTGACCGGGAACAGGCCAAGGTCCTCGCCTCGGAGATGCGCCGCATCGACGCCCAGATGCCCCTGTCGTCCTTCGGCATCTGGATGCTGGGCCCGGCGCTGCTGCAGTTCGGAACCGAGGAACAGAAGAAACGCTTCCTGCCCGAGATCGTGCGTGGCGAGATTCGCTGGTGCCAGGGCTATTCCGAACCCGGCGCCGGTTCCGACCTGGCCGCCGTCCAGACCCGTGCCGAGGACAGGGGCGACCACTGGATCATCAACGGCCAGAAGATCTGGACCTCCTACGCCGACAAGGCCGACTGGATCTTCTGCCTGATCCGCACCGACCCTGAGGCACCGAAACACCTCGGCATCTCCTTCGTCCTGTTCGACATGGCCACGCCCGGGGTGACGACACGGCCGATCGAGCTGATCTCGGGAAAGTCCGCCTTCTGCGAGACCTTCTTCGACGACGTCCGCGTCGAGAAGGAAAACCTGATCGGGACGCTCAACCGCGGCTGGGACGTGGCCAAGGCCCTGCTTGCGCACGAGCGGACGATGATCGGCGCCGTCGGCGACATGGGTCGTCCGATCAGCCAGGTCGCGACGGATTCCATCGGCCTCGACGATGCGGGTCGTCTCGACGAACCGATGCTGCGCACGAAGATCGCCGAGCTGGAGATCGACGCCGCCGCCTTCCGCCTGTCGATGGAGCGGGTCGGCGATCAGGTGAAGGCCAAACAGGTCTCTCCGGCCATCGCCTCGATGCTGAAATACTATGGCTCGGAGCTGAACAAGCGCCGCCACGAGCTGGCCATGGCCGCCGGCGGCTCGGACGCCCTGGAGTGGGAAAGCGAGCGCTCGCACAAGGGCACGCCGGCCCGCGACTGGCTGCGCACCAAGGCCAATTCGATCGAAGGCGGCACCTCCGAGGTGCAGCTGAACATCATCGCCAAACACCTGCTTCAGCTGCCGGGAGCCTGAGCCCATGCCCCTGATCCTGACTGAAGAGCAGACCATGCTGAAGGACGCCGCCGACGGCTTCCTCAGCGAAAACGCGCCCATCGCCCACTTCCGCAAACTGCGGGACACGAAAGATGCTGATGGCGTGTCGCGCGACCTGTGGAAGGCGTTCGGCGAGATGGGATTCGCCGGCGTCATCATCCCCGAGGAACACGGCGGCTCCGGCCTCGGCGCGGTCGAGGCGGGCATCGTGGCCGAGGGTCTGGGCCGCACCCTGACGCCTTCGCCCTTCTTCGGCTCGTCGATCCTGGCCGCCCGCATCCTGATCGACGCGGCTTCCGCCGATCAGCAATCCGCCTGGCTACCGAAGATCGCGGCCGGAGAGGCCATTCTGTCACTGGCTCTCGATGAGGGGCCGAAACACCAGCCGTCGCGGATCGCCACCACGGCCGAACGCAGCGGCAACGGCTTCAAGCTCAACGGCGCCAAGGGCTTCGTCCTCGACGGCCACATCGCCGACGCCCTGATCGTGGCGGCCAGGACCGACGCCGGCCTGACCCTGTTCCTCGTCGATCCGAAGACTTCTGGCGTCGAGATCGAGCGCACTGTCATGGTCGACGCCCACAACGCCGCCCGCATCACCCTGACCGACGTCCACGTCGACTCTGACGCCGTCATCGGCGACGTCGATGCGGGCGAGGCGGCCCTCGAGGGCGCACTGAACCTTGGCCGTGCCTGCGCCGCAGCCTGTCTGACCGGCGCTGGCGACCAGGCCTTCCTGACCACGGTCGAATACCTCAAGACCCGCAAACAGTTCGGCAAGCTGATCGGCGAGTTCCAGGCCCTGCAACACCGCGCCGCCCACCTGTTCACCGAGCTGGAGCTGGCCAAGGCCGCCGTCCTCGGCGCCCTGCAGCGCCTCGACGCCGGCGCGCCGAAAGCCGACCTCGCCGTCTCCATCGCCAAGGCCAAGGCCGGCCGCGTTGCGGAGCTGGCGGTCCAGGAAGCGGTCCAGATGCACGGCGGCGTCGGCATGACCGAGGCGTACGATGTCGGCCTCTATATGAAGCGGGTGCGGGTGCTGAACGAACTGCTCGGCGACGCCGGCTTCCACGCCGAGAAGCTGGCGCGGGCTGGGGGATACTAAACCCTCCCTCTCCCGGCGGGAGAGGGCTTGAGGCCCGCAGAGCGATAGCGATGCGTCTTGGCCGAAAGGGTGAGGGGCTGGCGCTAATCGGTGAGGGCACGCCCCTCACCCTTTCACGCAAGGACGCCGGCAAGCCGTCGTGCGCTCAAGCCCTCTCCCGCCGGGAGAGGGTGACGCGCTGAACCACCCCCGCTAAACCTCCCGCCAAGGGAGACTCCGCATGACGCTGAACAGCGCGACCTATCTGACCGGTTTCGGCAACCACTTCGCCACCGAGGCCGTCCCCGGCGCCCTGCCGATCGGCCGGAACTCGCCACAGAAGACGCCGATGGGGCTCTATGCCGAGCAACTCAGCGGCACGGCCTTCACCGCCCCGCGCGCCGAGAACCGCCGCAGCTGGCTCTATCGCCTGCGCCCTTCGGCCCAGCATCCGGCCTATCAGCCGTTCGATCGGGGTCGCGTCCGCTCCGGCCCCTTCCACGACGCCCCGCCCAGCCCGAACCGCATGCGATGGGACCCTCTGCCCCTGCCGACCACGCCGACCGACTGGGTCGAGGGTCTGGTCACCTATGGCGGCAATGGCGATGCGGAGGCCCAGGTCGGCGTCGGCATCCACCTCTACGCCGCCAACCGGTCGATGACGGACCGCGTCTTCTACGACGCCGACGGCGAGCTGCTGATCGTGCCGCAGGAGGGCGACCACGCCTTCGTCACCGAGTTCGGACGGATCGAGGCCAGCGCCGGCCATATCGTCGTCATCCCGCGAGGCGTTCGCTTCCGTGTCGAGTGCAGCGGCCCCATCCGCGGCTATGTCTGCGAGAACTACGGCGCGCCGTTCCGCCTGCCGGACCTGGGCCCCATCGGCTCGAACGGCCTGGCCAATCCGCGCGATTTCGAGACCCCGGTCGCGGCCTTCGAGGACGTCACCCGCCCTACGGAATGCGTGCAGAAATATGCCGGCCGCCTGTGGGTCACGACCTTCGATCACTCGCCGCTCGACGTGGTCGCCTGGCATGGCAACAACGCGCCCTACCGCTGGGACACGGCCCGATTCAACACCATCGGGACGGTCAGCTTCGACCACCCGGACCCCTCGATCTTCACCGTCCTGACGTCGCCATCGGACACGGTCGGCACGGCCAACTGCGACTTCGTCATCTTCCCGCCGCGCTGGATGGTGGCCGAGGACACCTTCCGTCCGCCGTGGTTCCACCGCAACGTCATGAGCGAGTTCATGGGTCTGGTGACCGGCGCCTATGACGCCAAGGAGGGCGGCTTTGCCCCCGGCGGCGCCTCGCTGCACAACTGCATGAGCGGCCACGGCCCGGATCAGGCAAGCTACGAAAAGGCGGTCTCGGCCGACCTCAAGCCGCACAGGCTGGACAATACCCTGGCCTTAATGTTCGAGACCCGTTTCCCGATCCGCACCACGGAATGGGCGCAAACCACGCCGACGATGCAGCTCGACTACGACGACGTCTGGACCGGCTTCGCCAGGGGCGACGTCTCCAAGTAAGCAAGGACTATTCATGCGCATCCTGATCGTCGCCCTCGCAATGTTGTCCGCAGCCTGCTCGCCGATGGCTGAACAGGCCCCGGATGCCGCCGCCCCGACCCAGACCGCGGGGGCGGCCTGCGCCGCGCGGGGCGGGGAGATCATGCGCGTCGGCCGGTTGCAGACCTCGCGCTGCGTCGTGCCCTTCCCGGACGCGGGCAAGGTCTGCCGCGACGGTGACGACTGCCTCGGCGACTGCCGCGCCGAGACCGCGGGTCCGCGCGAGGGAGCGGTCACCGGCGTCTGCGCGCCAAATGACCTGCCGTTCGGTTGCAACACCCCGGTCGAGAACGGCCGCGCCGGCCCGACCCTGTGCGTCGACTGACGGCCCCCAAGGTACAGGACGCATCCGTGCAGGTCATGCTAGCGTTTCTGTCGCATGACCCTGCCTGAACTCGCCGCCCTGCTGGGCCTCAACCTCGCCCTGCTCGCCGTGACGATGCTGGCCCTGTGGGGACTGGCGCTGCGGCTGAAGGATGTCAGCTTCATCGACGGCGTCTGGCCCTTGGGGATGCTGCTCCTGGCCCTGATCACCTTCCCCCGCACCGATGGCGATCAGACCCGAAAATTCCTGCTGCTCTGGCTCTGCGCCGTCTGGGCCGTCCGCCTGGCCTGGCACCTGCTGCGCCGGTGGCGCGCGAACGGCGTCGACGGCCGCTACGCCGAGATCGTCGAGACCCAGGAGAGGGAGCACGGCTGGAGCTTCGGCAAGACCGCCCTGCTGTTCGTCTTCCTGCCCCAGGCGTTTCTGGGGTGGCTGACCTCCCTGCCGGTGCAACTGGGCCAGGTCGAACACGGGCCGATCGGCTGGCTCGGCTGGATCGGGGCCCTCGTCGTCGTGGTCGGAATCGGTTTCGAGAGCGTCGGTGACGCCCAGCTGGCCGCCTTCCGCAAGGATCCGAAAAACAAGGGCAAGGTGCTGGACACGGGCCTGTGGCGCTACACCCGCCACCCCAACTATTTCGGCGACGCCTGCGTCTGGTGGGGGCTGTGGCTGATCGCGGCCGAGACCGGCTGGGTCGGGATCGCCTCGGTGGTCGGGCCGATCTTCCTGACCTTCACCCTGACCCGCTGGTCGGGGATCGGCATCACCGAGAAGGCTATCGGAAAGTCTCGGCCCAAATACGCCGACTACATCCGCCGGACGAGCGCCTTCATCCCGATGCCGCCGAAGAAGACATAGCGAAAACCCCCGCCGCTTTCGCGACGGGGGCTCCGTAGTCTTCTGAAGGCTAGTCGGGGTTCATGACACCCCGTGCCGATCGGCTTAGTGGGCCGGGGCTTCTGGAGCCGAAGGCGAGGTGTTCGGCGTGTTGGCGGTGGTCATGCCGCCATCGGCGTTACCGGCCTGTTGCTCGATGCGGTCGGCTTCAGCGTTCAGGGCAGTTTCCTGGGCTTCGGTCGGAGCGGCCGCAGCTTGCTGCTCCAGGGCGTCGGCCTGGACTTCGGCTTGCTTGTCGGCAGCCGATTCGCCGCAGGCGGCGAGCGAGCCGGCCAGGGCAATGGCGGCGGAGGCGATGATCAGTTTACGCATGGGGAATCCCTTCCAGTGAAGCCGAAAAAATGCACCACCTCACGGAAGGTTCACGGGTGCGTGAAGAAAATTTTGATCGACGCTACGCGATGTCTGCAAAGGCGACGCGTGCGGCCCCGAGCAGGGCGGCATGTTTGTGGGTGATCACCCAGGTCGGGATATCGGCCATATAGTCCTGGAACCGGCCCTTCCTCTCGAACCTCTCACGGAAGGGGCTGGCCTTCAGGAAGGGCAGGATGCGCGGCGCGATTCCTCCGGCGATATAGACCCCGCCCCGCGAACCCATCGTCAACGCCACGTCGCCGGCCACGGCGCCCAGAATGGCGCAGAACCGGGCCAGGGTAGCGCCACAGTGGCTGCGCGGATCGGCCATAGCCTCGTCCGTGATCTGGGCAGGATCATCGATATGGGTCTCGCGGCCGTCGATCTGGGCCAGCGCCCGGTGCATGTTGAGCAGGCCCGGACCGCAGACCAGCCGCTCGATCGACACCCGATCGTAGCGCTGACGCAGGATGCGCAGGATCTCGTCCTCGACAGGATCGCCCGGCGCGAAACAGGCGTGGCCGCCTTCGGACGGCAGGGCGATCTCCCGGCCGTGGATGTCCCGCGCAAGGGCCGACACGCCGAAGCCGGTGCCCGGGCCCAGCACCGCGATGGCGGAATGCGGATCGCCATGGGTCGGGCCGCCCAGATGCGCCAGATCCGCCGCAGGCACGACCGGTGCGCCCCAGGCCAGCGCCTCGAAGTCGTTGATCAGCCGCACAGGGTTCAGGCCAAGTGTCTGAAGCTCGGCCTCCGACACCGCCCAAGGGCTGTTGGTCAGGTCGATGGCGCCGTCCGTCACCGGTCCGGCCACAGCGATGACGCCTCCCGAGGGTTTGACCTCGCAGCCATCGACGAAGGCCGCGACCCCCTTCAGGAAGGTCGGATACTGTTCGGCCGGGAAACTCTCGTGGTGGTCCAGCGTGATCTGGCCGTCGACCATGCGGGCGAGGGCGAAGCGGGCATTCGTTCCGCCGACATCGCCGACGAGAAGGGTGCTGTCGCTCATGCGTCGATCTCCCGGTTCTGCACATTGGGATCGGCGACATCGCGGATCTCGGGTTGCCGCTGCGTCGGTTCGGCCGCGAAACAGATTGAGGCGCCGCGCTCGGCCGACGACACGGCCGCGCGGAAGGCGCCGAACAGCTCGCGGCCATAGCCCCAGCTCTGCACCGAGTTCGGCCGCGCCCGCTCGCGCGTGCTCAGGTCGGCGTCGATGGCCAGGACCCCGGCCTCGGCGTCCAGTCGGACGATGTCGCCCTCGAGCACATAGGCCAGCGGCCCACCCTCCAGCGCTTCCGGCGTCACATGGATGGCCGCCGGGGTCTTGCCCGAGGCGCCCGACATCCGTCCGTCGGTGACGAGGGCGATCGGCACGCCGCGATCCTGCAGCACGCTCATCAGGGGCGAGAGGGAGTGCAGCTCCGGCATGCCGTTGGCTCTGGGCCCCTGGAAGCGCAGGACGATCACGCCGCCCCCGTCCAGCGCGCCCGCCTGGAAGGCCGCCAGCACGTCTTCCTGGGCGTCGAAAACCCGCGCGGGGCCTTCGACCCTGCGATGCTGCGGCTTCACGGCCGAGATCTTGATCACCGCCCTGCCGAGGTTGCCCTTGACCAGCCGCAGGCCGCCCTCGCTGTCGAAGGGGTCGGAGGCGGGACGCAGGATGTCGCGGTCCAGGCTCTCGGCCACGCCATCCTTCCAGACCAGCTCGCCGTCGATCATCGCCGGCTCCTGGAAATAATGATGGATGCCCCGGCCCATGATGGTGGTGACGTCGGAATGGATATGACCCGCCTGGGCCAGTTCCCGCGCCACGAAGGCCACGCCGCCCGCCGCCTGGAAGGCGTTCACGTCGGCTGATCCATTCGGATAGATCCGCGCCAGCAACGGGGTCACGGACGACAGCTGGTCCATGTCGGTCCAGTCGATCAGGACGCCTGCCGCCCGCGCCATGGCCACCAGATGGATGGCGTGGTTGGTCGAGCCGCCGGTGGCCAGCAGGGCCACGATCATGTTGACGATGGATTTCTCGTCGATCACGTCGGCCATCCGGCAGTCGCCGGACTGAGCCAGCTCGACCGCCCGTTTCGCCGCCGCCGCCGTCAGGGCGTCGCGCAGGCCGGTCTCCGGGTGGACGAAGGCGGTCGACGGCATGTGCAGCCCGCCCAGCTCCATCATCATCTGGTTGGAGTTGGCGGTGCCGTAGAAGGTGCAGGTGCCGGGCGAGTGGTAGCTGCCGATCTCGCTGGCCAGCAGGACGGACCGGTCGACCTTGCCTTGCGCGTATTCGGCTCGCACCCGCGCCTTTTCGGCATTGGGGATGCCCGAGGGCATGGGTCCGGCGGGGGCGAAGACGACGGGCAGGTGGCCGAACGCCAACGCCCCCATGAACAGGCCCGGCACGATCTTGTCGCAGACGCCCAGCATCATGGCGGCATCGAAGGCGTCGTGGGTCAGGGCGACCCCAACCGACATGGCGATGACGTCGCGGCTGAACAGCGACAGTTCCATACCCGGCCGCCCCTGGGTGACGCCGTCGCACATGGCGGGCGTGCCGCCGGCGACCTGGGCCGTCGCGCCGACCTCGCGGGTAGCCTTGCGGATCACATCCGGGAAGCGTTCGAACGGCTGATGCGCCGACAGCATGTCGTTGTAGGCGGTGACGATGCCGACGTTGGGCGTCTTGCCGTCCATCACCTTCAGCTTGTCGGCGATGGTCTGGCCCGCGAAGGCATGCGCCCAGTTGGCGCACGACAGCTTGGCGCGACCGACGCCCGCGTCCCGCGCCGCGTCCATGCGGCGGGTGTAGTCGGTCCGCGTCTCTCTCGAGCGCTCGATGATGCGTTGGGTGACTTCCGCCACGACAGGGTGAAGAGCCATCAGTTCGCCTCCGTCCAGACGACTTCGAGCGGGACATTTGCGGCGATCATCGCCGCGATCGGTTGCACGGCCGGATCGCCCTGGGCCTCCCGCTCGAACACCGAACGCTTGGCTGCGCCTTTGAGGGCCAGGATCACCCGACCCGCCGACATCAGGTACGGCAGGTTGATCGAGATCCGCTCCAGGCTCGGCGCTATCCCGTCCCGCCCGTGCGGCACGCCCAGCACCGTGGGCTTCAGCGTCGGCGATAACAGGGTCTTCAGCGTCGGGCTGCCGGGGAACATCGAACAGATGTGCCCGTCCTCGCCCATGCCCAGAAGCACTGCGTCGAACCGCTCGCCGACCGCGGCCAGCCTGTGCGCCGCCACCGCCGCCGCCCGGTCGACGGTGACCTCGGAATGGTACAGCGGAAGGAAGGTCGCCTGTGACGCCGGCCCCTGCAGCAGCACGGCCTTGATCAGCCGCGCGTTCGATTCCGGGTCGGTCTCGGGGACATAGCGCTCATCCACCAGGGTGACCGCGACCCTGTCCCAGCCGATATCCGCCTGGGCCAGGCGGGCATAGACAGGTGAGGGGGTCGACCCGCCGGAGCCGGCGAATAGGGCCCGGCCGTCGGCGAGGACGGCGGCGGCCAGCGATTCTTCGATGCGGCCGGCGATCGTAGCCGACCAGGCGTCGAGGGTGGGGAAGGTTTCGATTTCGGTCATCTTATTTCCGTGCATCCCCGCGAAGGCGGGGACCCAGTTCTGTCGTGAGGCACACGGTCCGTTGGCGGCTGTGCTCACACGGCGCCGCTGATCGCCCAAAGGCCTGGGGCCCCGCCTTCCCGGGGATGCACGGAGCGAAGCGGGTCATGCCTGCGTGTTCCAGTCCCGGCCCGTGCGGGCCATCAGCATGTCAGCGGCATCCGGACCCCAGGTGCCCGCCCGATAAGGCTGCGGCCTGACCTTGCCGTCGACCCAGGCCTGCGACACGCCGTCGACCCACTCCCAGGCCTTTTCCGCTTCGTCGCGGCGCACGAACAGGGTCGAATCCCCGTTCAGCGCATCGAGCAGCAGCCGCTCATAGGCGATGCGCCGACGCGGGGGCTTGTCGCCCTTGCCGCCAACGCCCCACGACAGGCTCATCTGGATCGGCTGCAGCTGCATTCGCTGATCCAGTCCCGGCTTCTTGTTCATCACCGTCAGGGAGATGTCCTCTTCGGGCTGAAGCTCGATGACCATACGGTTGGCGGCATCCTCGTCGCGGGCGTCCTGGCCGAAGATGGAGTGGGGCACCGGCTTGAACTGGATGACGATCTCGGTGCGCTTCTCGGGCAGGCGCTTGCCGGTGCGCAGGAAGAAGGGCACCCCGGCCCAGCGCCAGTTGTCGATGTCGACGCGGATGGCGACGAAGGTCTCGGTGTCGGAATCCGCGCCGCGCTCCTCGTCGTAGCCCGGAACGCGCTGGCCCTTGACGGTGCCCGAAACATACTGGCCGCGCACGGTGGTGCGCTCGGCGTCCTCGTCGGTGATCGGGCGCAGCGAGCGGATCACCTTGACCTTCTCGTTGCGCACCGAATCCGGATCGAGGTCCGAGGGCGGCTCCATCGCCACCAGACACAACAGCTGCAGCATGTGGTTCTGCAGCATGTCCCGAAGCGCGCCGTATTCGTCGTAGTAGGGCCAGCGGTCGCCGACCCCGACGGTCTCGCCGACCGTGATCTGGACATGGTCGATCGACAGATTGTTCCACAGCGGCTCGAAGATGACGTTGCCGAAGCGCAGGGCGATCAGGTTCTGCACCGTCTCTTTGCCCAGATAGTGGTCGATGCGGAACACCTGCTGTTCCGAGAAGGCGTCGGCGACCGCGTCATCGATGGCGCGGAAGCTCTCGAGATCGCGCCCGACCGGCTTCTCCAGCACCACGCGGTCTTCGGGCTCGGCCAGACCCGCCGCACGCATGGCCGTGACGATCTTCGCATAGAGGGACGGCGAGACGGCCAGGAAGCTGGTGCAGGCCCCGTCGCCCACCTTGTCCTTCAGCGGCTTCAGGCTCTCCGCGGAGGTGGCGTCGACGGCGAGATAGTCGAGGCGCGCCTTCATCCGGCTCCAGCTGGCGTCATCCCAGGCGTCGTCCGCCTTCGCCTTGCCCTCGACGGCCGCGCGGACCTTCTCGATATACTCGTCCCGGCTCTCCTCGGAGCGGGCCGCGCCGATGATTTTCAGCCCGTCCGGCAACAGGCCGTCGTGCTCGAGGAAATAAAGCGAGGGCAGCAGCATGCGCATCGCCAGATCGCCACCGCCGCCGAACAGCACCAGAGCCGTCATGCTTGCCTGTCTCCCTGTCGGGGACGAGGCCCCGTCGTCTATTGTGGTTGTTTGGCCGGTCGCTCGCGCGAGGCCAACACGTCCAGCACCGCCTGAAACGACAAGTGACGCGCCCGTAACAGAACGAGCAAGTGGTAGATCAGGTCCGCCGCTTCGGATGCGACCTCTTCATCAGGCCCGGCGGCGCCGGCCAGGGCCGTCTCCACGCCCTCCTCGCCGACCTTCTGTGCGGCCCGCTTGGGCCCCTGCGCCAGGAGCTTCGCCGTCCAGCTGCTTTCCGGATCGGCGCTCGCGCGTTCGGCGATGGTCCGTTCCAGACGCGCGATCCGGCCCAGGCCCGGCGCGTCCGCATCGCCGAAACAGCTGGTCGTCCCGAGGTGACAGGCCGGCCCCATCGGCCGCACCGCCAGCACCAGGGCGTCGCCGTCGCAGTCGGGCGTGATCGACACGACCGTCAGCCGGTTGCCGGACGTCTCGCCCTTGCGCCAGCGGCCGCCCCGCGAGCGCGAGAAGAAGGTCGCCTCGCCGCTCTCGATTGTCTCCTCCAGCGCCGCCCGGTCCATATAGGCGAGCGTCAGCACCTGGAGGGTGTCGGCGTCCTGCACCACGGCCGGGATCAGGCCGGCGCCCTTTGCGAAGTCGAGGTTGGATGGATCGATCATCTTAGGTTCCATGCATCCCCGCTAAGGCAGGGATCCAGTTCTTTCGTGACGCACGGCGTCCGGGATTGATGTGAGGCACGCGCCGGGTCTGCCCGATCGTCTGAAAACCGGGGTCCCCGCCTCCGCGGGAATGCATCGAGAGGGAGGTCACTGCCGCACCTCAACACCCGCGCCCGCCAGGAATGCCTTCAGATCAGGCACCGCGATCTGTCCGGAGTGGAAGACGCTGGCCGCCAGCGCGCCCGACACGTTCGCCCGGTCGAACACGTCGAGGAAATGAGACGCCGCCCCGGCCCCGCCCGAGGCCACCAGCGGGACGGTCAGTCGCGCCCGCGCATCGGCCAGCTGCGCCGTGTCATAGCCCTTGCGCACCCCGTCCTGGTCGATGCAGTTCAGCACGATCTCGCCGGCGCCGCGCTCCTGCGCCTCGACGATCCAGTCCATCGTCCGTCGCCCGGCGAGGCGCCGCGCATCGGGATCGCCGGTGTATTTGTGCACGACATAGGTGCCGTCCTCGCGCCGACTATCGACGCCGACGACGACGCACTGCGACCCCAGCCGCTCGGCTATCTCGGAGATCAGCTCAGGCCGCTCCAGTGCCGGCGAGTTGATCGAGACCTTGTCCGCCCCGTTGTCGAGACAGGCCGCCGCCTGATCCACGCTGCGGATTCCGCCCGCCACGCAGAAGGGGATGTCCAGTAGCCTGGCGATATCCCGCACCCAGCCATAGTCCAGCGTGCGCCCCTCGGGGCTCGCGGTGATGTCATAGAAGACCAGTTCGTCGGCGCCCTCGTCGCGATAGCGGGCGGCGAGTTCGCAGGCGTCGCCCATGTCGACATGCCCCTCGAACCGCACGCCCTTCACGACCCGGCCGTCCTTGACGTCGAGGCAGGGGATGATGCGTCGAGCCGTCATTGGACGACTCGCTTCTTGAGAAGGGATGCGGCGGTCAAGTCACAGCCTCGATCGCCTGTCGCGCGGTGAACCGGCCCTCGTAGATCGCGCGCCCGACGATGGCGCCGTCGCAGCCGATGGCTTTCGCCGCCAGCAGGTCCTCCAGCGAGGAGACCCCGCCCGATGCCTGCACCTTCAGCTCCGGCCGCCGTTTCAGCACTTCGGCCAGCAGCTTCAGATTCGGCCCGGTCAGCGCACCGTCCCGACCTACGTCGGTGATCAGCACATGTTTCAGCGTCCCGACCGGATAGCGATCCAGCGCCGCCCAGAGGTCCAGCCCCGCGGCCTCGGTCCAGCCCTTCAGCGAGGGTACGGGAACCCCGTCCTCGCCGACTCGAACGTCGAACGCCAGAGTGATCCGATCCGGGCAGAATCGCTCCAGCCATCCCGCCACCACGACCGGATTGCTGACGGCCAGCGATCCGACCACGACCCGCGACACGCCCGCAGCCAGCAGCCGCTCCACATCGTCCACGTCGCGCACGCCGCCGCCCGACTGGATCTTGACGTCGATACTGCCGGCCAGTTCGCCGACCAGGGCTTGCTGCACCGCGCGGCCGGCCTCAGCGCCGTCCAGGTCGACGATGTGGACCCAGGTCGCGCCCTCGGCGACGAACGCCGCCAGCCGCGCGGCCGGGACCTGATCATACTCGGTCACCTGATCGAACCGGCCATGCATCAGCCGCACGCAGACGCCGTTCCGCAGATCGATGGCGGGATAGACGATCATGCGTCGAGCTCCAGGAAGTTTCGCAAGATTTGTGCGCCGGCCTTCGCCGAACGCTCCGGGTGAAACTGGCAGCCCCAGCGATTGCCTTGTCGCACCATGGCCGGAACCTCGGCGCCGTAGTCGGCGCAGGCGATGGTCGCATCGGTATCGGGACAGACGTAGGAATGCACGAAATAGGCATAGTCGCCCTCGCGAACGTCCTGCAGGATCGGGTCGTCGGCCAGCCCATGGAGCTGGGACCAGCCCATGTGCGGCACCGGCAGGTCGTCGCGGACAGGCATCCGGGTGACCCTTCCAGGAATGAACCCGAGCATCGTCGCCCCGCCGTTCTCCTCGCTCTCGGCGAACAGCAGTTGTTGGCCGAGGCACAGGCCCAGCAGCGGCCGTTCGAACCTCTTGATGATGTCGGTCAGGCCGAGGGCGCCCATCCGCTCCATGGCGTAGCCCGCAGCCCCGACGCCCGGCAGGACGACCCGCTCGGCCTCCGCGATCACGGCGGCGTCCGAGGTCACGACGACTTCGGCGCCCAGCCGCTCCAGCGCGAACTGGACGGACGCGGTGTTGCCCGCGCCGAGGTGTACGATGGCGATCAAGATCCTTCTCCCCTCGGGGGAGAAGGTGGCTCGCGGAGCGAGACGGATGAGGGGGCTCTGTCCGCACGCTCGATTGCCGAAGGCCGATTCGCTGAAGCGGCCCCCTCATCCGAGCCCTTCGGGCCCACCTTCTCCCCCGAGGGGAGAAGGAAACCGGATGCGCTCATCACAGCACCCCCTTGGTGCTCGGCACGGCGTCGCCCTCGACCCTAATGGCCTGCCGCAGCGCCCGGCCGAAGCCCTTGTAGACGGCCTCGGTCTTGTGGTGGTCGTCGTCGCCGGTGACCGAGATATGCACCGCCGCCCCCATGGCCTCGGCCAGCGAGCGGAAAACGTGGGCCGTCAGGTCGGTGCGATACTCGCCGATGAAGGGCGTCGCGAACGTCCCCTCGAACAGGGGGTAGGGCCGTCCCGACAGGTCGATGGCCACTTTGGCCTCGGCCTCGTCCATCGCCAGGACGAAGCCGTACCGCTGGATGCCGCGCCGTTCGCCGAGCGCCTGTTTCAGCGCCTGGCCCAGGGCGATGGCGCTGTCCTCGATCGTGTGGTGCGGATCCGTGTGCAGATCGCCTTCGCATTGCAGGCGCAGCGAGAACCCGCCGTGCGCCGCCACCTGTTCCAGCATGTGGTCGAAGAAGCCGACGCCGGTCTCGATCCGGATCGGCCCGGTCGCGTCGAGATCGACGGCGCAGACGATGCGCGTCTCTTTCGTGTCGCGCACGGCCTGCCCGACCCGGTGCGGCCGCGTCTTGGCAGGCGCCAGACCGAGCGCCGTCAACAGCCGGTCGTTGACCTCGGGCTTGATCGAAACCGGCAGCCTCAGCCGATCGCGATCTCCGGTTTTGGGCCGGTCCGCCGCCACAGCGTATCTGGTCAGTTCGGCCAGCGTCGCCTCGATGTCCGACGGCCGCGCCATCAGGATCGGCCCGACGCCGCTCTCGACGACCATGGCCCGGCCGATCTCGCGCACCAGCCGCTCGCGTTCGCGCCGCACGGCCGCGATCCGCTCCGTCGTCTCGATCATCCGCGACGGGTCCAGGGCCTGGATCGCCAGTCGCACCAGAGGCTCGGGCAGGGCGTAGGGTTCGACCACATCCGCCAGCCGGGCCAGGGTGTGCGCCTGCGCCAACGCCGCCCCGACCCGCGCCCCGGCGAGCCCATAGGCCAGCGACAGGCTGCGCAGGATGACCAGATTGGCGTGGTCCGCGATCAGGGTCGTCGCCGACGGCGCATCCGCGAACTCGACCAGCCCCTCGTCGACGACCAGCAGGGCCGGCGCGACCCGTTCCGCCATCTCGGCCACGGCTTCCGCAGAGCCCAGAGCGCGGATCACCACCGCCGCCCGTTCGCCGTCGCTGGCGCGATAGATGCGGCTCAGTCCGGCATATGGCTCGGCGTCGGGCGCCTCGACCGATCGGCCCTCGCGCGCCGCCAGCCGCCAGACCAACTCCAGCCCGTGCGTCAGGCCGCGCACCGCCAGCACCTGATCGGGCGCGACGCCGTAGATCTGCGCCATGCGCGCCTGCAGGGCGGACGCGTCACCGGGATAGTTCTCAAGCCCGTCGCCGCCGGCGACGAGGGGGGAATAGGGGGCCGGCAGGGTCACGGCACGCTCCTCAGATCCGCCGCCCGGGCGTGGGCTTCCAGCCCCTCCAGCCGCGCCAGCCGAGCCGCGATCGGCCCCAGCCGTTCGGCGCCGGCCTCGGTCACCGTCTGCACCGACATGGAGGTCATGAAGCTGGACGTCGTGATCCCGCCCAGCGTCCGCGCCCCGCCGTCGGTCGGCAGGACGTGGCTCGGCCCCGCCGCATAGTCGCCGAGGGTCTCGGCAGCCCAGCGCCCGACGAAGACCGCGCCCGCCGCCCGGATCGAGGGCACCAGCTTTTCGGCGTCCTCGACATGCAGCGCCAGGTGTTCGGGGCCGTAGAGGTTCGACACTGCGACCGCCTCGGCCAGATCGCCGACCAGCACCGCCCGCGCCTCGGCCAGCGACGCGCGCGCGATGGCTTCGCGGGGCAGGGTGGAGACCTGCTCCTCGACCGCTTCGAGCACTGCGTCGATCGTCGCGGCCCGCTCGGCGACCAGAACGACCTGGGCGTCGGCGTCGTGTTCGGCCTGGCTCAGCAGGTCGGCCGCGACCAACTCCGGATCGGCGAACCGGTCGGCGATGACCAGCAGTTCCGAAGGCCCCGCCGGCATGTCCGCCGACGGCCCGCCGGGCAGGGACGACGCATAGCGCTTGGCCTCGGCCACATAGGCGTTGCCCGGCCCGAACAGCTTGTCGCAGGCGGGAATCTCGCCGTCGTCGAGCGTCACACCGAAGGTCATGGCGGCGATCGCCTGGGCTCCACCCAGCAGCCACAGGGCGTCGAGCCCGGCCTCGGCGGCGGCGAGGATCATCGCCGGATGCGCCGAACCGTCCTTCGACGGCGGGGTCACGGCGACGCGGGTCGTCACGCCCGCGACGCCCGCCGGAATGGCCAGCATCAACAGGGACGAGAACAGCGGCGCCGTGCCGCCGGGCGCATAGAGACCGGCCGCGCCGATGGGTCGCCAGACGATCCGCGAGGTCACGCCCGGCGTCGTCTCGACCCGTTTCGAATCCTCGGGCGTCGTGGCCTGATGGAAGACACGTACATTCTCCGCCGCGACCCGCAGCGCCCGCGTATCCGCCGGGGGCAGGGCATTGCGCGCCTCGGCGACCACGGCGTCGGTGATGGCGATGCGCCGCGGTGGCGCGCCGTCCAGCTTGATCGCCCACTCGGTCACGGCCTCGCCGCCGCGCGCCTGCACGTCGTCAAAGATCGCGCGCACGACGTCGCCGACACGCGTTTCCGAGCGCCGTTTCGGCCGGGCGAGGGCGTCTTTCCGCCCCGCCGCATCCAGCGATGACCAGTCGAACCGCTTCATCACATCATCTTCTCGATCGGCAGGACCAGGATGGCCGAGGCGCCCGCCCGCTTGAGCTTCTCCAGCGTCTCCCAGAAGACGGCCTCCTGACACACGGCATGGACCGCGACTGCATCATCCCGGCCCATCAGCGGCATCACCGTCGGCGCGCCGGCGCCGGGCAGGATCGCCGTGATCTCGTCCAGGGCTGAGCGCGGGGCGTTCAGCATGACATATTTGGCCCCCTGCGAGGACACCACGCCGGCCATCCGCTCGATGATCGAATCCAGCAGATGCTGCAGCCCCGGCTCTGGCGCCACGGGCGACCGGATCAGCACGGCCTGGCTTTCGAACACCGTCTCCTTGGCGATCAGGCCGTTGGCTTCCAGCGTTGCGCCCGTGGAGACCAGGTCGCAGATCGCCGCGGCCAGTTTCAGCCGGGGGGCTACCTCGACGGCCCCGCGCATGACGACGGTCTCGGCTCGGATCCCACGCTCATCCAGATAACGCCTGAGGATCTTCGGATAGGAGGTCGCGATCCGCAGCCCCTCCAGAGAGGCCGGTCCAGCGTAGTCGAGCGTGGGCGGACAGGCGAGCTTCAGCGTGCACTTGCCGAAACCCAGCGGCATGATCACCGAGGCGTTCGCGCCACCATTCTTGCCTTCCTCCAGCACGTTCTCGCCGACGATGCCAAGGTCGCAGACCCCATCCGCCACAAAGGTCGGGATGTCGTCGTCGCGCACCCGCAGCAGGTCGATCGGGTAGTTCTCGACCTTGTAGAGCAGGTCGTTGGCGCCCTTCACGACGCGAAGGCCGGCGTCCCGCACCAGGTCGAGGCTGCGGTCGGCCAGGCGGCCGGATTTCTGCACGGCGATGCGAAGTCGCCCCTGTACGGTACTCATCGGGAAATCAGGCTTTCTTGTTCATTCGGTCCAGGACGAGGCGATAGCCCTGATGGTTCATTTCGCGCAGGAAACGCGCGACGCGGACGACCGTTGTCGGGCTGGCGCCCGCTTCTACGGCGATTTCGCGATAGGTCCTGGACTTCTCGTCCAGCAGTCTCGCCACGGCCCAGCGCTCGGCGAAGGCGCGCAGTTCGGCGGGGGTGCACAGGTCGGACAGGAAGGCGTCCAGCTCGGCAGGCGTCTTCAGCGACAGGAGGGCGTCGTACAGCGCCATCCGGTCGTCGGCGGCCTTGTTCACGGCCTTGCGGGAAAGAGGGTCGGACATCTGCGCGTTCCACTATGCTGTAACAGTGGAACGGTCAAGGGCTGAGTCACGACCCTCCCTCTTGCGGACGAGGGCGTCGCCTTCCTGCTCCAGAGCCGCTTCCTGGCAGAGCTTGCCGCGATGTTCCGGGATGTCTTGACCCGTCAGAAGTCCCACCGTCAGGGAAGGTGGCGCGGCGCGTGTTCGCGACATGACGAAGGGGCCCCGCCGCAGATTCGGTGTCGGGGGCTGGTCCCTTCCACCACAGCGCAAACGCGCTGCGGTCCCCATCCCTCGATGGGGGAGGAATAATTCCGCACCGCAACAAAACTGTTGCGTATCGGTTGTCGCCCGGTCCACGCTGCCCAATCACCAAAGTGGCCGCCAGGTTCGGGAGCGACCGTCACGTTCGACGAAATGTCAGGCCATGCCGGATCCCAGGAGGTCCGAAAGAGCTACCGGACGCTTGCCCGGTGGCTCGAAACCGCGCCGCCGGACCTGCTCCAGGCCCGGTCGCGTCAGGCGGAGTTGTTCTTCCGCCGCATGGGCGTGACCTTCGCGGTCTATGGCGACGTTGAATCCAACGAGCGTCTCATCCCCTTCGACGTGGTGCCGCGCATCATCGGCAAGTCCGAATGGGATGAACTGGAAAAGGGGCTGAAGCAGCGCGTCAGCGCGATCAACGCCTTCCTGAAAGACATCTACGGCCCGCAGGAGTGCATCCGCGCCGGCATCGTCCCGGCCGAACTGATCTTCACCAACCCCCACTATCGGCCGGAGATGCAGGGCCGGCGTCCGCCGGGGGACATCTGGACCCACATCTGCGGCGTCGACCTCGTCCGGACGGGCGAGGACGGGTTCGTGGTGCTTGAAGACAATTGCCGCACGCCGTCGGGCGTCTCCTACATGCTGGAGAACCGCGAGATGATGATGCGGTTGTTCCCTGACCTCTTCGCCGAGCACCGCATCCGCCCGGTCGAGACCTATACCGACATGCTGCTGGCCAGCCTCCGCGCCAGCGCCCCGGACCACGCCGGCGCCGATCCGAACGTCGTCGTCCTGACGCCCGGCCCCTTCAACTCAGCCTACTACGAACACAGCTTCCTGGCCGACAAACTGGGGGTCGAGCTGGTCGAGGGCGGGGACCTGTTCGTCAATGACGACATCGTCTTCATGCGCACGACCGAGGGCCCAAAGCGGGTCGACGTCATCTATCGCCGCGTCGACGACGACTGGATCGATCCCCTGACCTTCCGTCCGGACTCCACGGTCGGCGTGCCCGGGCTGATGGCGGCCTACACCGCCGGAAACGTCACCCTGTCGAACGCGGTCGGCACCGGCGTCGCCGACGACAAGGCCGTCTACACCTACATGCCTGAGATCATTAAGTTCTTCTCGGGCGGCGACCCGATCCTGGGCAACGTTCCTACCTGGCGCTGCCGCGAGCCGGACGCGCTCAAGGAGGTGCTCGACAAGCTGCCCGAACTGGTCGTCAAGGAGGTCGGCGGCTCCGGCGGCTACGGCATGCTGGTCGGCCCGGCCTCGACCAAGGCCGAGATCGAGGTCTTCCGGGCCAAGCTGATCGCCGACCCCGACGATTTCATCGCCCAGCCGACCCTGGCGCTGTCGACCGCCCCGACGCTCGACAGCAGCGGCGGCCTGTCGCCCCGCCACGTCGACCTGCGCCCGTTCGTCCTGTCCAGCCCCGCCGGCATCCGCGTCGCTCCGGGCGGCCTGACGCGCGTGGCGCTGAAACAGGGCTCGCTGGTGGTCAACTCCAGCCAGGGCGGCGGGACCAAGGACACCTGGGTGCTGGATGACTGAGCTGCGCAACATGTTTCCTCCCCGTCGCCGCTTGGCGATGGGGAGGGGGACCGCCCGCCGCTTGGCGGGTGGTGGAGGGGCTTTTGACGCAAGCACATCGGGTTCGCGTCAAGAAAGAACCCCTCCGTCTTTCCGCGACGCTCCGAGCCACCTCCCCATCGCCGCGCGACAGGGAGGAGACGCTTCGTGCTGAGCCGCACCGCAGAGAGCCTGTACTGGACCGGCCGATATATGGAACGCGCCGACTTCCTGGCGCGCATCCTGGAGGCGGCCGTGCGTCTGGCCGCGCTGCCGGCCCGCGACGGCGCCGCCGCCACGGCCTGGGCCTCGGCCATCGCCTCGGCCGGCGTCTCGCGCCAGTTCGCGGCCAGTGCCCGCACCCCGTCGGAGAAGTCGGTCCGCGAGTATCTGGCCTTCGCGCCGGACAATCCCTCCTCGATCCGGGCCTGCATCACTGCGGCCCGCACCAACGCCCGGTCGGTCCGCACCGCCCTGACCATCGAGCTGTGGGAGGCCATCAACGGCGCCTGGAACGGGCTCAACGAGTTCGGCGAACCGACCAAGCGCGACGACTTCATCCGCTATCTGGAGTGGGTCAAGAACGTCTCCCTCGCCGTCGAGGGCGCCTCGTCGCGGACCATGTTGCGCAACGACGCCTACTGGTTCCTCCGTCTGGGCATGGCGATCGAGCGGGCTGACAACACGGCCCGCCTGCTGGACGTCAAATATCACCTGCTGCTCCCGGCCGGAGAGCGGGTCGGCGGCCAACTCGACTATTTCCAGTGGACGACGCTTCTTCGCGAGGTCTCCGCCCTGACCGCCTACCGTTGGGTCTATCGCGAGAGCGTCCGCCCCTGGCTGGTCGCCGATCTGATGGTGCTGAACCGCCAGATGCCGCGCTCCCTGGCCAGCTGTCAGGGGATGATCGTCAGCTATCTGGACCGGCTGGCCACCGACTACGGGCGACGCGGACCCGCCCAGCGCATCGCCTCGGCGCGGCTGACGCGGTTCAACGAGACCAATATCGAAGAGATCTTCCAGTCCGGCCTGCACGAATACATCCTCGCCTTTCTGAGTGAGAACAACGCCCTGGCAGCGGCCGTCCACGATCAGTACCTGGTGTAGGATGCGCATCCGGATCGACCACGAAACCCGTTACGCCTACGACCGCGCCGCCCGGTTCATCGTCCAGGTGCTTCGCCTGACGCCGCGCTCGACCGAAGGCCAGCAGGTCCGCGACTGGCGCATCGAGACCGACGTCGACGCCCACCTGCGTCGCTCCGAAGACGCCTTCGGCAACATCGTCCACACCCTCTATACCGAGCGGCCCACCAACGCCCTGATGGTGCGGGTGACCGGCGAGATCGCGACCGTGGACACCGGCGGCGTCCTGCGCGGAAGCCCCGAGCGGCTCTCGCCTCTCGTCTTCCTGCGCGACACTCCTCTGACCCATGCCGATGGACCGTTGCGCCAACTCGCCGCCGAGGTCGGGGAGCAGGGTGACACGCTCGCCCGCCTGCACCGTCTGATGCAGGCCATCAACAGCACGGTCGCCTTCATGGTCGGCTCGACCACCGCCGACCACACCGCCGCCGACGCCTGGGCCCAGCGTCAGGGCGTCTGCCAGGACCACGCCCAGATCTTCATCTCGGCCGCCCGCCGCATGGGCATCCCGGCCCGCTACATCTCCGGCCACCTGCACCGCACCGACGGGATAGAGAACCAGGAGGCCGCCCACGCCTGGGCCGAGGCCTGGGTCGAGGATCTGGGCTGGGTCGGCTTTGACGCCGCCAACGGCATCAGCCCGACCGAACACTATGTCCGCGTCGCCTGCGGTCTCGACGCGCTCGGGGCCTCGCCCATTCGCGGCATCAGCTACGGCGGGGGGCGCGAGACCATGACCGTGGCGCTGCGTGTGCGCGAGATGCAACAGACCCAGCAGCAACAGCAGTCGCAGGCCTGATCATGAACGCCGTTAACCTCGTGTTGAATCCCGAATCTGTTAACGTGACTGTTCCATTCGGATGGAGGCCCCGGTTCGGGGCCAGTCTTTCTCTATGACTTACTGCGTCGGCATGATGGTGGATGAGGGTCTGGCGATGATCGCCGACACCCGCACGAACGCCGGTGTGGACAACATCTCCTCCTACAAGAAGCTGCACGTCACCGAGATCACCGGCGACCGCGTCATCTCCATCGCCACCGCCGGCAACCTGTCGGTGACCCAGACGGCCCTGGCCATGCTGGCCGAAGGCGTGCTCATGCCCGGTCACGACGTGCCGGAAACGCTCGAGACCTGCCCGACCCTGTTCCGCGCGGCCCAGCTGGTCGGCTACTGCCTCAACCAGGTGCGCCAGGACCTTCAGCCGACAGTGGCTGCTGATGCGCTGAAGGTCACGGCCTCCATGCTGCTCGGCGGCCAGATCAAGGGCGGCAAGATGGGCCTCTACCTGATCTACGCGCAGGGCAATTTCATCGAGTGCGGGACCGATACCCCCTACCTCCAGATCGGCGAGCTGAAGTATGGCAAACCCATCCTGGACCGGGCCCTGCACCCTGACACCCCGATGTCCGAGGCGGTCAAACTGGGGCTGATCAGCTTCGATTCGACCATCCGCTCGAACATCGCGGTCGGACCGCCCTTCGACATGATCGTGATCCCGCGTGACACCCGGCACGGCGACCAGCGCCGCATCGAGGCCGACGATCCCTACTTCAAGGATCTCGGCCGCCGCTGGTCCGAAGCCCTGGCCGAGGCGCATCGGTCCATGCCCGCCCCGCCGTGGATGGAACCGACCCTCGCCGCGCGACCCTGTATTTCGGTGGTGGGATAAGCTTCCCCTCTTCCTCGGGAGAGGAGGGCCATCCGGCGTTCTGAGAATGAAACTGCGACTAACTCGCAAATTGCCTTGCCTGCTCCGGCCAGGCTGCTATTGCGACCGCATCGCAGTTTCAACACCGGATCGCCGCATTGTCCCTCCCCAACGCTACCGCTCTCCGTGCTCTCCTCAGCGCCTCTACCGCCGCCGGCATGCTCTGTGCAGGGCCCGCCTTCGCCGCCGAACCTGAGGTCATTATCAGCACTGATCCGGCGACCGATGCGCTGCAGGCCCAGACCTCCACGCTGGAAACCGTCGATGTCGAGGGTCGGCGCGTCCGCCGTGAGCCCGCCTCGCCCCGCTTCACCGCCGATGTCGTCGATACGCCCCGCGCCGTCACCGTGATCCCGCAACAGATCATCGAACAGACCGGCGCCACCTCGCTGCAGGACCTTCTGCGCACCTCCCCGGGCATCACCTTCGGGGCGGGCGAGGGCGGCCAGCCCTTGGCGGACCGGCCCTTCATCCGCGGCCAGGCCTCGGCCAACAATGTCTTTCTCGACGGCATCCGCGACACGGGCGGCCAGCAACGCGAGGTCTTCGCCCTGGAACAGGTCGAGGTGATCAAGGGCCCGGATTCGGTCTACGCTGGCCGCGGCTCGGGCGGCGGGTCGATCAACCTCTCGACCAAGCGTCCGCGTCTGGAACAGTTCACCAACGTCTCCCTCGGCGGAGGTACAGACGGCTACCTGCGCGGCACGGTCGACTGGAACGCGCCGCTGGGCGAGACAGCGGCCCTGCGCATCAACCTCATGGGGGCCCGGGGCGACGTCCCCGGTCGCGACGCCGTCGACTATGACAGGTGGGGGGTGCTCGTCTCGGCCGGGATCGGCCTGGGCACGGACACCAGCCTGACGGCCAGCTACTACCACCTGACAGCGAACGCGATGCCCGACTACGGCATCCCCCTGTTCACGAAGATCGGCGTGCGCACGACGCCGTCGGGCGTGCTCGACGTGCCCTACGACAGCTTCTACGGCCTGACAGCGCGCGACTATCTGACCGGCGAGACCGACGCCTTCACCCTCGACTTCCAGAAGCGGCTGTCGGACGCGATCACCGTCCGCAACGTCACCCGCTATTCCGAGACCCTGAACGACTATATCGTTACCAACCCGGGTGACGGCGGCAATATCACCAACAACGGCGTGGCCCTCATCAGGGAGACCTACTGGATGAAGCGCGGCCTGAAGTCGCGCTGGAACCCGACGAGGACGCTGGCCAATGTCACCGACATCTTCGGCACGGTCTCCGTCGGCGGCCTGAGACACTCGTATGACGTCGGCGTCGAGATCAGCCGCGAGCGCAACAGCAACGCGTCGTGGACCGTCGCCACCCTGACCGGCTCGGCCTGCCCCGCGGCCCTGACCGGCCTCGACTGCACCCCCCTGTATGATCCGAACCCGTCCGATCCCTGGACCGGTACCATCGTGAAGGGCGTGGTCTCGACCAATCTAGCGGAGACGGTCGGCCTTTACGCCTTCGACTCCATCGCCATCGGAGAGCGGTGGGTCGTCAACCTCGGCGTCCGTTACGATCAGTATTCTGTCGAGGGTACGGACGCGACCGGCACGATCGCGGCGCCCGTCTACACCCCGCGCAACGGCGACTGGGACTTCGTCAACTACCAGGTCGGCGTGGTCTACAAGCCCAGCCGCAACGCGTCGATATACGCCAGCTACTCCACCTCCTCGACGCCTCCGACGATTGCGGCCGGCGACCAGAACGCGGGCCACGGCCAGGGCAGCGGCAATCTCGTCAATGTCCTGCTCGAGCCGGAAGAGACCACCAGCTAGGAGATCGGCGGCAAGCTCAGCCTGTTCCGCCAGCAGCTTCTGCTGTCGGCTGCGGCGTTCAAACTGACACGCGAAGACGCCCAGATCCAGATCGCGACGGGCGTCTTCGCCCAGGTCGGCGAGGTCGAGGTCCAGGGCATCGAGCTCGGCGCCTCGGGCAACCTCACCACCCGATGGCAGGTGTTCGGCGGCTATACCTTCATGGACTCCGAACTGGTCCGCGGCGCCTTCAACGGCATCAACCAGGGCGACCCCCTGGCCAACACGCCCGAGCACTCGTTCAGCCTGTTCTCGACCTACACTGTCACGGACCGCGTCTCGGCGGGCGGCGGCGTCTACTATGTGTCGAAGAGCTTCGGCGGCAACCAGGGCGGCGCCGGCGGCGGCGCCAATCGCATCTACGCTCCGGAATACACCCGCGTGGACCTGTTCGCATCCTACGATCTGACCGACCGCGCCACCCTGCAACTCAATGTGCAGAACGCGGGTGACGAACAGTATATCGTCCGCACCAACGGCGTTCACCACGCCGACGTCGCCCCGGCCCGTTCGGCCACCCTGGCGCTGAACATCCGATTCTAGGAAACGACCCGGAGACCCCGTCCTTGCTCCTTCATATCCCCGAAGTCTTCAGCAAGGACGAGGTCGCCCGTCTTCGCGCGATCCTCGATGCCGGTCCGTGGACCGACGGCAACGTCACCTCGGGCCACCAGTCGGCCCGCGCCAAGAACAACAGCCAGCTGCCAGAGGATTGCCCGCAGGCCCGCCAGGTCGGCGCCCTGATCCAGCAGGCGCTGGCCGCCAATCCGATGTTCGTCTCGGCGGCCCTTCCGCACACGGTCTTCCCGCCGCTGTTCAACCGCTACGAGGGCGGTCAGGCTTTCGCCGCCCACGTCGACAACGCGATCCGCCTCCACCCCTCGGGCCTTCGCATCCGCTCCGACCTGTCGGCGACCCTCTTCCTGTCGGAACCCTCGGACTACGACGGGGGCGAGCTGACCATCGAGACCGCCTACGGCACCCAGACCGTCAAACTGCCCGCCGGCGACATGGTCCTCTATCCGTCCCGCAGCCTGCACCGCGTGACCCCGGTCACCCTGGGCGCCCGCGTCTCATCATTTTTCTGGATCCAGTCGCTGGTCGCCGATGATCAGGACCGCGAGACCCTGTTCCAGCTCGACATCGCCACCCAGCGCGTCGCCGTGGACAGGGGGCCGACCGATCAGGCCGTGCTCGAACTGACCGGCGTCTACCACAACCTGCTGCGGCGCTGGTCGGAGGTCTGAGCGCCCCCTTTTCCGTGCACCCCGGCGAAGGCCGGGGTCCACGGACGGGCGTCACCAGCTCAGCGTCAGCCCCGCGCGGACGGTCCTCGGCGGCCCATACCCCGCCACCCCGTCGCCCGTTTCAGACACCTGGACCTCGGCGTCGAACAGATTGTCCGCAGCTACCCAGGCGACCACCCCGGTCCGTACCTCGAACTCGGCCCGCGCATCCAGCGTCGTCGCCGCGTCCAGCACGCGGCTGTTCAGATCGTCCTCAAAGCGGCGGCTCTCGTACCGCACCCGGCCGACCAGCGTCAGCCGGTCGACGACGCGCCACTCCGCCCCCGCCGAGACGCTCCACTCCGGCGCCTGGGCCGGCCGCAGTCCCGTCAGCTGCGCCGCCGACGTTCCGCCATCGACCTCCGCATCCGTCCACGACAGAGCCCCATCGAAGGACAGCCGCTCGCCGACCCGATGCTTGGCCGTCAGCTCGACGCCGGTCGCCTCGATCGTCCCCGCGTTCTGCCTCTGCCTCAGCACCCCGCCCGCCGGCACGAAGCCCGCCCTCGGGAAGGCGCCCGGCCCGACCCCGATGGTCACGTTGATGATGGCGTCCTCGATCCGGTTCCAGAACACCGTCGCCCCGAGTGATGTCGTCTCATCCTCCCAGGCCAGCCCGGCCTCGACTCCCTGGAGCTCTTCCGGAACCAGCGCCGCATTCGCCTCGGTCAGGTCGTTGCCGACCCGGAACGGTCGGTGCAGTTCGTTCAGCGTCGCTGGCCGGAAGCCGGAATAGGCGGCCGCCCGCGCCGCCAGCCCGCCGCCCAGATCGCGCCGCGCCGCCAGCCGCGCCGAGAACACCTCGCCCGATCGATCCGGCGAACCCTCGTCCAGGGTCGGTTGACCGGTCGTCAGATCACGCTCGACCCGCCGGCCGTTCGAATTCGCCCAGCCATCGAGCCTCAGACCGCCGGCCACCAGCCACGGCCCTGCCGTCCACGACGCCTCGCCATAACCGCCGATCACCGAGGCCTCCCCGCCCGCGACCCGATCCCGCGTGAAGCTCCCGGCCATGAAACGGAACAGCTCCCGCGTCTCGCCCTCGTTGAACCGGGCGTCGGCGCCCAGCTCCCACTCCAGCAAACCGCCGCCCAGAGCGACGGCCACTCGCCGCAGGGCGACATTGGCGCCCCAGCCCTCGGCCGGGGTCGCGAACTGGTCATTGGCCGGGGTGGTCGATCCCCGCCCGGCCGCCACTGCGACCGAGGTGTTGGCGAAGTCGCTCTCGCGGCGCCATAGCTGAGCCCGCCAGCCCGGCCGTTCGGCCGAGGGCGTCCTCGAAACAGTCGCCGACCAGCTCTGCCCCATAGCCGACGACCGCGCCCCGGCCAGGCCCGACCCGCGATTCTCCTCATAGGCGGCGGCCCGCAGCGACAGCGCCGTCGCCGGATCAATCGCCACGTCCGCCCGCAGAGATCCGCTCAGCGTCGCCAGATCCAGCGGCGTATCGACCGCGCCGGCCGCCGCGCCGCGGACGGGGACATAGCCGTCGCTCAACTCCCGTTGCACCACCCCGGTCAGGGCGAACCGCCCCGCGCTCAGCGTCGTCGCGGCCGCCAGCCTCCGCCCGCCATACTCTGCGCCGGACACGTCCAGCGCTCCGCCGTCTCCGTCGCGTTCACGCAGCTGGATCACCCCGGTCAGGGCGCCCGCCCCATAGGGTCCGGCTCCTGAACCGCGCACGATGTCGAGCCCCGACAGACTCTCCGGCGCCACTTGCGACCACAGCACCCAGCCGCCGAACGGATCGTTCAGCGGCACGCCATCCAGCGTCACCAGTGTCCGTCCAGCGCCCGACGGCGCGATGGCCCGGAGCGATATCCCCTGGGTCGTCGGATTGGCCGCCAGGCTCGAGGTCCGCCGGAACAGGCTGACCGCGGGTACGGTCTGCAGCGCCTCATCGATCCGCCTCGCCCGGCCCAGCACCCCCTCGTCCAGCCGGATCACGGAGAAGGCCGCGTCTCCCGCAGCGGGCGGCAGACGCGCGGCGGTGACGACGATGTCGGGAAGGTCGGCGGGGATGTCTTGCAGCATGCGACTCTTTCTTGGATCCAACCGGCTGGCCAGCGACCGCGCCCCTGTTCCGTGCATCCCCGCAAAGGCGGGGAGCAAGTTTGGGCTCTCTTACCGACAGCTGATCATCAGCGCTTTCAGGCATGGTGACACATGAAAGCTTGGGGTCCCACCTTCGCGGGGATCCTGGGATCCGGAAAGGCCTAGACGCGCAACCGTTCCAGCAGCTCCGCCGCGAACGTGGACAGAGTATCGTCCCGCGCCCCCATGACGATGATCCGGTCGCCTGGCTTCGCCAAAGCCACGATCCGGTCGCCGCAGGCCGCGCGGTCGAGCAGGGCCTCTGCGTTCCGGCCCTCGGCGCGGACGCCCGAGGCGATGTCCTCCGACCCCACGCTGCGATCCGTGGTGCCGCCGTAATAGACCGGCTCCGGCATCAACAGCAGGTCGTCGGGCTTCAGCAGGCCTGCGAAGGTCTCGATGAACTCCCGCTTCATCAGTTTCAGCGGCCCGAAGCCGTGCGGCTGGAACAGGACCAGCAACCGTCCGTCGAAGGCGTGCAGCGTCTTCACCGTCGCCGCGATCTTGTCCGGGTTGTGGGCGAAGTCGTCCAGCACGGTGATCCCGTTCGCGACGCCCACGACCTCCATCCGCCGCCTGATCCCGGCGAAGGTCTCCAGCGATGTGACCGCCGCCTCCAGCGGCACGCCCAGCGCCCGCACCGCCCCCAGCGCCGCCAGCGCATTGGCGACATTGTGCGCGCCTGGAACGTTCAGCGTCGCCGCGATCCGCGCCCCGCTCGACCGCTCCGTCAGGTGGAAGGTCATGCCGGCGGGAAGGGGTTTCAGGTCGTGCGCCGCATAGTCCGCCGCCTCATTCCCAAGGGCGAAGGTCAGAACCGTCGCCGCCCGCCCGTCGTCCACCATGGTTTGCGCCAGAGCCGCCGTCTCGACGTTGTCGAGGTTGAGCACTGCGGTCCGCGCCCCGCCCGTGAAGCCGCCGAACAGGTCGCGCAGCTCCTCCATCGACTTGTGGTCCAGCGAGATGTTCGACACCACCGCCACCGTCGGATCGTAGCGCGCGATCGAGCCGTCTGATTCATCCACCTCGGCCACGAACAGGTCTGCGCCGCCCACCAGGGCGCTGGCGAACGGATGGTCGGCATCAGCGAAGTTGCGCATCACCGCCCCGTTGATCACGGTCGGCTCGCGCCCCGACTGGCTCAGAATCCAGGCGATCATGCCGGTTATGGTCGACTTGCCGCTGGTCCCCGCAACTCCCACCGAAGTTGGGGCCGCGTTGAAGATCTGGCTCAGCAGCTGCGGCCGGGTGACGATCTCGGCGCCCACGCGCTTGGCCGCCCCTATGTCCGGCACCGTGTCCTCGACCGCCCCTGTCGCGACCACGATCTGTCCGCTGCGCACGCCCGACCCGTCCTGCGGATGCAGAACCACGCCGTGCGCCCTCAGCCAGTCGAACTTCTCCGGCGTGCGGCCCTGATCCAGCGCCCGGTCCGAGCCCTCGATCGCCGCGCCGCGCGCCTGTACGATCATGGCCAGGGGCAGCATGCCCGACCCACCGACGCCGCAGAAGAAATAGGATGGTTCGCTCATGGTCCGGTGACTAAAGAGGAGAAGCCGGGGAGGGAACACAAGAATGAAGATCGGGGTCGTCGCTGTCTCGTCCCGCTTCGCGAAGGAGCGCGCCGAGGCCATCCAGGCCTGGTTCGACCTGAAGTTCCCGACGGGCGAGGTGACCGTCGCCTTCCATCCCAACAGCTTCGCCAAGTCGGGCCATTTCGCCGGCGATGACGCCGCCCGCGCCGATGCCTTCGTCGAGTTCGCCAACGACCCGCGTCTGGATCACATCTGGTTCGCGCGCGGCGGCTACGGCTCGTGCCGCATCGCCGAAGCGGTCATGCTGCGCCTGACCGATGTGGCGAGGCGGAAACGCTACCTCGGCTATTCCGACGTCGGCTCGATGCTGGCCATCCTCTACAAGAACGGCTTCGAGGTCGCCCACGGTCCCATGGCCTCGGACGGCGTGCGCAACGATCCGACGGGCTTCCGCTCTCTGAACTGGCTGCGCAAGAGCGAGACCGAGGGGCTGGAGCCATCGCTCCTCACCGACCCGCGCCCGGCCGTCGCCTTCAACCTGACGGTCCTCGACCAGCTGCTGGGCACGCCGCTGGAGCCCGACCTGACCGGCCACATCCTGATGCTCGAGGACGTGTCCGAGGCCGCCTACCGCATCGACCGGATGATGTTCCACCTGACCAGCCAGCCGTCGATCCGCCGCCTCGCCGGCATTCGCGCCGGACGCTTCACCGACGTCACGGTCAATGAGCCGGACTTCGGCCTGACCGGCGAACAGATCGTCCAGTTCTGGTGCGAGCGCTCGGGCATTCCTTACCTCGGCCTCGCCGACATCGCCCACGACCGCGAGAACAAGGTCGTGCCGTTCGGGCCACGGCCTTAACCCTATCGCTCCCGCCTCCGGGGAACCCTATCGACATCGAACGCGGGTGTGAGTCACATGCCGCCCGATGGGGCGTAACGGATACCTGACCCTGCCGGCATGGACACGGGCGGCCATGGTCGGCGTGCTGGGCGGAGCCGTTCTCGCGAGTGCGACGGCCGTATCGGGGGATGCGGTCGCGGCGGCCGAGAGCCGCAGTTTCATCACTTCCGACGGGGCCCGCCTCCACTATCTGGAGGCGGGTCCTTCGGAGGGCCGGACCGTGGTCTTCGTGCCCGGCTGGACCATGCCCGGCTGGATCTTCGAGGCGCAGATCGACGCCCTGTCGGACCGCTACCACGTCCTCGCCCTGGACCCCCGTGGCCAGGGGGAGAGCGAGGTGACCCGCTTCGGCTACACCCATGAGCGTCGCGGCCGGGATATCGGCGAGCTGATTGACCATGCCGCCGAAGGTCCGGTCGTTCTCGTCGGCTGGTCGCTCGGCGTGCTCGACAGCCTGGCCTGGGTCGCGGACGGCGGGGCCGACCGGATCGCCGGCCTCGTCCTGATCGACAACTCCATCGGCGAAGAGCCGGCGCCGCGCGCCGCCCCGGCTCCGCCGCGGTCCGCCACCCCGCCGCCCGAGCCGACGCCACAGGAACGCCGCGCCCGCCGCGCCGCCTTCGTCGCCTCCATCTTCGCCCATGATCCGGGGACGGACTATCGCGCACGGCTGACCGATCAGGCCCTGCGCATGACCGTCGAGGACGAGCGTCGGCTGCTCGCCTACGACGTCCCCCGCGAGTACTGGCGCGCCGCCGTCCATTCCACCGACCGCCCCGTCCTCTATGTCGTCCGTCCGCGCTGGAGGGAGCAGGGCGAGACCCTTGTCCGCACCCATCCGAACGCCTCGATGACGATCTTTGAGGGCGCCGGCCACGCCCTGTTCGTCGATGAGCCGAAGCGGTTCAACACCCTGCTGCTCGACTTCCTCGACACCCGCGTCACCAGGACGGTCCATTGACCGCCGCCGCTCCCGACCTGACCAGCAAGACGCGCGCGGCCCTGATCCCGCTGTTCCTGATCGCCATGGGTGTGGTCGGGATCGAGAACGCCCTGACCCGCTATTTCGCGGTCGCGAAATGGTCGGAGTACGGCTACTGGATTATTTCCATCGTCATGGCCGGGTTCGCGCTCTCGGGCGTCGTCACGGCCCTGTTCCGCGACAGCGTCGCCCGGCACGGCGTGATCCTGAGGACCATTCTTCCGGCGGCGATGGTGATCGCGGCGGCGGTCGGATACCAGCTGGTCACGGCCAATCCGTTCAATCCGCTGCAGCTTCAGAACCCCACCACCTGGCCCGATCAGGTGAAGAACATCGGCCTCTATTACGCGGCCCTGCTGCCCTTCTTCTTCCTCGCCGGCCTCTACATCAGCCTGATCTTCGTCCTGAATCACCGGGAGATCGGGCGGGTCTATGGGTATGATCTAATCGGCGCAGGCCTCGGCGCGGCCCTGGCGCTGGGCCTGATGTTCGTCGTCCATCCCTTCCTTCTGGCCCCGGTCCTGCTTGTGCCGCTGGCCCTCTCGACCCTGTTCCAGCCCGGCCGGCTAAACTGGCTGGGCGCGGGTCTCGCCGGCGCGGCCCTCGTCGCCGGAGAGGCCATCCTCTTCCTCGGCGCGCCCCCGGCCTTCTCCGAGTTCAAGGCCATCTACGCCCCGCTCAATACGCCCGGCGCCGCCGTCGTCGCCGAGATCCGCCAGCCGCGCGGCCACTATCTGCTGCTCGAGAATTTCACCGAGCGGGTCGATGCCGACGTCTCCAACAACGCCGGCCTGATGGGGATCGCGGGCCCGCCCTCGACCTACGGCCTCTACCGCGACGGCAATCGCATCGCCTCCCTGCCCAAGGCCGGCCCGCTCGACGCCGCCTATGCGCCGAGCGCGCTCAGTGCCGCCCCCTACGCCCTGCGCCGGTCGCCCACCGTCCTGCTCGTCGGCCTGTCCGGCGGCTACCGCGTCGCCGAGGCCCTGACGCTCGGAGCCTCCCGCATCGACGGCATTGAGGGCGAACCCGTCCTGCGCCACGCCCTGAGCGCCGGTCTCGGCCCGTCGCCCGCGCTCGCTGCCGATGCCAGAGTGACCCTGCTGGACGGAGGCCCCATCGCCGCCGCCTGGCGCGCGGGGCCGAATTCCTACGATATCATCGACGTCTCCGCCGACTTCGTGGATGCCGCCCCCGCCAATGTCACGGGCGTCACGGAGGAGGCGCTCGCCGCCTATCTCGCCGCGCTGAAACCCGGCGGCGCCGTGTCGATGTCCGTCTCCATCCGCGACTTCCCCGTCTACGCCCTGAGGGTCCTCTCGACCGCCCGCCAAGCGCTGCTGGCCAAGGGTATCGTCGATCCGTCCGCCCACGTCCTGATCTACCGTTCCGCCTGGAACGCCCGCATCCTGATCAGCCCGACCGCCTGGTCGCCCGCAGACGTGGCCGCGCTTCAGGCCTGGTGCGCCGAACGGTCGTTCGACGTCTCCTGGCGTCCCGGCATGGATGTGGTCGCCGCCCGCGCGGCGCTGTTCAACGACCTGCCGAGCGTCTCGTTCGAGACCGGCCAGATGACCTCCGACGGTCCCGACGACGCCATCGCCAACGAGGTTGCCGCCGTCCTCGTCGGTCGCCCGTCGCCGTCGTCCGAGGCCTTCCACGTCCGCCCCGCGACTCTGGACCGCCCCGCCTTCTATTCGTCCCTGCGCCTCGAACGCCTCGACACCTTGATCAAGCGGCTCGAGGTCCTGCCCCAGGCCGAGATCGGCGCCCTGGTGAACATCGCCGTTCTGGGTCAGGCCATCGTCATCGCCCTTCTGGTCCTGGCCGCGCCCGCCCTGTTCCGTCGTCGCGCGGGCGGGGCACGCGAGAAGACGAAGCTCTGGCCGGCCCTGTATTTCCCGGCGCTCGGCCTCGGCTTCCTGCTGGTCGAGATCTTCCTGATCGACAAGGCGGCCTTCTATCTCAACGACTATTCGTCGGCCTTCGCCCTGGTCCTGACGGCCATGCTGATCTTCTCCGGCCTCGGCAGCATGATCGCCGGCAAGTGCGCCGCCATGCCCAAGGTCGCCTCGATGATCGGCCTGATCGTCGTCCTCGCCTGGATCGGCGCCATGCTGGTCGGCGCCGAGGACTTCATGATGCGCACCCTCGACCAGTCGTGGGCGATGAAGGCCGGTCTGGTCGTCCTCGCCGCCGCCCCAGTGTCACTGGCGCTTGGCCTGCCGTTCCCGCTCGGCCTGATCCAGGTCGGAGACGGCCGCGCCCTGCCCTGGGCCTGGGGGCTGAACGGCGCCTTCTCGGTGGTCGCCACTCCCCTCGCCAATCTGATGAGCCGCGACGTCGGCTTCTCGTCCCTGCTGATCGTGGCGGCGGGCCTCTACGCGCTCGCCTTCCTCGTCCTGCCGGTCGCTGCGGCTGTCCGAAAGACCGTTCCGGTGTTCGAGCCTGCCGTCCCGACCAATCCCTTCGCCGACCTGCCGGACCCCGTTCCCGCCCGCCTTGACCCCTTCCCGGACCAGAACGGTTCGAGCCAGACGAGCCCCGCATGACCCCTGATCGCACGATGATGGACCGCCGCACCCTGCTGACCACCGGCGGCGTCGCGACCCTGACCGGGCTCGCCGGCTGTGACGAGACCACGATGAAGTCCGTCCAGGCGCGCCTCAACCCGACGCAGGCCTCGGGCGGGGCAGGGGCTGCCGTGCCCGCCGCCCCGACAACGGCCGCCGCTGGCGAGGCCTCCGCCGTCTCCGCGACGGTCCGTATGCCGAGCGAGCCCTGGACCTTCGCCCGTTTCAATACCGCCATGTCGGCGTCCCAGCGTCCACACTCGATCACCGAGACCCAGTTCACCGAGATCCAGGCCCGCAAGCCCGCCGCCATCGAACGCATCAGGACCTATCTCGACGGCCGCTTCGGGGCCCATGATCCAAACGTGATCCAGGCCTTCGAAAGCCTGCCGCGCGAGTATTTCCACTACGCCTACGCGTCGGACGCCTCGACCGCGTATCAGGCCTATGAGGCCAATCCCAAGCCCTGGGCCATCGGCCACGGCAGCGTGCTCTCCGACTATCTGGGTCAGGCCTATATGACCCAGCTGGCGGCTCCGAAACCGACCGATGTGACGCTGGAGATCGGCACCGGTTCAGGCTTCCAGTCGTCCCTGCTCAGCCGCGTCGTCCGCGACAGCTACACCATCGAGATCATCCAGCCGATCGGCGAGGCGGTCGGCAAGATCTGGGCCCCGCTCGGCTACGACAACGTCCACGGCAAGGTCGGCGACGGCTATTTCGGCTGGCCCGAGGTGACCGAGGGTTTCGACACCATCATGCTGACCTGCGTCGCCCAGTACGCCCCGCCGGAACTGTTCCGCCAGCTCAAGCCGGGCGGCAAGCTGATCATCCCGATCGGCCAGCCCTTCCGTCGCGGACAGGTCCTCTATGTCTACACCAAGGATGCCGACGGCCGGGTCCATTCACGCCGCGACGTGGGAGTCTTCTTCATCCCCATGACCGGCGCGATGCAGAACCGTCCACAGCCTGCGTAACGGCGATTGAATCCATTTCGCGGGTAACGCGTTGATCCTGCGGAGGAGGAGCTTTCCCATGCCCCAGGCCGCCCGTTACGTCGCCCACACCGAGTCCGATCACTGCCACATCCTAGAAGCCCGCAGCTTCGAGGATGCGGCCCTGACCTTCGCCGAGGCCCATTCGCCATGGGCCGAGGACGACGCCCTGCGCGTGATCGTCCAGTCCGAGGACGGCGGGCCCGAGCATTGTTTCGTCATCCATCTCGAAACCGAGGCGGTCGAGGCCTGCGCCTAGGCTGGCAAGCGTCACGGTTCAAGGCTAACGCTCCGGGGCAAACCGGAAAAAGCCATGCCCAATGCCCGCCCGATCCCATGGTCGATGATCCTGCGCCAGACCCACACCGTGGTGGGCATGGTCATCGCGCCCTCGATCCTGATGTTCGCGGTGACCGGCGGGCTGCAGATCTTCCGCCTGCAGGAAAGCCACCCCGGCTACACGCCCGCACCGCTGATCGAGAAGCTGGGCCGGGTGCACAAGGACCAGGTCTTCGCGGTGCAGCCCCCGCGCCCGCCCCGGCCCGAGACGGCCCGTCCGGCCGGAGCCGCGGCGCCGCAGGAGGTCGGAAAACCCGCGACCCCGCTCTCGAAGAGCCTGCTCCAGTGGTTCTTCGTTCTGGTCGCGGTCGGCCTGTTCCTGTCGACCCTGCTGGGCGTCTGGATGGGCGTGACGATGGGCCGGCTGAAGATCGTCGCGCGCTGGGCGCTGCTCGCCGGGACGGTGATCCCGGTCGCCATCCTGCTGATCCCCTAGGAGGCCCGCGCCCGATCCCCGAACGCCGCTCATTCCCGCGAAGGCGGAGACCCAGTGCTTAAGTGAGGCTCGGCGTCTGGGTTCGTCTCATGCGTGCCGGCGAGAGTCATCGTCCAAAGACCGGGGCCCCGCCTTCGCGGGGATAAGCGGATGACGGATGCACTCGCGCCCGCGAAGGAGAATTTATTCTCCGTCCGGGCTTGCGCTGGCCGCGTGCGACGATCACGTCTCGACCGGGTCTTTGAAACCGTCAGGTGATGCCTCCGCATGCTGCATTTCGCTGTCGGCAGAGTCGCACGCATCGAAACGCCAACCCGCTGATTTTATTCAGATCGGCCGCGACTCTGTAGACTCTGTCGACTCCATTTTTGGAGTCTCACTCCGAACGATCAGGCCGCCTCCGCCCGGACCTCCGCCAGAGCATCCAGCGCCTGGACCAGGTCGGCGATCAGGTCATCCTCGTGCTCCAGACCGACCGACAACCGCAACAGGCCGTCGGTGATCCCGGCGACGACGCGCGCTTCCGGCGTCATGGCGGCGTGGGTCATGGTCGCCGGGTGGGCGATCAGGCTTTCGACCCCGCCCAGCGACTCGGCCAGGGTGAAGGTCTCCAGCGTCTCCACCAGCTGGCGCACGGCATCGACGCCGCCGGCCAGCTCGAAGCTCAGCATGGCGCCCGGCCCCTGTTGCTGGCGCGCGGCCAGGGCGTGGTTCGGGTGCGACTTCAGGCCCGGATAGTGGACGATCGAGACCGCCGGGTGGGCTTCGAGCAGGTCGGCGACCTTGCCTGCCGTCGTCTGCTGCCGTTCGATCCGTGCAAAGAGGGTCCGCACCCCGCGCAGGGTCAGATAGGCGTCGAACGGCGAGCCGGTGACGCCCAGGCAGTTGGCCCACCAGGCCAGCTCCGCATGGTCCGCCGGATCGGCCGCGATCACCGCCCCGCCGACCACGTCGGAATGGCCATTAATGTATTTGGTCGTCGAGTGGACCACGATGTCGGCGCCCAGTTCGATCGGCCGCTGCAGCGCCGGCGACAGGAAGGTGTTGTCGACCACCACCTTGGCCCCGACCCGGTGGGCGCGGGTGCAGATGTCGGCGATGTCGACCACGCGCAGCAGGGGGTTCGACGGCGTCTCGATCAGGACCAGCCTGGGGTTCAGGGCCAGCGCCGCATCCAGTGCGACGGTGTCGCCCTGATCGACCCACAGGACCTCGAAATGCCCCTTCTTGGCCCGGGCGCACAGCAGGCGGTGGGTGCCGCCGTAGCAGTCGTGCGGCGCGATCAGCAGATCGCCGGGCTCCAGCAGGCTCAGCGGCAGATCCACCGCCGCCATCCCGGTCGCCGTGACCACGCAGCCGGCTCCGCCTTCCAGCTCGGCCAGGGTCTCGGCCAGGACGTCGCGGGTCGGATTGCCGGAGCGGCTGTAGTCGTATTTTCGCTTCTGCTCGAAGCCCGCGAACGAATAGTTCGAGGACAGATACAGCGGCGGCATGACCGCGCCGTGGGCCGTGTCCGTATCGACGCCGGAGCGGGCGCAGGTGGTGCGGACGTCATGCGGCCGCTTGCCGGTGGGACGGGTCATTGGTCGATCTCCTTGAGCGCGGAACGGAGGATGGCGGCGACCGCCTCGTCCTCCTTCAGAAAGGCGTCGTGGCCGTACAGGGACGGGGCCTCGACCAGACGCCACAGGGCGGGCAGGCGAGCGCCGAGCTCGCGGATGTCGTCGATCGGCACCAGCCGGTCCGAGGTGAAGCCAACCAGGGTCACCGGGGTCCGGATCGCCTCGGGCGTGACGCTGTGGCGGTCGATCGAGTCCGACAGCGACAGCCAACGGGCCGGCGTCGTGTGGGTCCGGTAGGCCTTGCCGCGCGCGGTCAGGTATTCGCACACCGGATAGGCCTGCCCCGCCGCCGCGGGGGCCTCGGTCTCGAACCGCTCGCCGAACTCCTCGGCGGTGCGATAGGTGGTCATGGCCAGTTCACGGGCCAGGGCGACCCCGTCCTCGGGCCGTCCGGCGGCCTCGGCCAGCTGCAGGATGCGCCGCTGGATCCCGCGCCACGCGGTCGCCTGCGGATGGGCCCGGTGGGCGGCGGAGACCACAACCAGCTGCTCGACACGCTCGGGGAACAGCTCGCAGAAGGCCAGGGCGATCATGCCGCCATAGGAGCAGCCGACGAAGGCCGAAACGACGGGATCGCCGATCTCTTCGAGGATCAGCCGCAGCAGCCGCGCCTGGTCATGGGTGGTGATGGTGACCGGCTTCATCCCGTCGGCGGCCTCCGGCGCATAGTCGAAGGCCAGGACCTGGAAGCGGCTCAGGTCGATCGGCCCGCGGATCGAGACCGCGCCCGACCACCAGCCCAGGCCGTTGGTCTCGGTCCGGTGCACGAACCGCCCCGCCGAGATGCCGCCCGCCACCACAACCAGCGGCGCCCCGGCCCGGCCGTGCAGCCGCCCAACGATCTGGCGCTGGCCCAGTCGCTCGCCCGACTTGAGGCGGAAGTCGACCGGGATGTCGACGGTGATATCGACCGCACCGCCGCCCTTGCGGGCAAGGATCGCAGTCGAGCGCGCTGTCGGACGACAGAGGGGTTCTGCGGAAATCTGTTGAGTGTCGAAAGCCATGGCGTCGTCTGCATCGTCCCGCCCAGCAAGGTTCCGGATGCGATGACAGATCGTGGAGACGTCGCCTCGTCGACGCTCCACTCATCTCTCGCGGACCCTTCGAAAAGGATCCTCGCAGGAGTTGGCACCGTTCGGCTGGAAACCGATGGTTGCCCCGACGTCAAAGGGCCTATCCCTCGGTCGGTCTTGATGAGTGGATTTACGTTGCGGGTGCGAAGACCGCCGGTCAAGAGAAAAAATCTACCCCATTGATCCGGTCTGACGGATAGGCTGTGACTGGAAGGTAGCTAAAGGGCCGGCAGACGCAAAAAAGATGCTCGAACCGGGTTGACGACGGTCGTTTCTCCCGACACTCTGCGACCAACGATTTTTACAGGAACTCGCCCGTGTCCCGTCTCGGCAGCATCGCCGTTTCGACCTCGACCACCGCCCCCGCGGTGCGCTCGATGACCCTTGCGACTCTCATTTCGACCACGACCGGTATGACCATCACCGGCCCCTCGCGGGCGGGAACAGGTTAGCGCGCAGGTCGAAAACACCTCAGCCAACCCAGACCCGCCCGGCCCCGGCCAGGCGGGTTTTCTATTGCCCTGATCCCAACTCCTCCCCGAACGGACCATCCATATGCCCCACTCCAGCGCCCGCCTCGCCGTCGTCGAGAAACCGATCGCCGAGCCTTCGCCCACCGCCGAAGTGGTGGTGCTGAAGTTCGGCTCCTCAATCCTGCAGGACCAGTCCTGCGCCCCCGCTGTCGCCTCCGAGATCTATGGCCACGTCCGCGCGGGCCGGAAGGTGATCGCCGTGGTCTCGGCCCTGGGCGGCCACACCGACCGGCTATTCGCTGACGCGCGCGCCCTCGGCCTCGATCACGAGAACGACCTCCTTCCCGGCTATGTGGCGCTGGGTGAGGAGAAGGCGGCGGCGCTAGTGGCTATCGCCTGCGACCGGATCGGCCTGGATGCGGCGGCATTGTCCGTGCGCGAACTGGGCATTGTGGCCGACGGCCCGGCCGAGCATGCGCATCCGGTCTCGCTGCGCAGCGACGCTCTGTGGAAGGCGCTGGCGGACCATCAAGTCGTCGTGGTTCCGGGCTTCGGCGCCGTGGGTGAGAAAGGGAAGGTGGTGCTGCTGGGGCGCGGCGGTTCAGACCTGACGGCGGTCTTCCTCGCGGCCGAACTGGGCCTCAGCCGCGTGCGTCTGGTGAAGGATGTCGACGGCCTCTACGACCGCGATCCGGCTTCGGCCTCGGGCAAGCCGCTGCGCTATCGCCGGGCCAGCTGGGACGACGCCCGTCGCCACGGCGGCGCCCTGGTCCAGCACGACGCGATCGACATGGGTCAGCAGCGGTCGGTGGAGATCGAGGTGGCCGCGCTCGGTCGCGCCGATTGCACGGTGGTCGGAGACCATTCCGCGCCTCCCGGGCCGTCGATCCCTGATGCGCCTCTGAAGGTGGCCATCGCGGGCTGCGGCGTCGTCGGCGGCGGCCTGCTGCAACGGCTGCTGAAGGATAACCGGTTCCAGGTCGTCGGCGTGCTGGTGCGCGATCCATCCAAGCCCCGGGATGTGGAGGCGCCCGCCGACCTTTTCACGTCAGACCGTGAGGCGCTGCTGGCGCTTCGGCCCGACATCCTGCTGGAGGCCCTGTCAGAGGGCGCTGCCGGTCACGACCTGATCCGTGCGGCCCTGGAACGCGGCATCGATGTCGCCAGCGCCAATAAACAGGCGATCAGCCGGGACCCGGCCGGTCTCGCGGACGCCGCCCGTGCTCACGGCTCGCACCTCGCCTATTCGGCGGCGGTCGGGGGCGCGGCGCCGATGATCGAGACCCTGCGCGTGGCCAGGGCGGCCGGGCCAGTGAATGGATTCGAGGCGGTGCTGAACGGCACGGTCAACTTTATGCTGACGCGGCTTCAGGCCGGCGCCGATTTCGCCGACGCTCTGGCCGATGCCCGGGTCGCGGGCTTCGCCGAGGAGGATCCGTCGTCGGATCTTGAGGGCCGCGATTCGGCCGCCAAGGTCCGGTTACTGGCTTTCGAGGCCTTCGGGCGGACGCCGGCCGAAGCCGACGTACCCTGCGCCGTCCTGTCGGAGGCGTTCAAGCCGGCCGGGCCGGTCCGCCAGATCGGCGCCTGTGTTCGGGACGGGGAGGGGCTGAAGGCGTCGGTTTCGCTTGACGTGGGGCTCGACGATCCGCTCTTCCAGAGCCTGGACGGGGAGCGCAACGCCTTGAAGGTCTATGGCGAGGACGGTCGGGTTTGGTCGTGCAAGGGCCGCGGCGCGGGCCGCTGGCCGACGACCGAGAGCGTGCTGGCGGACCTCGCCGACATCGTTCGCGCGCGCCATGCGTCGCTGGGTCACCACTAGCGCGTGGCAGTTTTCACCCCGGTCACCGAAGATGACGCGCGCGCGTTCCTGGCGGACTATCCGCTGGGCGCATTCGCGTCCCTGCATCCCATCGCCGAGGGAGTGGAGAACACGAACTATCGGCTGGAGACCAAGGGCGCCCGTCATGTCCTGACCCTGTTCGAGGCGCGCACCGACGCAGCATCTCTGCCGTTCTGTCTGGGCCTGCCCGACCATCTGGCGGGCCGAGGACTTCCGGCCCCGAGGCCGGTCCGGAGTAAGTATGGCGCCTGGGTCGGGACGCTGAACGGCCGGCCGGCGGCGGTGATCGAATGGCTTCCGGGCGCCTGGTTAAGGGACCCGTCTTCGGCCGAGGTCGAGGCAGCGGGGGCGATGCTGGCGCGACTGCATCTGAAGGCCGGGGGCTTCCCGATCCAGAGGGCCAACCCTGTCGGGCCCGTAGTCTGGCGGGCGCTGGCGGATCGGGCTGCGACGGTGGCCAGAGGGGAGGACCGCGAGATCCTGGACGGCGTTGAAGTGGCCCTGGCGCGGCTTGGTAACCCGTGGGCGGAGGATTTGCCCCGCGGACCGATCCATGCCGACTATTTCCCCGACAATGTCCTGTTCGACGGAGGTCAGGTATCCGGCGTGATCGACTTCTATTTCGGCTGCACGGACCTGTTGGCTTACGACCTTGCTATTGCTCTGAGCGCCTGGGGATTTGATGGCTCGGGCGTCGCCATCTCCAGTTCGGTCGACGCCTTCCGGCGCGGATACGAGGCTGTGCGCCCCCTGACCCGGGCGGAGGCTGTCGCGCTGCCGACGCTCGGCGAGGCCGCCGCGATCCGCTTCACCCTGACCCGGCTTCACGACCGCGTCTTCCACGACCCGACCAAACTGGTGACACCCAAGGACCCGGCCGCCTTCTTCCGGCGGGCGGCGTGGTGGCGCGAGGCGGCCTGATCGTTTCGGCACGACTCCGACTTACACCCTTCGGCGAACCCGCTTCGCCGAACCGAACCAGAATGACGATGGCCCAGACTTCCGAACGCTATGTTTCGACCCGAGGCGAGGCTTCCGGCAGCGACTTCGCCGAAGTCTTGCTGCGCGGCATGGCTCCTGACGGTGGCCTCTACTTGCCGGGAGCCTGGCCCAGCCTCTCACCCGAGAGCTGGGCGGCCGGGCTCGGCTATGTCTCGATCGCGACACGAGCCATGGCGCCCTTCATCGGCGACGCCCTGCCAGCTGGAGCGTTGGACCGGGGCCTGGCTCGACTGACGGCGGGCTTCGAGCCGGCCGAGGTGACGCCGCTGCGTTGCCTTGAGGACGGCCTCTATATGCTGGAGCTGTTCCACGGTCCGACCGCCGCATTCAAGGACCTCGCGATGCAGCTCGCGGCGGCGCTTTCGTCCGAGGCGCTGGCAGCGTCGGGCGAGCGACTGACCCTGGTTACGGCGACTAGTGGAGACACCGGCGCGGCCGCCGTGGCCGCCTTCGCCAATGCCGATCGGGTCCGGCTGATCGTGCTCCACCCGCATGAGCGGGTCTCGGCCGTCCAGCGCCGCCAGATGACTACGGTCGAAGCCCCGAACGTGCTGAACCTGGCCGTTCGTGGGGACTTTGACGACTGCCAGCGGCTGGTGAAGGGGTTGCTGGCCGACGAGAGCCTGCGCGACGGGGGCCGGTTCTCCAGCGTGAACTCGATCAACTGGGCCCGGCTGGCGGGACAGGTTCCCTACTATCTGTCAGCGGTTTCACAACTGGCCGCGCTGGGCGAGACGCGGGCGCCGGTCTTTGTGGTCCCGACGGGCAATTTCGGCGACGCTTTTGCCGGGATCGCGGCGTCGCGGATGGGGTTGCCGGTCGCCGGATTCGTCGCCGCCGTGAACCGCAACGACGCCCTGGCGGGCGCCATCAACCACGGCGTCTATGCCAGGAAGGCCGCCGTCGAGACCGCATCGGTCAGCATGGATGTGCAGGCCCCTTCGAACTTCGAGCGTCTGGTGTTCGAGGCCTCGGGTCGCGATGCGGACTTGACCCGCACCCTGTTCGAAACCTTCGCCCGCGAGGGCTCGGTGGCGCTCCCGCCGGCGCTGCTCGACGCGATCCGCGCCGAGGTCTCGGCCTTGTCAGTCAGTGAGGACGCGACGCGTGAACAGATCGCCCATGCCTACGCGACCTGGGGTCAGGTCGTCTGCCCGCACACCGCTGTCGCCCTTTCGGCCGCGCGGGGCGTGAACAGAAGCCGGGGTCCGGTGGTGGCGCTTTCGACCGCCCATCCCGCCAAGTTCGGCAAGGACGTCGCGCCGGTGCTCGGCTTCAATCCCGCCCCGCCCCGTGTCATTCGCGAACTGGGTGACCGGGCCGAGCGGTTCGAGATCATCGACGCCGACGCCGCAGCGGCGAGGGCGGCAGTAAATGGTTTCTCTGGCTAGGCCGAAGGTCCCGATCGCACGGGGTGCGCGCCGTCACGGTTGTTGCTATCGATGGGTGTGACCGATCCAACGCCCTCCGCCCGCCTGACCCACCTCCAGTCACTTGAGGCCGAGGCGATCCATATTTTGCGCGAGGTGGCGGCCGAGATCGAGCGGCCGGTGATGCTGTATTCGATCGGCAAGGATTCCGCTGTTATCCTGCATTTGGCGAGAAAGGCCTTCTTCCCGGGGCCGATCCCCTTCCCGCTGATGCACATCGATACGACGTGGAAGTTCAGGGACATGTATGCGCTGCGCGACCAGGTCGTGGCGGCGGGCGACGTCGATCTGAAGATCTGGGTCAACGAGGATGCGCGGTCGCGGGGGATCAATCCGTTCGATCACGGCTCCTTACATACCGACCTGTGGAAGACCGAGGGACTCAAACAGGCGCTGGATCACCACGGCTTCCAGGCGGCGTTCGGCGGCGCCCGGCGCGACGAGGAGAAGTCTCGGGCCAAGGAGCGGGTCTTCTCCTTCCGTTCGGCCGGACATCGCTGGGATCCGAAGAACCAGAGGCCGGAGCTCTGGCGGCTGTACAACACGCGGATCGGGGCGAGGGAGAGCATCCGCGTCTTCCCGATCTCGAACTGGACCGAGCTGGATGTCTGGCAATACATCGAGCAGGAGGCGATCTCGATCGTGCCTCTGTATTTCGCTCGGCCGAGGCCGGTGGTCGAGCGCGACGGGGCGCTGATCATGGTCGATGACCAACGGATGCGGTTGCTGCCCGGCGAGACGCCTTCGGTAAGGTCGGTGCGATTCCGGACCCTGGGCTGCTATCCGCTGACCGGCGCGGTCGAGAGCGAGGCGACCAGCGTCGCCGACATCATCGCCGAGATGAAGGCCTCCACCACCTCGGAGCGGCAGGGGCGGGTCATCGACCATGACCACGCCGCCTCGATGGAGAAGAAGAAGGCGGAGGGCTATTTCTGATGAAGTCCTTGCTGCGCTTCATCACCTGCGGCTCGGTGGACGACGGCAAGTCGACCCTGATCGGGCGGCTGCTCTACGACACCAAGACGATCCTCGACGACCAGATGTCGGCGCTGGAAGCGGACTCGAAGAAGGTCGGGACCCAGGGTCAGAACATCGACTTCGCCCTGCTGGTCGACGGGCTGGCGGCCGAGCGCGAGCAGGGCATCACCATCGACGTGGCCTATCGCTTCTTCGCCACCGAGCGGCGGAAATTCATCGTCGCTGATACACCGGGCCACGAGCAGTACACGCGCAACATGGTCACCGGCGCCTCCACGGCCGATGTGGCCGTGATCCTGATCGACGCGCGCAAGGGTGTGCTGGTCCAGACGCGACGGCACTCCTACCTCTGCGCCCTGCTGGGCATCCGCAAGGTCGGGCTGGCGGTCAACAAGATGGATCTCGTGGGCTGGGATCCGGCTGTGTTCGCCGGGATCGTTGCCGACTATCGCGCGTTCGCCGACAGCATCGGCCTGAGCGATGTGACGCCGATCGCCCTGTCGGGCCTGACGGGGGAGGGGGTGGTCGCGCGGTCGCCGGGCTTCGATCAGCCGACCCTGCTGGAATGGCTGGAAGGCGTCGAGGTCGGCGACGATGCGGCGGCGCAGCCGTTCCGGATGCCCGTTCAGTGGGTCAATCGTCCGAACCCGGAGTTTCGCGGCTATGCGGGGTTGATCGCCGCGGGGACGGTGATGCCGGGCGACCGGGTCCGTCTGCTGCCTGCGGGTCGCGACAGCCGGATCGCGCGGATCGTGGCCATGCCCGGCGACCTCGCAGAGGCTGCAGCCGGCCAGTCGGTCACCCTGACGCTCGAGGACGAGATCGACGTCTCGCGCGGCGACGTGATCGCGGCGGCCGAGGCCCCGCCCGAGGTCGCGGACCAGTTCGAGGCGACCGTCGTCTGGATGGACGAGGAGACCCTGTCGCCAGGCCGGTCCTATCTGCTCAAGATCGGCGCCCGTGCGGCGACGGCCCAGGTCACGGCGATCAAGCACCGGGTCAACGTCAATACCCTTGAGAAACTGGCGGCCAAGCGGCTGGAGCTGAACGATATTGCCGTCTGCAACATCTCGCTGGATCGGCCCATCGCCTTCGAGCCCTATGAGAGGAACCGGGATCTGGGCGGCTTCATCCTGATCGACCGGATCACCAACCGCACGGTCGGGGCGGGGATGGTCCGCTATGCCCTCCGCCGGGCCGACAACATCCACTGGCAGGCCATCGACGTGGACCGCTCGGCGCGGGCGGCGATGAAGGGCCAGAAGGGCGCAGTCGTCTGGCTGACCGGACTGTCCGGGGCAGGAAAGTCGACCATCGGCAACCTGGTCGACAAGCGGCTGCATGCCTTGGGGCGGCACACCTATCTGCTGGACGGGGACAACATCCGTCATGGGTTGAACCGGGACTTGGGCTTCACCGAGGAGGACCGGGTGGAGAACATTCGCCGGGTGGCTGAGGTGGCGAAACTGATGGCCGACGCCGGCCTGATCGTCATCACGGCCTTCATCTCGCCCTTCCGGGCCGAGCGGCGGATGGCGCGCGAAATGATGGCGCAGGGCGAGTTCCTGGAGGTGTTCGTCGATGCGCCTCTGGCGGTCGCCGAGGCGCGCGACGTCAAGGGGCTGTACGCCAAGGCCCGGGCGGGCGACCTTAAGAACTTCACCGGGATCGACAGCCCGTATGAGGCGCCGGAAGCCGCCGAGATCGTCATCGACACCATGGTCCTTGGCGCGGTCGAGGCGGCCGAGGCCATTGTGAAGCGGCTGGGGTTGGGCTGACTTTCGGGCGTCTTGCGCGTATGGGGTCGCCGACGATGATCCATGCCGCCCACAGATTGTCCGTCGCGCCGATGATGGACTGGACCGACCGGCATTGCCGGGCGTTCCACCGCGCCCTGTCGAGCCGGGCGCTGCTCTATACGGAGATGGTCACGGCGCCGGCGGTGATCCATGGCGATCGAGAACGGCTGCTGGGCTTCGACGCGGTCGAGCATCCGGTGGCGCTGCAGCTCGGCGGATCCGATCCGGCCCAGCTGGCCGAGGCGGCGAAGATCGGCGCGGCCATGGGATACGACGAGATCAATCTGAATGTCGGCTGCCCGTCGGATCGGGTGCAGTCGGGGCGGTTCGGGGCCTGTCTGATGAGGGAGCCTGAACTGGTCGCCGACTGTATGGCGGCCATCCGCGAGGCGGTGGATGTGCCGGCCACGGTGAAGTGTCGCATCGGCGTGGACGATCAGGACCCGGCGGTGAGTCTGTTCGCCACGGTGGACGCCTCGGCGGCCGTCGGGGTGAAGACCTTCATCGTCCATGCGCGCAAGGCCTGGCTGAGCGGCCTGTCGCCCAAGGAGAACCGCGACGTGCCGCCGCTGGACTATCCGCTGGTGCGCAGCCTGAAGCGGGAGCGGCCCCATCTGACCGTCTGCATCAATGGCGGCATCGGCTCGCTGGACGAGGCGGAGGCGCATCTGGACGCGAGCGACGGCGTGCAGCTGGACGGGGTCATGCTGGGGCGGGCCGCCTATCACGAGCCGGCCTTGCTGGGTCAGGTCGACCGGCGGCTGTTCGGCGCGGCGGGCGCCGATGTCGATCCGTTCGCGGCGGTCGAGCGGTACAAGCCCTATCTGGCCGCGCGGCTGGAGGAGGGCTGGGGCCTGCATGCCATGACGCGGCATATGCTGGGCGTAATGCATGGGCGGCCGGGCGCGCGGGCCTTCCGGCGCATTCTGACGGTCGAGGCGATCAGGCCGGGCGCGGGTCTGGATGTCGTCGATCGCGCGGTCGAGGCGGTGCGCGAGGCCGAGGCGCGGCACGACCGGGTCGAAGAGGCCGCCTGACACGGTCAACGGTCCGTTAAGCGTAACCGGGACAAGGCTGCGGCCATGACCCGCATAGTGCTGATCGCTCTCACTCTTTTGACCGGCTCGGCCGGTATGGCGGAGGCCCAGAGCCGTCATCCGCGCTCCCCGATAACGGCCGCCCTGAACGCCGGGACGACGGGCTTGGGCGCCGAAGTGCAGCTTTCGCTGGGTCCAGTGTTTGTAGTGCGGGGGGGCATCGACACGCTGGGGTACGATTTCGATCAGTCGTACAGCGACGTCGATTATTCGGGCCGGTTCGACTTCGACACGGTGTCGGGGTTCGTCGATCTGCATCCGTTCCTGAATGGGTTCCTCATCTCCGGCGGGATCTATGTGGGAGACCGCACAATCAATCTCAACGGGCAGCCGACGACGCCGGTGGAGATCGGCGGGGCGACGTTCACGCCGGCGCAGGTCGGGACGTTGAGCGGGCGGATCAAGCTGTCGGATACGGCGCCGTTCGTGGGCGTCGGCTATGACGACAGCTTCTATCGCGAGGGGCGTTGGGGCGTCCGCGGCATGGTCGGGGTGGCCTGGAGCCAGCAGCCGGAGGTCGGTTTGTCGTCGAGCGGCGGGACCCTGTCGAACGATCCCATCTTCCGCGCCCGGCTGGAGCAGGAAGCGCGGGACATCCAGGAAGACGCGAAGGACAAGGCCCTCTTCCCGGTCGTGCAGCTTGGCGTGACGGCGCGCTTCTAGAGACGGGCGGGTCGCGCTAGACCGCACCGGTGACTTCCCTTCCCCTGAACGAACTGGCCCTGCTGGCCGCTGCGGTGCTTGCGGCGGGGCTGGCGGGCGGCCTGATCGCGGGCCTGTTCGGGGTCGGCGGCGGGACGGTGCTGGTGCCGGCGCTGTTCTATGCCTTCTCGGTGCTGGGGCTGGGCGGGGAGAGCAACCTGCATGTCGCCATCGGCACCTCCCTGCTGACCATCGTGGCGACGTCCTGGCGGTCGCTGGGGGCGCACCGGGCCCACGGGGCGGTGGACGAACAGGTGCTGAAGACCTGGACGCCCTGGGTCGGGGCGGGCGCGCTGGTCGGTGCCGCGATCGCGGGCCTGACCTCGATGGAGGGGCTGGCGATCGTCTATGGCGTCTGTCTCGCCGTGGTCGCGGCGCAGATGGGGCTGTTACCGGAGACGGTGCACGTCCGGGAGGACCTGCCGACGGGCTGGTGGCGGCGCGGGATCGGCGGGCTGATCGGCCTGCTATCCGCGATGATGGGGGTCGGGGGCGGCAGTTTCGGCGGGATGCTGATGACCCTGTGCGGGCGGCCGATCCATCAGGCCGTGGCGACGGCGTCAGGATTCGGCATCGCCATCGGGGCCGCGGCGACGGTGGGCTTCGTCGTGTTTGGATTTGGCGCAGATGGCAGGCCGCCGTTGAGCCTGGGTTACGTCAATGTGCCCGCGGCCGTGGCCATGGGCGTGCTGACGACGCTGGTGGCCCCCTATGGCGCGCAGTTGGCGCGCCGGCTGAACCGCAAGGTGCTGAGGAAGGCGTTCGCGATCTATCTCTTGCTGACCGCAGTCTCGGTGGTGGTGAAGGCGCTCTAGGGATCGAATTGCAGTCCTGGCGACCTCCGATGAGTTCGCGGCGATTTCAGATAGTGAGTTGCGGCAAAATCCGACGATTTCGGCGAGGGAGGCTACGGCAATTTCTGCAGAAACTGCACAACGCTGCTGAGTCCGCAGAAGGGCAAACCGATGCGATAGGGCGGTGTGCCCGCTTTCTCATCCGTGCGTCCGCGCGACGGCGGGGACCCCAGGTTCAAGCCCCGGCCTGGTGCGCTGGATCTATGGCGGTCCAGACTCGGTAACGCCTGTCGCCCAAAGCACCGGGTCCCCGCCTTCGCGGGGATGCACGGTTGGTGTGGCTCAGGGCCGCAGCGTCAGGCCGCTGGGCCGCGCCTCGAAGGCGGACAGGCGGCCGAGGTAGCTCATGCCCAGAAGGGAGTGGGGCAGGCCTTCTTCGACGACGAGAGCACGGACCTTGTTCACCCGGGCGCCGGCGACGGCGACATGATCCAGATCGATGGGTGCGGCCTTGACGGGGCCCGACGCGGTCTCGACCGTCTGGGTGAAATCGGCAGGGGTCAGGCGCAGGCCGAGACGCAGGGCGTCCTGGCGGGTCAAGGCGACGACGGAGGCGCCGGTATCGACGAGGACGCGGATGGCCCGACCGTCGATGTCGGCCTCGGCCCAGTAATGGCCGTCTGCGGCGCGGGCGATCTGGGTGGGTTGGCCGGGTGCGGCGCGAACGTTGGCCGGAGCCTCGGCGGGGACGACCATAACTGCCGCCTCGGCCGTGCGTGGCTCCTGGTGAGTCAGCCACCAGGCGACGCTCAACGAGGAGACGGTTGCGATGCCCATGACGATCGCTGACTGGATATCTAGACGCAACGCGGCACACCTTCGTGACGGACCGCTTCTGCGGATGGCCGTACAGTGCCTGCGCCGGGTTGGGATGCGGTGAAGCGACGTGGCTGACGAGGGGTTAACGGTTCAACGGCCCAGCTTCGCGGGGTCTATGCGACCCTCTCGTGATGGAAGTTCAGCCATGATTTCAGTGCGTTGATTGTCGGTCAGCTGGCTCCAGCCGCCGATCTCCGCCAAGCTCCGGTAACACCCCAGGCACAGTCCCGTAGGCCCATCGACGATGCAGATCTGCACGCAAGGGGAGGCGATGGAGTGTGGCTGTGGAGCTGCATTTGAAGACATGATTGCGAAAACTGATCCGAAGCCGGACTAAAAAACTTGCAAATCTGCGGAAATGTGCGAGGGTGTCATCGACGCGAAACGACTGAGAGGGTGAAAATCCCTGCGAGCACGACGCGTCTCTTTTCATCGTTCAGCGAAAGGAGACGCCAAGATGAACGACAAGGAGAGAAACCTCCAGCACGCCATGATGTCTTTTGCCCTGTGGGGCGGGATGCTGGTGAGCAATCGACCGTCTCGCCAAAGCGAGCGGGTGGTCAGCCACCCGTCCAACTTCGTGCCCTTCCGGTACGGGAAGAAGGACTGAGAGCAATGCCCTCTCCCCTTGCGGGAGAGGGAGATCGCGCACGGCGGCGGAGCCGTCGTTCTGGCGCGGTCGGGTGAGGGGTCACACAGACTCTCACCGGTGAGGCGGCCAGGACCCCTCACCCTTTCGGCTAAACCGCATCGCATCGCTACGCTCTGCGAGCCTCAAGCCCTCTCCCGCAAGGGGAGAGGGTCGATTGTTGTCAGCTCGCCGCCCGCGCTTCAGGCGTCTGCATCGAGCGGGTGGCGGGGACGCCGACGGTCGGGGTGCGCGCGGCGCCGGCGGCCTGGCCGGGCTTCATGAACTTCACCAGGACGCGCTGACCGATCAACAGGGGGGCGTCGCCGGCGGTGACGACCACTTCCACCACGCGTTCATCGGACCGCTGCGAGGGGTCGTCCGAGGCCAGTTTGCGGGCGCCGAAGACGGCGGCGCGACGCAGGACGGTGCCGATATAGACCTTCGACGGATCGCCCTCGGGGGTGATCTCGACAGCCTGGCCGGTCGTGACGTTGGGGATGTCCGACTCCACGATCTCGGCGCGGGCGATGCGGGGCGCATTGGGCTCCAGATCGAACATGTTGGACACGTTCAGGGTCGAGGCGCCGGCGCCCGGGTTGGCGTAGCGGCGCACGATGCGGCCGTTGGCCGGCGAGCGGATCACCGTCAGCTCGACATTGTAGGCGGCCTGGTCGCGGCGGGCGCGGGCAGTCTGGACCGCCGCCTGTTGCGAGCCGAGGCGGGCCTGGGCCTGGGCGATGCCGTCGCGGGCCTGGTCGAGACGCTGGGCGGCGACGAAGTTGGTGGCGACGAGGCGTTCCAGCCGATCGTACTCGCGCTGGGCGGTGCGGATATCGACCTGGATCAGGTTGAGCTGGCTCTGGGCCGAGGCGAGGTCGGCGTTCGAGGTCTGCAGCGCCAGACGGGCCTCGTCATCTTCCTGACGGGCCAGGATCTGGCCGGCGACGACGGTATCGCCCTCCTGGACCAGGACTTCGCGGACGATGCCGCCGCGACGGGCCGCGATCTGGATGATGCCGCCCTCAATATCGACCTTGCCGTTGGCGATGGCCGCGTAGGGGCTTTCGACCTTCTGGGCCTCGGCCTTCTCGGCTTCAGCCTTCTTGGACTCGCCCTGGCTGCGCATGAACGAGAATCCGGCCACGAGCACGATGATCAGCACGATGCCGATCCAGAGCCATTTGTTCTTCAGGAAGGCGGGCATGACGGTTTGAATCCTCGGGCGGTCTTAGTGGTGGGACGCCAGGGTGGCGTTCGGATTGGGCGTGCGGCGTTCGTCGGAGATGATGACGCCGTCCTCGATCTTGATGACCCGGTCGGCCCATTCCTCGAGCCGGGGGTCGTGGGTGACGCAGATGACGGCCGCGCCGTATTCATCCGCCGCGCGACGCAGCAGGCGGATGACGACCTGGCCGTTCTCGCCGTCGAGGGCGGAGGTCGGTTCGTCGGCGAACAGGATCTTGGGATCCTTGGCGAGGGCGCGGGCGATGGCGACGCGCTGCTTCTCACCGCCTGACAGGGCCGAAGGACGCTGATGCAGGCGCGGGCCCAGGCCCACCTCCTCCAGAGCCTGGGTGGCGCGCTTCTTCGCCTGGCCAGGCGTCAGGCCCTGGAACTTCAGCACCACCTCGACCTGCTGCAATGCGGTCAGGGCCGGGAACAGGTTGAAGCCCTGGAAGATGAAGCCGCAGTGATCCAGACGGAACTTGTCGATCTTGCCGAGCGACAGCTTCCACAGGTCATCGACGTCGAGGGCGTCCACACGGCCTTCCTCGGGCCGCAGCAGGCCGGACAGGGCGGCGATCAGGGTGGATTTGCCGGAGCCGGACGGGCCCATGACCATGGTCAGGTCGCCGTGACGGGCGTCGAAGTCCACGCCCTTCAGCACTTCGACGAAGGCCTTGCCGGACTTGAAGCGCTTGACCAGTCCCTTGGCCTCGATGGCGAAATCGCCATGCTTGCCGTGAACCTTGGTGTGCTGGACGAAGTCGGTCATCGCAGCAGGTCCGCGGGCTGGCTGTTCTTGAGGATGCCGAGGGACAGCAGGCCCGACAGCATGGCGATGACGATCAGGCCGCCGCCGACGACGACCAGCAAGATCGGCGGCAGGGCGATGATCACGGCGTTGGCCAAGGCGAAAGCCTGAATGCCCATCGTCAGCAGGATCGCGGCCAGCACTCCCACGCAGCCGACCCAGAAGCTGAGTTCCATGACGATGCGGTTCAGCGAGCCCATGCCGACGCCGAGCGCCCGCAGGGAGGCGAACTCCTTGATGTTGGCCATGATCGCGCCGCGCAGGGTCTGCCAGGTGATGGCGATGCCTATGACGGTGCCCAAGAAGACGCAGCCCCCGATGATGATGACGAGGATGCCTTCCTCGAACATGGCGCCGGCGTTGGCGTCAGCCAGTTCCTGACGCGTCCAGGCCTTCCACTGGCCATTGCCGGAGGCGTTGAGCTCGGCGGCGACGCGGATCGCCTGGGTCGGGTCCTTGAGCTTGACCATCAGGGGCCCGACTCTGGCCCCCGTGTCGGCCTGGCCCACCATGCGCAGGGTATCGCGCGACATGATCACGGTGGCCTGCATCATGTTCGGATAGCCGCGCGTGATGCCGACCACGGTGACCGTCTGGCCGTTGTAGAGGGCGCGGTCGCCCAGTTTGACGCCCAGCTTGCTGATGGCCGTCTCGTCGATGGCGACGGTGTAGGGCTGGCGCAGGGCGTCGACCAGTTCCCGGGAGTAGTCGGTCGGGATGGTCACCGAGCCCGGCGTGGTGTCGATGATGGAGGCCTGGACGAACTGCTGGCGCGGCGTGCCCATCTTGGCCCGTTCGGCCTGGGACATCGTCGGATCGATGTCCTTGACCGACTGGAAGCTGCCGCCGGCGCCGTCCAGCGGCTGGACCTCGACCACCTGCGGGTTGTTGTAGACGAGGGGAATGAAGCGGCGTGGCACGCCCGAAGGCCCGCCGATCAGCGACTTGGCCCCCGGTTGCATGACGATGATGTCGGCGCTGGAACGCTCGATGGTCGCGGTGAAGCCCTTGCCGATGCCGATAAAGACACCGGTCATGGCGAGAACGAGCAGACCGGACAGGGCCAGGGCCATGACGGCGGCCATGTAGCGGCGCCACTCGAAGAGCAGCGTGGAAAGCGCGAGCGACATCGTCTTTGAAACATCCGTGACTTGCAGCGTTATCTGACCTGCTGTCGGGTTCCCTCCAAGTTAAATCGGGGTAAGGGAAAATGGGCGTGCCATGGCCACGCTTGCCGCGCCGTCGGCGGCGGGACTAGCTATCGCCACACAAGATCGCCGGGTCGCCGGCGCACCGGGAAGAAACCAGATGCACCATCGTTCGCTCGCCGCCGCCGTTTCGATGGCGGCCCTCGTCTGCGCCGCCATGCCCGCTGCCCCGGCCCGGGCCGACGAGGGGATGTGGACGTTCGACAACTTCCCCATCGCGCGGGCCAACGCGACGCTGGGGACCTCGATCGACCAGGCGTGGCTTGATCGGGTGCGGTTGAGCTCGGTGAAGTTCGGCGGCTGTTCGGCCGGGATCGTGTCAGGCGAAGGCCTGGTCATGACCAACAACCACTGCGTCGCGACCTGCGTGGCCAATCTGTCGACCCAGGCGGTGAACTACGCCGAGACCGGTTTCACCCCGCGCAATCGAGAGGACGAGGTGAAATGCCCGGGCGGCACGGCCGAGGTGCTGACGGACATCTCCGACGTCACCGACCGGGTGCATGCGGCGGGCGAGGGCCTGACGGGTCAGGCCTTCAACCGTGCGCGCGACGCCGAGATCGGGCGGATCGAGACCGAGGCCTGTGGCGACGCGACGGACAGGCGCTGCCAGGTCGTGACCCTGTATCGGGGCGGACAGTTCAAGCTCTACACCTACAAGAAATACACCGATGTCCGCCTGGCCTTCGCGCCGGAGGATCGGGCCGCGACCTTCGGCGGCGACCTGGACAACTTCTCCTTCCCGCGCTTCGCCATCGATGCGGCCTTTATCCGCCTGTACGAGAACAACGCCCCGGCCGTGACGGCGACCCACTTCGTCTGGAACGCCGACACGCCGGTGGAGGGGACGCCGGTGTTCGTGACCGGCAGTCCCGGCGCGACCCAGCGCCTGCTGACCCAGGATCAGCTGTTCACTGTTCGCGATGTGGTCCTGCCCCTGGACCAGCTGATCGCCTCGGAGCTGAGGGGGCGGCTGATCCGGTTCTCGGAGGAATCGGAGGAGAACGCCTTCATCGCCATGGATCCGATCGTCGGCCTGGAAAACACCTACAAGCGCGGCCTGGGGCGGATGCGCGCCCTGACTGATCCGGGCTTCATGGCGACGCGCGCCGAGGGCGAGGTCGATTTCCGCAGTCGGGTCGCGGCCGACACCGCCCTGGCCGAGCGCGCCGCCGATCCGTGGGGCGCGCTGGCGACCGTCCAGCCGATCGCGCGCGAGCTCTATCCCGCCTACGCCCTGCTGGAAGGCGGCACGGGCATCGGCACGACGCCGGTCGCCGGCGGGTCCCAGCTGTTCCTGTGGGCGCGGACCCTGGTGCGCGGCGCTCAGGAGCGGGCCAAACCCTCGGCCGAGCGCCTGCCGGAGTTCGGCGATGCGCGCCTGTCGGGTGTGCAGTCCGGCCTGTTCGCCGAGCGCCCGACCTATCCGGCGCTGGAGCAGGTGCGGATGGAGTGGTGGCTGTCCAAGACCCGCGAGTGGCTGACCGTCGACAATCCCGCGGTGCGGAGCCTGCTGGGCCGGGAATCGCCCGAGCAGCTGTCGGCGCGTTTGATCGAGGGGACGACACTGGCCGATCCGGGCGCGCGCCGCGCCCTGTGGGAGGGGGGACTGGCGGCCATTGAGGCCTCGGACGACCCGATGATCCAGTACCTGCTGTCGATCCAGGACGAGACCCGCGCCGTGCGTTCGGACTGGGAGACGCGCGTGCAGGCCCCCACCGATCAGGCCGCCGAACGCCTCGCCGCCGCGCGCTTCGCGGCCTATGGCGACACCGTCTATCCGGACGCGACAGGGACGTTGCGACTGACCTATGGCAAGATCGAGGGATCGGACGTGCCCGGCCAGCGCTGGGGGCCCTTCACGACCTTCGCAGGCCTGTGGGACCGGGCGACGGGCTCGGCGCCCTTCGACGTCGCGCCCAAGCTGCTGGCCGCGCGTGATGAGATCGACCCGGACACGGTGCTGAACATGACGCTGTCGTCCGACACCATCGGCGGCTCGTCAGGCTCGCCGGCGGTCAATGCGGCGGGCGAGATGCTGGGGGCTAATTTCGACTCCACCGTCCTGACCCAGCGCAACGCCTATGGCTACGACCGCAATGTCAATCGCAGCGTGATCGTCACCACGGGGGCGGTGACCGTGGCCCTGCGCGATGTCTACGACATGGGCCGGCTGGTGGAGGAGCTGGGGGTCGACTGACCCCCGTCGCCCTGGCCTATCTGGCGTCCGGATCGGCAAGGGACCGTCTCGCCGTGTCGAAATACTGCCAGCCGGTCCAGACCGTGGCGATGGCGGCGAACCAGATCAGGCTGTCGGCGAACAGCTGGAAGTAGGGCAGGTATTCGAAGTCGAGGCCGAAGCCGTCCCAGTTGCGGGCGAACAGCTGGCAGCCCAGGGCGACCAGCTGGACGGTGGTCTTCCACTTGGCCAGCAGGGTGACTTCCAGTGTGACGCGGCCGGCGATGGTTTCGCGCAGGGCCGAAACGGCGAACTCCCGGAACAGGATCAGGCCGCAGGGGATGGCGATCTGCGGCACCGAGCCGGAGGTCAGGACGCCGAGAATGGCGCCGGTGACCAGAACCTTGTCGGCGATGGGATCCAGGATGGCGCCCCAGCGCGTCTCGGCATGCCAGCGCCTGGCCAGATAGCCGTCAACCCAGTCGGTCGAGGCGGCGACCACGAAGATGTAGAAGGCCGCGCGATAGAGGCCGAACTGGTCCTCCGGGCTCAGATAGGACGACAGGATCGGCACCCCGCCGGTCGCGCCCGCCAGGATCAGGAACATCACCACGCCGGCGACCAGGCGCAGGCCGGTCAGGATGTTGGGGATTGGATTGACGTGGTGTGTGGGGGACATGGCGATTCCGTGGGCAGGGCAGGGCAGGGCAGGGCAGGGCAGGGCTGGCCGGGACAGGATAGGCGGTCTTCAGCGAACGCGCGCCTAGCTTAGCGGTTCAAACCGGGGAGCCGAAGTCAGCTTGCGCAGCATGCCCTCAGCGATGCCGAAATGCAGACCGGTCAATTCGAGCCGCCCGTCCGCCTCGCGCCCGGCGATCCAGGGGAAGGTTCGCAGATTGTCGAGGGACAGGCGCACGACAGCCTCCTCGGTCGCCTGTTCACAGGATTCCGGCTCGCACATCTCGGCGATCCGGCGGACGACGGGCGTGCCCTGGGCAATCCAGGGGGCCACGAAGTCCTGGACGGTGTCGGGTGCGCCGTATCGCATGGCGGCGACGCCGCCGCAGTGGGCGTGGCCCATGACGACGATGCGGCGGACGTTCAGAACCTTCACCCCGAACTCCAGCGCGGCGGAGACGCCGTGCAACTGGCCGTCCGGCTCATAGGGCGGAACGAGGTTGGCGACGTTGCGGACGACGAACAGTTGGCCGGGCGCGGCGTCGAAGATCAGGGCGGGGTCGGCGCGGCTGTCGGAACAGGCGACGATCAGGGTGTGTGGTGTCTGACCGGCGGCCAGGGCCTCGTACTCCGCACGCGCCGCTGGCCAGTGGTTGGCGCGAAAGCGGTGGTAGCCGGAGATGAGGGGATCGGAAGAATCGTTCGACATGGCGACGGTATAGGCAATCCCCGATGCCGAGGGGAGGGCACCGGAAAGCCTGCTAGCGCCCAGGGGATCGCTTGCCATCGATCAGAACCGCCTGTTGCCAGCGGCTCGGGGCCTTGTCGGTCCGGTGGATGCAGCCGACCCAGCAGCAGGGCCGGGTCTTGCCTTCCAGCAATTCTTCGCCGGTTCTCTGGATGCGACGTTCGCGGGTCCTGGCCTGTTTCGCGTCGTCCACCCAGCAGATGAACTCATTGCGTCCCAGCGGCGTCAGCTTTTGCCACAGGGCGAAGACCTCCGGCGCCGATCGAACGGCGGATTCGAGGTCGGGTCCGGCATTGTGGACGACGCCTTGGGGGAAGTCGCTCAACTGACATCTCCTGTCGATGGTCATTTGGAGGGCATCACGTTAGCGCTGCGTCTCGGGATGGAAGAATCCGTGAATACGTTCGGCCAGCGGCTGGTTGATGCCCTCGACCTTGACCAGATCGACGACGGCGGCGCGGCCGACGCCCTTGGCCGAACCGAAGGCGTGCAGCAGGGCCTTCTTGCGGCCGGGACCGACGCCCTCGATCTCGTCGAGCGGGTTCTTCTTGATGTCCATCGAGCGGCGGGTGCGGTGGGCGCCGTTGGCGAAGCGGTGGGCCTCGTCGCGCAGGCGCTGGATGTAGTAGAGGGCCGGCGACTTCAGCGGCAGCATGAAGGGCGGTTTGCCGGGTACGAAGAACCGCTCCATCCCCGCGTCGCGGTCCGGCCCCTTGGCGACGCCGACAGCGAGGATGTCGTCCAGACCCAGATCCGCCAGCACGGCCTGTACCTCGGCCAGCTGACCGGCGCCGCCGTCGATCAGCAGCAGGTCGGGACGGACCACCTCCTCGGCGCCGTCTTCCTCGTCCTTGACCAGGCGGCTGAAGCGGCGGCGCATGACTTCGCGCATCATGCCGTAGTCGTCGCCGGGAGTCAGATCGATGCCGCGAATGTTGAATTTGCGGTACTGCGACTTCTGGAAGCCCTCGGGGCCGGCGACGATCATGCCGCCCACCGCATTGGTCCCCTGGATGTGGGCGTTGTCGTAGACCTCGATCCGCTCGGGCGTGCCGTCCAGCCCGAAGGCTTCGCAGACCTCGGTCAGGATTTTGCCCTGGGCCGAGCCCTCGGCCATCTTGCGGCCCAGCGCCTCGCGGGCATTGGTGTGGGCGTGGTCGACGAGAGACTTCTTGTCGCCGCGCATCGGCCGTTCGATCGAGACGACGCGGCGGCCGTCCGCCTCCTTCGCCTTCATGGAGAAGGCCTCTTCCAGCAGTTCCTTCTCGAACGGGACGACGTTGGACAGGATCAGGCGGGCGACCGGCTTGTCCTCGTAGAACTGGCCGAGGAAGGCCGAGAGGATTTCCGGATCGGTGTCGGACTTGTCCACGCGCGGGAAATAGGCGCGGCCGCCCCAGTTCTGGCCGCCGCGGTAGAAGAAGACCTGGACGCAGGCCTGACCGCCCTCGCTGAACAGGGCGAAGACATCGGCCTCGGCCACGCTGTCGGCGCTGACCGAATTCTCCATCGTGATGGCCGACAGGGCGCGGATTCGGTCGCGGACGCGGGCGGCCTGTTCGAAGTCCATGGCCTCGGCGGCGGTAGTCATTTCCTGCGACAGTCGGCCGATCACGGCGCGCGACTTGCCGCGCAGGAACAGTGACGCCTCCTGGACCAGGTCGCCGTAGTCCTCGAGCGAAATCAGGCCGGTGCAGGGGGCCGAGCAGCGCTTGATCTGGTGCAGCATGCAGGGGCGGGTGCGGGTCTCGTAGACGCTGTCCGAACAGGATCGCAGCAGGAAGGCCTTCTGCAGGGTGTTCAGGGTCCGGTTCACCGCCCAGGTCGAGGCGAATGGGCCGAAATATTCGCCGTCGGTGGTGTGGGCGCCGCGATGCTTGCGGACCTGGGGCGCGCGGTGGTCCTTGCGGATCATCAGTTCGGCGAAGGACTTGTCGTCGCGCAGGACGACGTTGAAGCGGGGCTTCAGCTTCTTGATGAAGTTGGATTCGAGCAGCAGGGCCTCGGTCTCGGAGGCGGTGACCACCAGCTCCATCGAGCGGGTCAGGGAGACCATCAGGCCAATGCGCTGGGTGTGGAACCTGCCCTGGGCATACTGGAGGATGCGCTTCTTGATCGAGCGCGCCTTGCCGACATAGAGGCAGGTCCCGTCCTCGCCGTACATGCGGTAGACGCCCGGCTTGTCGGGCGCGCGCCGGGCCTCGTCGCGGATCAGATCGGCGGCGACGAGTGGGACGGTCGAATCAATGGGCGGGGCGTCGGCGGGCATCCCGGCCAATATAGGCGTCGCGCAGCGATCTGTCAGAGCGGCTTGATCGGCTTCGGAGAATGACGGAGGATTCCCGCGACCGGCGGCGCGTCTCCGGTTTCGGGGGCTTCATCATGCAACGCATCGCCATCTCGATCGTCCTTTCGACCCTTGTGGCCGCGTGTGGACAACAGTCGCCCGCTGCCGGTGAGGCCGGGGGCCCGGTCGCCGAACTCGACTTCATCGAGGCCGTGCCGATCGTGGAGGATGAGGTCGCGCCTGTGGCTCAACCCCGGCCCGCCGCGAAGAAGGAAGAGCCCGAGGAGGACCGTGGGCCGGCCGGGGATCAGGCAGCTGAGGCCGCACCGGCCCGGACTGCGCCCCCGTCGCCCGAACCGGCCGCCGACGATGCGACGTCTGCGACGCGGCGGGCCAATGAGACGACGGCGACTCCCGACGTCGACAAGCCGCCCGAAACCCCATCCCGGCCTGACCAGACGTGAATCAGGCTCCAGATCCTGGCGAGAGCCTGAGTTCCGCTTCGTGTCGGACCCGCGTGGCGTCTCCACCACAAGCGATCATGCTCTAGGCGAACATATCCAGAAGCGCGCCGGCCATATCGTCGGCGGTCCTGAGCACGGCGATATTGGCCGAAACGGATGCCCTCGCTTCGATCCGTTCGACCATCTCGGCCTCGAGGTTGTCGAGCGGGGCCCGGGCGGTTCGGACGGCGCTCTGCTCGAACCGGGCCACGGCCGAGGCGAGGCCTCCGGCGGCGATCGCGGCGGCGTTCATCGCGAGATCCTGAGGTTCTCGATGGCCCCGGCGATGCGATCGAAGGCGGCGCCGATGCCGGCCGCGCTATCGACCGGGAAATAGTGGTCGTCGTCGGTGGCGCAGCGGCGCAGCAGGGTCTGGGCCGAGCCGTCGACCTGGACGGCGACGGTATACACCTCGATGTTCTGGTCCTTCATATTGCCGCACATGTCCTCGACCCCTGCGGTCGGGTGGTCGAAGCGGTTGTCCATGGCGGTGCGGCGCTGGGAATTGCTGCCGCTCGTGATGCCGAGCCGGTCCTGATAGATGTAGCCCAGGCCGTTGTAGGTGCCCCGGTTGGGGTTGCTGGCGTCGCTCATGACGTTCTCGCCGTCGGTCATGATGATGATGATCTTTGTCAGGCGCTCCGTGCCATAGGCCCGGCCGTCGCCGAACGGGGCATTGGGCGACAGGGTGTGCCAGCCCCACATCGTACCGAGCGGGACGTTGGTGTTGCCGCTGGCGATCATGTTGTCGACCGCAGTGCGCAGTGCACCATATTTGTCGGTCAGCCGGATCAGGGGCTGGAGATCGCAGCCCCGGTTCGGACCCCAGTTGGTATCGAGCGTGCCCGACCGCTTGCTGGAGGTCCTGTACCTAGTGCGGTCCCGCAGGCGCAGACCCCACTCGGTCTCGCGCGCCGCGGTGTCCACAAAGGGAACAATAAGACCTTTGCGGGCGTCATCGAGATAGTCGTTGTCCTCGTAGGCGTAGTTCCGCCAGGTCCAGTCTATCGGGTAATCGCCCTCGTCGGGTTGGTCCGGGGCGAAATAGGGCACGAACATCCGGCCCTGGGTGCTCGACAGGGGGGCGGTGTCCCTGATGTCGAAGGGCGCGAGGCGGGCCTCGACACAGCCGCCCCAGGTCGTGCCGACGTTGCCGAACAGGGTGAAGCGGCCGACGGCGGCGCTGAACAGGCTGGTCGGGACGGTCGAATACTGACCGCCGCCCGTGTGGGTCGTGGCGTTCGACATGTAGCTGGGCACGGTGTTCGAGCCGCCCTGCGAGATGCGCACCGTCTGGGAGAAGGGCACCAGCGAGATCTTGATGGCGTCCGGCTCGATGGACCGGCTGTCGGCCGCTTCCAGCCGGTTGATCAGGTCGATGGCCGCAGCCTTGGTGTTGGTGAGCTTGGCACCGGACATGGATCCGGTGTTGTCGAGGACGAGGGCGACCTCGACGCGGTTGTTCGAACGCAGAACCTCGGAATGGGCGCCGACAGGGATCTGGTCGCCCGTGCCCTGGCCCACCATCGGCAGGATGATGTTGGCGACGAGGGCCGCGACATTGACCCTGGCGTCGCCGACCACGGCGCCGGTGCTGGGGTCCAGAACGAAGGTCGTTTGGGCGGTCAGCAGGGTGATGTCGTTGTAGGGCGCGAGGTTGGCGCGGAGAGAGGCCAGGCCCACGCGGGTGATATCGGTGTCGGCCGTGTACTGGGACCGGGCGGCGGCCAGGGTGGCGGCGTCCAGGGCGTCCTGCAGATTGGCCTTCACCGTCGAGGCACGGTGGATGTCGATGCCGCCGAAGGTGATCAGCAGCAGCACCGGGATCACGAAGGCCGAGATCATGGCGATATTGCCACGCGTGTCGGACGCGAAGCGGCGCGCGACATCCCGCAATCGACGGCTCCCCCGGTTCTCGGTCGTCATGGCCCACCCGTGTGCGCGGCGGCCCCGGACGGAGGACCGCAATCGACCTCGTCTAGCGCGCGACGGTTAAGGTTTCGGCTAAGGCGGACGGTTAACGGACGATCAGTCCAGCACGCAGGACGCCAGCCCTTCGTTGCGAACGACGCGGGCGTTGGCCTGGACGCTGGCGGCGCGGCGGCGGACATAGGGGCCGGGCGAACCCGCGCTGTAACGGCGCGGACTGGGCAGGATGGCGGCGATGCGGGCGGCCTCGCGCGGGGTCAGGTCGGCGGCGGACTTGCCGAACCAGTGCCGGGCGGCGGCCTCCGCGCCATAGACGCCGGGCCCCATCTCGGCGACATTCAGATAGACTTCCATGATGCGGCGCTTGGACCAGACGGTCTCGATCATCAGGGTGTAGCCGGCCTCGAGACCTTTGCGGATCCAGTCGCGACCGGGCCAGAGGAAGACGTTCTTGGCGGTCTGCTGAGAGATGGTGGAGCCGCCGCGGACCTTGCGGCCGTTCTCGTTGTTCTTCAGCGCTCTTTCGATAGCTTTCATATCGAAGCCGCCGTGGCTGCAGAACCGGGCATCCTCGGCGGCGATGGCCGAGGCGACGAGGTCGGGCGAGATCTGGTCCAGCGAACGCCAGCGATAGTCGAGCCCGTGACCGGCGACGAACTCGCGCGCCATCAGAAGGGTCAGGGGCGGGGGCGCCAGGGTGTGGACCAACACCCCGCCGATCGGCAGGGCGGCGAGGACCAGCAGGACGGTCAGGATCGGACGGCGCTTGCGCCGCCGCGGCTGTTCGTCAGTCATGATCCCTCCCGGGGCGGAGTTTTGGCCGGGAAGCGTGGCCATGCAAGGGCGAGGCCGGGGCCAGCCTATTTTACGTTCACGTCCCACAGGAAGATCACGGCGAAGGCACCGATGACGACCAGGGCCAGAATGCCGACGGCCATGCAGCCGAAGGCCATTCGCGGCGTCTCGCCTCCCGGTCGACCGTTCATCAGGAACCCCCGTTCGCGCGGACGATAGGGTGCGTCGGCGCGGGGTGTCGAGGCTCAGAGATCGGCGACGCCGGCCTGTCCGTCCTCGTCGGCCCAGGCGACGCGGGTCGCGTCGGGGCTCATGGCCAGGGCGATGATGGGCGCGCCCTTGTCGGCCTTGATGAAGTTGAGGCCCTGGCCCGCCGGATCGGCGACCCAGACGCGGCCGTCGGCCAGGCCGGCGGCGAGGCGGCTGTGCGGGTTGGCCGACGCGACGAGATTGACCAGGGTCGTATCGTCGAAGCCGATCTCGGACGCCTCGCGACCCATGGGGCCGTTGGTGCTGTCGAAGGGCCAGAGCACCGCGCCCTGGGCTCCCGAGGTCGCGAGCAGGCGGCCTTTCGCCATGAAGGCGACGGAGCGGATCTTGGACGGATAGCCGCCCATCCGCATGTTCTTCGCATCCTTCAGCCGCCAGCCGTGCAACTGGGCGTCCTGCATCACGGTGACGACAAAGGCGCCGTCCGGCGAGAAGGCCACGCCGGTGTGCGATCCGGCCCAGGCCAGCTTCGTCGGCTTCTGTTCGGCGATCCGGGCGTACCACAGCCAGGCGCCGCCGTAGGTGGACGCAGCGATCCGCCGGCCCTTGGGGTCGAAGGCGACGCCGGAGACGGTTCGCTCATGCTGGAAGTCGCAGCGGAAGCCGGCATCGGTCGCGTCGATGACGGACAGGGTCTTGCCGGCCGAGAAGGCGATCAGCCTAGTTTCCGCCGAGGCGTCGATGGAGTCGATCCACTGGCCCTTGGCGGTGGCGAGCACGCCCGCCTCGCCCTTGCGGCTCCAGATCACCCGGCCGTCGTCGCCGCCGGTCACCAGGCCGTCGCCGGACGGATGGACCACGGCGCACAGGATCGCGCCGTCATGGACCGCGTCGAAGGTCCGGTCCTCGAACCGCACGGAGCCGTCACCCAGGGCGAAGACCGCGCCGGAGGAGTCGAAATGGGCCGAGGTGACCTGGGCGTCGAAGGTGAAGGTGGGCATCAATCTATCTTCCGATCATCCCCGCGAAGGCGGGGACCCAGTTCTGTGGGCGACCGGTATCACCGGGTCCGCGTTGAAATCGATCCCGCGCACCGTGTTTCACGAAACCACTGGGTCCCGCATTGGCTGCTACGCGCCGCCCTTCGGGTCGCGGGGATGCACCGGTTGGGGCTAGGCCGCGCAGCTTTCGAAGCCGGCCCTGATCGCGGCCTCGTCGAGGTCGCGGCCGATGAAGACGGCGCGGGACCAGCGGCGTTCGGTGGCCCCCCATTCCCGCTGGAGATCGCCTTCGAGGATCATGTGGACGGCCTGGAAGACCAGACGTTTGTCCTCGCCCTCGACATTGATGATGCCCTTGGCGCGCAGAATGTCCTGACCCTTCTCGCCCAGCAGCTTGTCCAGCCAGGCGGTGAAGCGGACGCCGTTCATGGGTCGGTCGAGGCTGAGGGAGATTCCCTTGATGTCGTCGCCGTGGTCGTGGCCGCGCGGGCCATGGGCGTGCCCGTGGTCATGATGCTCGTGGCCGCAGTGCTCGTCATGGACGTGGCCGGCCTCGCCGTGGGCCGGGCCAGAAACTGAGTTGGCGAACTCGGGATTGATGTCGATGATCCGCTCGAGGTCGAAGCCGTGCAGGCCCAGGACCTGATCGAGCGGCACATTGGCGCGTTCGGCCCGGGTGATGGGGGCCAGCGGGTTCAGCTTGCGCAGCCGCTGTTCGACGGCGACCAGCTCGGCCTCGGTCGCCAGGTCGGTCTTGTTGAGGATGATGCGGTCGGCGAAGGCGACCTGTTCGCGGGCCTCCTTCGAATCGTCCAGCCTAGCCATCACGTGTTTGGCGTCGACCAGGGCGGTGACGCTGTCGAGCGTGGTCTTGGCCTTGACGTCCTCGTCGACGAAGAAGGTCTGGGCCACCGGGCCGGGGTCGGCCAGGCCGGTCGTCTCGACGATGATGGCGTCGAAGGCGGGGGCGCCCGGCTTCTGGCGCTTCATCAGGCCGGCGACGACGCGGATCAGGTCGCCGCGCACCGTGCAGCAGACGCAGCCGTTGTTCATCTCGAACACATCCTCGTCGGCGCCGACGACCAGGTCGTTGTCGATGCCGATCTCGCCGAACTCGTTGACGATGACGGCGTAACGCTTGCCGTGGTCCTCGGTCAGGATGCGGTTGAGCAGGGTGGTCTTGCCCGCGCCGAGATAGCCGGTGAGCACGGTGACGGGGATACGGGTGTCGGTCATGAGGCTCATCTAGGGGCACGAGGGCTCAAGCGAAAGGAGCGGTCTCCTCCCCATCGCGCAGCGATGGGGAGGTGGCTCGGAGCGAAGCGGAGAGACGGAGGGGATCTTCGCGCGGCAAGGCCCCCTCCGTCAGGTCGCAAGGGCTAGCCACCGCCTCCCCATGCGCAAGGGCGTGGGGAGGAGACCCCTGCAGGGTCAGCAGGTCGGGCAGTCCGGCATGACATCGGTTTCGAGCTGCAGCGTGGTGTGGCCGATGGCGAACCTTGTCTTCGCCAGGGTTTGGGCCTCGATCAGCAGGGCGCGGGGGTCGCCCCGGTCGTGAACGAGGTGGGCGGTGAGGGCCGTCGACGTCGTCGACATGTTCCAGACGTGCAGGTCGTGGACGGCCGAGACGCCGGGCAGGGCGGCGAGAGCCTCGCGCACCGCCGTGACGTCGACGGAGCGGGGGGCGGCGTCCATGGCGAGGCCGACAGAATCCTTCAGCAGGCCCCAGGTGCCCCACAGGATCACGGCGACGATGGCGATCGAGACGATCGGATCGAGGATCCACCAGCCACTGAACATGATGATCGCGCCGGAGATGACGACACCGATGGAGACGCCTGCATCAGCCATCATGTGCAGGTAGGCGCCCCGGGCGTTGAGGTCGCTGTGCTGGTCGCGCATGAACATCAGGGCGGTACCCAGATTGATGATGAAGCCGATGCCGGCGACGATCATGATGACGCCCGACTGGACCGGGGCGGGGTCGGTCAGGCGCTGGACCGCTTCGAAGGCGATGGCTCCGCAGGCGAAGATGAGCAGAAGTGCATTGGCCAGTGCGGCGAGGATGGTCGCCTTGCCGAAGCCGTAGGTCAGCTGTTTGCCCGCCGCACGACGGGCGAGGACGGCCGCGCCGCCGGCCATGGCGAGACCGAGCACGTCGGACAGGTTGTGACCGGCGTCGGCGAGCAGGGCGGTCGAGCCCGAATAGATACCGGCCCCGAACTCGCAGGCGACGAAGGCGAGGTTGACGAGCAGGCCGACGAGGTAGCGCCAGTCGCCGGTGTCGACCGGGCCGTGGGCGTGGCCCGCATGGCCGCCTGCGCCATGCGAATGACCATGGGCGTGGTCATGATCGTCGTGAGCGTGATCGTGTGCGGTCATTGTTCCAGCCTAGTGCTGGTGTGTCACGATGACCAACCCGATCGCGATCAGGGCGAGGCCGAGGATGGCGCCCTCGTAGCGCGCCCACCGTTCCAGTCTGAGCACGGAGGCACCGGCGCGGGCCAGGGCCGTGAAAGTCGCCATGCCCAGAATGGTGCCGAGCGCGAAGGCGAGGGTCAGCAGGGCCAGGGCTCCGACGCCTTCCTGGGCGGACGACATATAGATGGGCAGCAGCACCTCGCCGGGCGACAGGGCCATGACAGCGACCAGGCCCCAGAAGGCGGCGGAGTGCGACACCGTGGGCTCGGCGAGGTCGAGGGCGGGGCCGCCGGCCATCACCGGCCGCCGGATCGCCGACTTGATCAGATAAAAGCCGCCGAAGGCGAAGAGCAGGACCGCCGACAGGTGGGGCAGAAATCCCGCCACCAGTCCGTCCAGCGCAAGGCCGGCGGCGACGATCAGGCTGCCGACGACTGCGGTGCTGGCGATGTGGGCCAGGCCGGCGGCGCTGACGGCCAGCAGGTTCTTCGTCAGGCTCCAGCGCTGTGCGCGGCCGACGAGCACGAACGGCAGCCAGTGCGTCGGCAGGGCCGCGTGCAGGAAGGCCGCGGCGAACCCGCCGGCGACGAGAGAAAAGAGGACCGGCTGTTCAAAGGCGGGGGGCGACATTGACCCGATATAGCGTGTTACTTTATAACGGTCGAGAGGTTTTTCCGCGTCCCTTTCCCGGTGGGAGAGGGACCCCAATCAACGATAAAGACTGCCCCGATCCATCGGAATGCCGCTCGGGCCCGCGCGGCGGCGCTGGGCGACCGTCTGGTAGACGAGGATCGAGCCGCGCTCGAAGCCCTTGGCGCACATGGCGAAGAAGATGAGCCAGAGGCGGGTGCGTTCCTCGCCGACCATGGCGACGGCCTCGTCGCGGCGGGCCATGAGGCGGCGCGACCATTCGGCGGTGGTGGCCTGGAAATGCTCGCGCAGGTCCTCGACGTCCAGAACCTCGAAACCCAGCCGGCCCATGTTGGTGACCGTCATGCCGATGGTGTCCAGCTCTCCGCCCGGGAAGATGAAGCGGCCGATGGTCCGGGTGGCGTTGGTCTGGGGCGTAATGTTGCCGGCGACGCGGCCTCCACGACGCACGGAGGCCTGGTGGAAATAGAGGCCGCCGGGCTTCAGCAGCCGGCGCATCTCCAGGAAGTGGCGGTCGTGGTTGGCGAAGCCGACGTGTTCGAACATCTCGACCTGACTGACGGCGTCGAACTGCTCGGTCATCTCCAGGTCGCGGTAGTCCTTGAGTTCGAGCGTGATTCTGTCCTGGAGGCCGAGGCGGGCGATCTTCGCATTGGCGAAGGCGAGCTGTTCTTCCGACAGGGTCACGCCGTGGACGGTGACGCCATAATGCCGGGCCGCCCAGCACGACAGGCCGCCCCAGCCGCAGCCGACATCGAGCAGTTTCTGGCCCGGCTTGAGGCGGAGCTTGCGGCAGATGAGGTCCAGCTTGCGGGTCTGAGCGTCCTCCAGCGACTGGTCCGCGTCGGCGTAACAGGCGCTGGAATAGACCATCTCCGGATCCAGGAAGAGGCCGTAGAAGTCGTTGCCGACATCGTAGTGGAAGGAGATGAAGTCCTTGTCCTTGCGGGCGGACTTATCCCGACGCTGGCCGGCCTCGCCGGTGGGGTCGTAGGCGGCGTCGCCGACGGTGCGGGTGGAGCCGTCGAGCAGGAAGGGAATCAGTTCGCGCGCGATCAGTCCCTTGTTCACGCGCTTGGGCAGGTGGACGGCGCGGCCGTGGTCCCAGCGGTCGGCGGCCTCCAGCGGCGAGCCGCCCTCGATACGGACATCGCCGGTGGCGTAGAGCTCGAACAGGGTCATCAGGCCGGGTTTCAGCACCAGGCGGCGCACGGCGGACGGGTCGGCCAGGACGATGCGGATGTCGTCGCGGGCGTTCGGACCCAGGGGGATGACTTCGCCGGTCCAGAGCTGAAGCGACAGGTCGGCCTGCAACTGCTCTGCGATATGCGAGGCGATGCAGCGGGCGGCGGTGACCCGGCGGTCGATGGTCTGGGTCATGGTGTCTTCTCTCCTCCAACCTGCGTGCGCCCCGGCGCAATCCGGGGTCCAGTTGGCGGACACCGACGGCTGCAGATCACAGAGGGCTTTAATCCCGGCATCCCGCGTGTGATCTGGACCGCGGCCTTCGCCGGGGTGCACGGTAGAAGAATAAGGGTCAAGCCCAGCGCGGACGCCAATAAGAGGCTGACCAGCGCCTTTCACGTTGACTCCGAGGGGCCGGTCCGTATATGTCGCCGCTCTTCGCCCGCGGGGTCTACCCGGCGGGCGCATCCTTTTTTGCGTTACGCTGAGGCTCCAACATGTACGCGGTGATCAAGACCGGCGGCAAGCAGTACCGGGTTCAACCGGGCGACACGATCGTCGTCGAGAAACTCGATGGCGATGCCGGCCAGGAACTGAAGTTCGACAGCGTCCTGATGCTGGGTGGCGACAAGGGCGTGACCCTGGGCGCGCCGTTGATCGACGGCGCCTTCGTCGGCGCGACCCTGATCGAGACCCGCAAGGGTGAGAAGGTCAAGATCTTCAAGAAGACCCGTCGTCAGGGCTACCGCCGCACCAACGGCCACCGCCAGATGGAATCGGTCCTGCGCATCACCGGCATCGACGGCGCCGGCGAAGTCTCCAAGTGGGACGGCAAGATCGACCTGATGACCAAGGCCGAGATCAACCTGCGCGCCCGTGGCCTGGCCAAGCGCGAAGCGACGTCGGACCTGGGTTCGACCGAGACGGTTGTGACCTCGTCCAAGGGTGGCGAAGTGCAGGCCGCCGTGGTCGAGAGCTCGGCTCCCGCCAAGAAGGCTCCCGCCAAGAAGGCCGCCGCCAAGACCGAAACCGCCGCTTCGACCGACGAAGCCTAAACAAGACGCGCGCCAGCAGGCCCAACGGCCGTTAGCGCAACGAAAAGAGAGTTCAGATGGCTCACAAAAAATCCGGTGGTTCGTCGCGCAACGGTCGCGACTCCCAATCAAAACGCCTCGGCGTGAAGAAGTTCGGCGGCGAGCGCGTTCTGGCCGGCAACATCATCGTGCGCCAACGCGGCACCACCTTCCACCCGGGTGACAACGTTGGCCTAGGCCGCGACCACACCCTGTTCGCCACGGAACATGGCGCGGTGAAGTTCACCAAGAAAGCGAACGGCCGTTGTTACGTGTCGATCATTCCGGCGAACGACGGCGCCCAAGTGGCGCTCGCCGCCGAGTAACGCAGAACCGGATGTCGGATCGCGTTGCTCCTTAAAAAGCAGCCGATCCGGACCAGGGAAATTTTCCGCGGGGAGTCTGGATCACAGGCTCCCCGTTTGCGTTCCCGCATCGAAGTCCGCCCGAGCCCTCCAAGGAGGCGGACCGCATACCGAGGCTGGAAACATGTGCGTCATCGAAACCTCTCCGGTCGTTGAGACCCGGCGTCTGGTGCTGCGCGCGCCCGCGCCCCAGGACGTGCCCGCGATCGCCCGCCTGGCCAACGACCATGACATCGCCCGCATGACCAAGCGGATGCCTCACCCTTTCGGACAGGGCGATGCGCAGGACTTCGTTATCGCTGTCGCGGCCCAGAACCCGGCCAGGGCCATGACCTTCCTGATCGAACATGAGGACCACGGTCCCGTCGGCGTCATCGGCCTGTTCGAAGACGAGGATCGGGTTCCGGAGACCGGCTACTGGATCGGGCGGGAGTTCTGGGGCCGCGGCCTGGCGACCGAGGCGCTGGAAGGCGCCCTGGTCTGGGCCTCTAAGCGCTGGAAGCGCCGGGCGCTGGTGGCGGGGCATTTCGCGGACAACCCGGCGTCCGGTCGCGTGCTGGAGAAGGCGGGCTTCCTCTACACCGGCGAGACGCGGCGGGCGTTCAGTCGCGCGCGAAAGGCGGACATCGACACGCGCATGATGGTGTGGCTGGCTTGATCTGAATCCTCCCCCGATGGGGGAGGTGGCGCGGCGCGCCTTCGCGCCGTGACGGAGGGGGCTAACCGCAGACCCAGTTTCCGGGGTCGGCTCCCTCCACCGCTACGCGGTCCCCCTCCCCTGATGGGTGAGGATCTAGCCCGCCAGGCTCGGACCGAACGCCACAACGGCCGCGACGACGCCGCCGATCACGGCCGCACAGGCGCCGGCCACGAAGGCGAAGGCCGTGCGGGTCTGGCGGCGGCGCATGCCGCCGGTGCGGACCGAGCGGATGATGACGAACGGCGACCGGTCGAAGGCTTCCGAGCCGATGATATTATGCTGGGACATGGAGACGCTCCCCGAACTGAAGACCGGTCCGTGGTGGACCGGGATCGACGAAGGCGGGGCCGGTGCGTCTGAAAGATGGCGAACGACGTTCAGGCGCGAACCTGTGATCGAATGACCGTGGTTATCCGCAGAAGACCAGTCGACCCGACCAGGCGCGGTAGTAGCCGCTGACCGGGTCGTAGGAGCGATAGCGCGAGGCGCAGTAGGCCGACCGCCCCGAATCGCGACCGTTCGAGTATCCGGCACCGTAATAGTTCTGGACCTGACCGCCGTAACCCGAGCCGGGATAGACCTGATCCGGGCGACCATAGGCGCCGTAGTATTGGGTTCCCTGATTGTAGGGCTGATAGACGTAGCCCCCGCCGTCGTGCTCGCGGCCATAGCGGCTGTAGCGAGGGTTCGAGCTGTAGGACCTGTAAGGCCGCTGGTCGCGCCAGCGGGCGTCGCAGTCTTCGCGAGCCCGGTCCCAATAGGCGTCGCAGCGATAGTCGCCGGGCCGATCCTGCTGGCCGTTGTAGTCGTTTCCGTAGCGGCCGTAGCTCGACCAGGTCCGGGCCTGGTCCGGGTAGCCCCAGTTCTGTGCGGCTACGGGGGCCGCAGCCGGAAGAGCGACCGAGGCGGTCAGGAGGGCGGCGGCTAGGGCTGCGGCTTTCATGGTCAACGCCTCGGCTTGTGCGGGATCGGCCCGCCAGTGGATCGGGGGTAAGCCTTTTACAGGGTGACGTTTGCGGTCGCGCCGGCGCGGGTGACGACGTGGCGCATCAGGACGATACGGTCGCCGCCGGCGCTGACCGGGGTGATCAGGAACCAGCCGCCGTCTGGCAGGCCGTCGAAGCGGAAGCGGCCGTTCTCGCAGGTCGTCGAGCGGACGTAGGAGCGGTAGTCGGCGTTGGGGTCCGGCACGGTGCGGGCGCGGATCACGGCCTCCGGCACCGCAGCCTGATCGGTCGAACCGTACAGGGTCTGGAACCGGGCGCGGGTATAGGGGGTGTCGGGCGTCAGGGCGACCGAGCCCGTGCAGGCGAAGTTCTGGCCATCGCGACCGTAGGCGACGCGGCCGTCGATGCCAGCCGTGCCGGTCCGGACCGACCAGCCGAAATCCGTGGCGTTGAAGGCGGCGGACGGCGAGGGGCCATAGCCGCTGGGGCCGGGGACCGGCGCACAGGCGGCCAGGGTCGAGGCGAACGCAGCGGTGGCGGCGAGGATGGAAACGAGGCGCATGGACATCGGAACTCTCTCTGTCAGGCATGCGGAATCGCCTGACGGGCGAAGCCACTTGACGCCTAACGCAGGCGTAAGGTCAAGGTTGCGGGACCTGACGCCGGGCGCCACAAGTCCGGGATAACAGAGCGGCCGGCCGGTTCGGACCTCGCCGCCAAGCTGGTCTACAGGGACCCCATGACAGTCGTATTTGCAGACATCCAGGCGGCACAGGCGCGCATCGCCGGCCAGGTCGATCGCACCCCCGTTCGCCATTCCCGGCGCCTGTCGCAACTGACCGGGGCCGAGGTGTGGGTGAAGTACGACAATCTCCACTTCACCGGCAGCTTCAAGGAGCGCGGGGCGCTGAACCGGCTGCTGTCGCTGACGCCGGACGAGATGAAGCGGGGCGTGGTGGCGGCTTCGGCCGGAAACCATGCCCAGGCCCTGGCCTATCATGGCGGACGGCTGGGCGTGCCGGTGACCATAGTCATGCCGGAGGGCACGCCCTTCACCAAGATCGACGGCACGCGCAGTCACGGGGCGACCGTGGTCATCAAGGGCGCGGACTTTACCGGCTCGACCGAGGAGGCGCATCGTCTGAGAGACGAGGAAGGGTTCGTCTTCATCTCCGCCTTCGACGACGCGGGCATCGTCGCGGGGCAGGGCGTCTGCGCCATCGAGTTTCTCGAGGACGCGCCGGACCTCGACGCCCTGATCATTCCCATCGGCGGCGGCGGGCTGATCGCCGGGTGTTCGATCGCGGCCAGGGCGATTAAGCCGGACATCCGAATCTTCGGCGTCGAGGCGGCCATGTATCCGTCGTTCAGCGCACGTAGGAAGGGCGAGACGCCGAAATGCGGCGGGGCGACGATCGCCGAGGGCATCGCGATCAAGGCCGTCGGCGACATTCCGTTCGCGCTCGCCGATCCGCTGGTCGAGGACGTGCTGGTCGTCGACGAGGAGGATTTCGAAAAGGCGGTGGCCCTGTTCGCGACCCTCGAAAAGACGGTAGCCGAGGGCGCCGGCGCCGGCGGTCTGGCGGCCCTGTTGCGCTATCCGGAAAAGTTCAAGGGGATGAAGGTCGGGCTGGTCCTGTGCGGCGGCAATATCGACCCGCGGATGCTGGCCGTGGTGCTGAACCGCGAGATGGTCCGTGAACGGAGGCTTATCGTTTACCGGATCCTGGGCGACGACCGGCCGGGCATGCTGTCGGCCATGGCGGCAGTGATCGGGGGCCTCGGCGGCAACATCATCGACGTGGTCCACAACCGGCTGGCGCTGGACGTCCCGGCCAAGGGGGCGGAGTTCGACATCATGGTCGAAACGCGCGATAGCGCCCACTCCGACGCGATCGGACAGGCTTTGAAGGACCAGGGATATGCGCTTCGGATGGGTTAGCATCGCCGTCATCGGCAGTCTCGCCCTGGCGGGCTGCACCCGTGATGCAGCGGGCGGCGCTGATCTTGAAGCCAATGCCCGGGCGGCGGCCTTCTTCATGGAGACCAACGCCAAGGCCGACGGGATCGAAACCCTGCCGAGCGGCCTGCAGTACAAGGTGGTTCAGTCGGGTCCGTCGGGCGCCGCGACGCCGGACCGCAACGACCTCGTGCGGGTGGACTACGAGGGCGCCCTGACCGACGGGTCGGTGTTCGACAGCTCCTTCTCGCGCGGCCAGCCCTATGTGACGACGGCGGAGCAGGTCGTGCCCGGCTGGACAGAGGCCCTGCAGCGGATGAAGGTCGGCGACGAGTGGATGCTCTATGTGCCGCCGGCGCTGGGCTATGGTGAGCGCGGCCAGGGGGCGGACATTCCGCCGAACTCGGTGCTGGTGTTCCGGATCAAGCTGCTGGACGTGGCGCCCGTGCCGGGCGGGGGACGCGGGACGGGGCTGGCGACGGGGTAGAACGCAGGTTTTTCCCTCCCCTTCGGGGAGGGGCGTCGCGTAGCGACGGGGTGGGAACGGCCCGAAATCCGGATTCATACGGTGATTGGCTCGCCTTGCCGCGCCCACCCGGTCTCCGCTTCGCTCCGACAACCCTCCCCCGAGGGGGAGGGAGAGGCCATGCGCCACTCCGCCAACACGCTCTCATCCTCTTCGCCGGCAAGTCTCGCATCGTGCGCGCCTGCGAACGCATCCGCCTCCATCAACCGCGACAGCGCCCAAACAGCCGCTCCGCGCACCAGTGGTGACCCATCGTCCAGCAGCCGCGTCGCGACCTCGATCAACGCCGCATCCCCGCTGTTGCCGATCGCATAGAGGACGTTGCGCACGAAACGGTCGCGGCCGATGCGCTTGATCGGGCTCTTCGAGAACAGGATGCGGAACGTCGGGTCGTCGAGCGCGGCGAGGTCGGCGAGGCGTGGGCTGACCGAGATTTCGCGCGCAGCCAGCCGCGTTTCGCGCGAGGCGACCGCGAACTTGTTCCAAGGACAGACCGCCAGACAGTCGTCACAGCCGTAGATGCGAGAACCGGTCAGGGCGCGGAACTCCACGGGCCAGGGTCCGGCGTGTTCGATGGTCAGGTAGGACAGGCAGCGCCTCGCATCGAGCTGGAACGGCGCGGGGAAGGCCTTGGTCGGGCAGGCGTCGAGACAGGCGGTGCAGGAACCGCAGTGTTCAGTCTCGGCCGCGTCGGGCTCGATTTCGGCGGCGCAGAGGATTACGCCGAGGAACAGCCAGCTTCCGTGCTCGCGGCTCAGGAGGTTGGTGTGTTTGCCCTGCCAGCCGAGGCCGGCGCGCTGGGCCAGGGGCTTTTCCATCAGGGGGGCGGTATCGACGAAGACCTTCACTTCGGCATTGAGGCGCGAGGCGAGCTGGCCGGCGAGGGTTTTCAACCGGCCCTTGATGACCTCGTGATAGTCGTCGCCGCGGGCGTAGACCGAAATATAGCCGGCGCTGCTGTCTTCCATTTCGGGCAGGGGATCATGTTCGGGCCCGTAGTTCATGCCGAGCACGATGGCGGTGCGGGCGGCGTCCCACATGGCCGTCGGGTGGGCGCGGCGCTCGAGGGTGGTCTCCATCCAGCCCATCTCGCCGTGTCGCCCGGCCTCGACGAAATGCTGAAGCCGTTCGCCGGCGGACCAGGGCTCCGATGCCGACGCGAACCGGCACACGTCGAACCCGAGTTCGGCGGCCTTGGCGCGGAGGGTGTCGCGGAGGTCGGACATCCGTGAGCCTTACTCAATCCTCCCCCACGGGGGGAGGGGGACCACGAAGTGGTGGAGGGGGGGCGGCTCCAAACACCGCGTGTGAGGTCAGCCCCGTCCGTCACGTCGCGAAGGCGCGCCACCTTCCCCTAGGGGCGAGGATTAAAAATCCAGATCCGCGTACTGCGCCGCCGGGGCCAGGCCCTGGAACCGGTCCGCGAGCAGGGGCCGGAAGCAGGGGCGGGATTTGATCTTCATGTACCAGGTCTTGAGCGCCGGCCAGTGGGCCCAGGACACCTCGCCGAAATAGTCGAGGGTCGACAGATGGGCGGCAGCGACGATGTCGGCCTGGGACAGGCGGCGCCCGGCCAGCCAGTCGCGTCGGGCCAGCAGGGCGTCGAAGATGGCCAGGTGGTGCTTCAGGGCCTCGCGACCCTCGCGCAGCATCCGCGCCTCTGGCGGGCCGAGGCGCAGCAGGGGCTTCTCCATCCGCTCGTGCAGCAGGACGGCGTTGACCTCGTCGGTGAAGCGGCGGTCGAACCAGGCGGTCAGCCGACGCGTCTCCGCGCGCTCGGCGGCGTCGGCAGGCATCAGTAGCGGCGTCTTCTGCGCATCCTCGATCCAGCCGAGGATGGCGGGCGCCTCGCACAGGGTCAGGCCCTCGACCTGAAGCACGGGCGGCATGCCGGAGGGGTTCAGGTCGCCGAGGGGGCAGTCCGCCTCCCAGGGGCGGACGAGAACCTCGGTCCATTCGATGCGTGCTTCGCCCAGGGCCAGACGCGCAGTGCGGCTGCCGGGATCGAAGGGGAAATGGAACAGGACGTTCGCCGACATCGGCCTGTCCTGCACCGGTCGCCGTTAAAACCTCGTTTACGCTGAGGGCGACGCTGTGACGGGGACTGACGGACCGACCGGACCGCGCGGGTCGGCGTGGATCAGGACGTCGGCGCCGGGGAAGGCGGCCTTAACCCGGTCCTCGGCGGCGACGACGATGTCGTGCGAGGCCTCGAACGACAGGCTTCGGTCAAGATCGATATGCATCTGGACCATCAGCCGGTCGCCCGACATCCGGGTGCGAAGTTGGTGCACCCCGCCGATCCGGATGTCGGACAGGACGGCGTTGGTCAGGGCGACGCGGTCGGCGTCCGACGCCTCGCGGTCGAGCAAATGGTCGCCCGCGCCCTTGAGCATGCCGACCGCGCCCCAGAACAGCCAGACGGCGACCACGAGACCGGCGGCCGCGTCGAGGCCGGGCGCGGCGAGCCAGGCGCCGGAAATCACGCCGATCAGGACCACGGCGCTGGACGCCAGGTCGGCCGCGTAGTGGGCGCGGTCGGCCGAGACGGCCATGGAGCCCGAAGCCTTCAGCGACCGGGTCTGGAGCCAGACCAACAGGCCTGTCACCAGGATGGAGAGGATCACAATGCCCACGGCCCAGGAGCCGCCGACGACCGGCCGGGGGTCGAACATCCGCTGCAACGCTTCCCAGCCGATGAAGACGGCCGAGGCGAAGACGAGCCCGGCCTGGACCAGCGCGGCCATGGCCTCGCCCTTGCCGTGGCCGAACCGGTGGTCGGCGTCGGCGGGGGCGGCGGCCCAGCGCACGGCGACGAAGGTGGTCAGGGAGGCGATCAGGTCGAGCGCAGAATCGGCCAGTGAGGCGAGGATGGACACCGACCCGGACGCGCCCAGGGCGAAGGCCTTCATCGCGATCAGCAGGACCGCGACGCCGACCGACAGGCCGGTGATCTGGCGCGTCGAAAGGGTGGCGACGGCGCTCCAGGGACCGGATCCAGGGGCAGGTGTCGGCGGCGGCGAGACAGGGGAGGTCATCGCCGCCCTTTTCGCTGATCGCCCGTCGGTTGCCAATGGAGGACTCTTCGGGAACCGCCGTTAGGCTTGCGGTCATCAAAGCGCCCCAAGGTGCGCGCGGATTAACCCTGAGGGGACGGGGACTTGCAGCGATGACGCCAGGCGTTAGCGAGCGGGACGGAGAGACGGCGGATCGATGGATCCCCCGCGCCGAGGTCCTGTCGCTGCTGGGGGTCAAGACCCAGACACTCTATGCCTATGTCAGCCGGGGGCGGATCACGGCCCGACCTGACCCCAACGATCCTCGCCGCAGCCTCTATGCCGCCGCCGATGTAGCGCGGCTGAAGGGCGCGAGCTCGGGCGAGCCGGCGGGCGTGGTCGTGCCGTTCGAGCCGGCGGTGAAGGGCGAGAGTCTGATCCGGTCGACGGTCAGCCTGATCTCGGACGGGCGGCTCTACTATCGCGGCCGCGACGTGGCCCAGTGGGCCCAGAACGCGACTCTGGAGGAAACCGCCCGGCTGCTGTGGGGCGCCGGGGACTCGAACCCGTTCGCGGGCCTGGGCGTGCGCGTCGCCAGCGCCGGCGGATCGTCGCATCGGGCGCGGCTGTTCGCGGCCCTTGCCCGACGCGCGGAGGAAGACCCGTCCTCGACCGGCCGGTCGCCGGAGGTGCTGAAGATCGAGGCCGCCGTGGCGCTGAACGAGGTGGTCGATGCCATGGCGGGGCCGGGTCCGCGTCTGTTCTTCCATCAGCGCCTCGCGCGCGGCTGGAAGATGCTGGAGCGCGACAGCGTGCATCTGAGACGCGCCCTGGTGCTGGCGGCCGATCTTGATCTCGATCCGGCGGTTCTGGCGACGCGGGCGGCGGTTTCGGGCGGGGCTTCCCCGGCGGGAGCGGCGTTCGCGGGGCTGACCACGACGGCCGGGTCGCCAGCGGCCCGGACCCTGACCCAGGCGATCGCCTATGTCGCCGAAGCGCGGCGCGACCCCGCAGGCGCGGCCCAGCGGCGGATGGCCGACGAGGGCTCCATCCCCGGCTTCGGCAGCGAAACCTTTCCGCACGGTGATCCGCGCGTCGAAGCCTTGCTCGCGCTGGCGGACCTGCCCAACGACCTGACGGCGGTGATCCGCGAGGGGGAGGCGGCGAGCGGCCAGAGGACCGGGTTCGCTGGGGCGCTGGCGATCATGGCGCGGCGTCTGGACCTGCCGCGCGACGGGGCCTCGGACGTGCTGCTGATCGGCCGGCTGACCGGTCTGATGGCCCATGCGCTGGATCAGATCATCGACGGCTCGCCTATCCGGGTGCGCCTGCGCTATGTCAGACCCCGACCTTGATCGGCGAAGCCGAGAATCGAGGTCGCACTTTTATTCTCCGCCTGATTGAAGATCAGGCTGGGGACCGGCGAGCGACTGAACGCGAGCCCGGAGCGGGGATTTCATGTCGGACTGGATTGCAGCGATCATCCTGGGGCTGGTCGAGGGACTGACGGAGTTCATTCCCGTCTCTTCTACGGGCCACCTGCTGCTGCTCGGCCACTTCATCGGCTTCGAGAGCGAGGGCAAGACCTTCGAGATCGTGATCCAGCTGGGCGCGATCCTGGCCATCATCAGCGTCTATTTCCAGCGGCTGTGGGCTCTGGCCACGCGCTGGCCGCATGACGCCCGGGCCCGTCACTTCATCATCGGGGTGGTGATCGCCTTCCTGCCCGCCGCCTTTGCGGGCGTGTTCATGTACGACATCATCAAGGAAATCTTCTTCGAGACCCCGGTGATCATCTGTATCGCCCTGATCGTCGGAGGCGTGCTGCTTCTCCTGCTCGACCGGATGAAGAAGGTCCCGAAATACCTGGACGTGAACACCTATCCGTTCCGGGTCTATGGCCTGATCGGCCTGTTCCAATGTCTGGCCCTGCTGCCCGGTGTGTCGCGTTCGGGCGCGACCGTCGCGGGGGGGCTGCTGTTGGGAACCGACAAACGATCGGCGGCGGAGTTCACCTTCTTCCTCGCCCTGCCCACCATGGGCGGCGCGGTGGCCTATGACCTGTTCAAGAGCCGCAACGATCTGGACTTCACCGACGTCGGACTGATCGCCGTCGGCTTCCTCACCGCCTTCGTGACGGCGCTGGTGGTGGTGCGGTTCCTGCTGGATTTCGTGTCGAAACACGGCTTCGCGCCATTCGCCTGGTGGAGGATAGCGGTCGGCGTGCTGGGGCTGGGCCTGTTGTGGGCCGGCGTCGGGGCGTGATGGCCTGACTTGTCAGCCGGCAAGTTTCGGAGGCAAGCTGAGGTCATGACCAGCCAGCCCGTCAACGGCGAACGCTTCGCCTCGTTCGCAGCCTTCTATCCGTATTACATCCACGAGCATTCCAATCCGGTCTGCCGGCGCATCCATATCGTCGGATCGGCGCTGGTCATCGTGGCCGCATTGCTGGGGCTGTTCGTGAACGCCTGGTGGTTCGCGGCCATGCCGCTGGTCGGCTACGGGTTCGCCTGGGTCGGGCATTTCTTCTTCGAGAAGAACCGTCCGGCCACCTTCAAATACCCATTGTGGAGCCTGTTGGGCGACTGGCGGATGTTCTTCGAGACCGTCAGCGGCAAGCGCCGGTTCTGATCAGCGGTTGGCCGGATCACGGAAGGCCCACAGGCTGATGGCGAAGACGGCCACGGCGTCACGGTCGGTCGAACCGGCAGGCGGCAGATAGAAGGTTGGCCGCATCCCGTTCAGGTCAACGCCGCCGATCTCGATCCCGTCGCGGGTGATGACATAGCCCATGACGCTGCCGCCGCCGAACGGCAGGCCGCCGATGCGCCGCGTCTCGGTCCGGTATTCGACCCCGTTCCATATCAGGCTTCCGGCGCGCTGGGGCTGCTGGATCCGGCGCAGGATCGAACCGCGCGCGAGGGCCAGCCCCATGCCCGCGTCGGCGGGGGCCGCGCCGCCGTACTCGCAGTCATAGCTCAGGGTTTCGCGGTCGAAGGTGATGCCCAGGATGTTGCGATGACCCTGGCCGCCGCCGCAGTTCCCCGTGACCTCTCCGGCCGGCGTGGCGATCAACAGTTCGGCGGTGGCGAAGTCGCGCGATTGCCAGGGCAAATTCACTGCGGAATCCCGCAGGCTGGCCCAGCCCGTGTATTCGGCGATGGCGAAGCCGGGGCGGAACAGGCTCGGGCCGCGCCGGCCCGACAGGCCGATCCGCTCGGTGCGGTCGCGCATGGGAACGGCGGCGTCCTGTGCCGAAGCCAGGACGGGAGCCGCCAATGTAAGGGCGGCCAGGACGATGGAAACAAGGCGGATGCGCATTCGGACCTCCTCCAGTTCAAGGCAGCCAAGCTAGACCATATGCGTGGCGGCTGGAATGCGGTCAGTTCGATGCGGCGCCCTGATCCGCGATCCGCGTCAGACGGGTTTGGTTGCGGAACCGCCAGGCGTCGTCCCCCGCTCCGACCGGCCGCACCTCCTTGATCTCGACGAGCGCATCGCCGTCGCGCGTCTCGGTGATCCGGATATCGGCGGGCGCGTCGTCATCCTCGCCGACCCGGCGATAGATGAGGGTCCAGTGGGTGGAATCGACCAAGGCGGCGACCTCTACTGCCTCCGTCGACAGGTCGGGCACCTTCCCGGCGCGGAAGCTGGCCGAGGTCGATTTCGCCGCTTCGGCGTCGTCGAGACTGATCGTCGTGATCCAGACCGGATTGTTCGGGCCGTCGTTGAACAGCGAGCGGCGGATCAGGGTGGCGCCGTCGCCCGGCGTTTCGATGGTGGTGACGACCGGGATCTCGAACAGCTCATCGGTCTGGTAGTCCCTGTAGCCCAAGGCTCCGGACCAGCGCCCGATCAGGCCCAGACGAAGCTCGACCGCCGTCTGGGCAGGCTGTGCCTCGGCCACGACGGGCAGGAAGAGGGTGAGGGAGAGGAGGAGCAGCAGAAGGCGAACGGGCATGTCGGGTCTCCGGTCCTGTCAAAAGCGACCCGCGGACCCTGATGGCGATCCGTTCGGTTCGCGCCTCATTTCCGGTTCCGAAAGCCGAAAATCATGATCTGAGACGCGTCGACGATAGCGCGAGGGGGCGACGCCGAAGCGGGCCTGGAAGGCGCGGTTGAAGCTGGCCTTGGAACTGAACCCGGCGTCGAAGGCAAGGGTGAGCAGGTCCTCCGACGATCCTGCATCGAGGGCGGCTGCGACCGCCTCGGCGCGGACGCCGTTGATCCAGGCGGCGAAGTTCAGGCCCAGCCCCAGATTGATCGCCCGCGACACCCGACCGGTGTTGGTCGCCAGACGCCGGGCGACGCCGGGCAGGCTCAGGTCCGGCTCGCTGGCCCATCCGCCTGCCCGGAGTCGGGCGTCGAAGTCCTGTCCGATCGACGGCCAGTCGGGACTTGAACGCGCATCGTCCCTGGTCGGCGCGGTCAGGACCGGGAACCGCTGCGTCGAGTGACGCCAACCCTCCACGCCGAGATAGAGGCCGATCCCGGCGAGGGCGAGATAGAGGCCCGTCTCCTGGAAGAAGTCGATGCCCCCGGACAGCCGGTCCCAGAGGGTGAAGGCCAGATACAGGAGGAAGGTCACGATCAGCGCCACGATGACGCGGCTCAACCAGCGTGCTGCGAAGCGGTCGCCATCGCTTCGCTGATCGGCGAGCGTCGCCCGGTAGGCTCGCAGAAGTCGCAGCGCCGCCACCGAATAGACCGCCAGCGAGACCAGCAGCAGGACGTCGAACGCCGGTCCGATCCAGTGTCGGTGGCCCGACGTGTACCAGCTCCACTTGGCATCCAGCGGCAGGGTGAAGGCGACGAGGAAATAGACCAGTTGGATGGAGGCGGGCGTGAGGTGCAGACCAAACCGCTCGGGGCGCCGGCCCTGCACCAGGGCGCTGGTATAGCCGTACAGCAGCGGAGGCAGGGCCAGGGTGATCGCGAAAGGTGCGAAGGTCAGCCATCGCCAGGCATCATGGGCGCCGGCGAAACCTATTACATAGGGGGTCAGCAAGCCTGCGAGCACGACCAGGACTGCGGCGAGCAGCCGGTTCGAGAGATGGTTGGGCGCCGGCAGGGTCAGGGCGACGGCCAGGGCGAGCATCTGGATCGCGGCGAAGCCGAGGATCGCGACGCGCCATCCGAAATACAGGGTCACGCCATCCATCGCGTCAACCTAGGCCACGACAGCCGGCGTCGGCAAAGCCGTTAGTTGGAAGCGGTGTTCCAGGCGGGGGGGCAGCCGTCGAAGCGGCCGGCGTTGGTGATCGTCAGGCGTTGCTGGTTGAAGCGCAGCACCGGCTGCATCGAGCCGCGGCCGTTGCCGGTGTAGAGATCGACGCGCTGGCCGCGGATCGCGCCGCCGGTGTCCGAGGCGTACCAGTAGCCGTCATGGATCGTGCCGTCGGCCATCCGCATGCCGACGGTCTCGCGGATGAACAATTTGGTGCGGCGGGGAATGACACGCGGGTCGGTGGCCAGGGTGCGCATCGGGATCGGACGGCAGCCGAGCGAATCGTTGCCCGTCGCTCCGCCGCCGCCTGCATGATAGAGGCTGGCGCGCGCGTTCCAGTCGGGGTCTTCGGCCATCAAGGCGGCCTGTTCGGGGGTCAGATCTGCTGAAACCTCGCTGGAACCGTCCGCGATGTCAGGGCTTACCGCTACCACGGGGTCGGCCGCGACGGCCGTCTCGTAAGGCACCGGATCTCCGGCTGGAAAAGCCGAAGCCCAAAGCATGGCGAACGCCGCGAGGGTGTTGAACACAGATCGAACTCATCGTGACACCGGTCCCCAGAAACGTACCGGCGGCAGGCTTGTCGTTCGGGCCTGTGGCGAGAATGTGTCGAATACCCCGCTGCGACCGTCTGTCCCCATGCGTGCATGGATCAGTCAACCGTTGCCTGAGATAAGCGGAACGGGGGTTGGGCAACGTCTGCAATCGCGATAGCAGTATAGCCGGATCAGAAATCCTTTGCTGGGGTGAGATGCTTACTGTTCATGGAGATATTCGCTCAGGCAACTGCTTGAAGGTCAAGTGGATGCTGGACGCGCTCGGGCGTGATTATCAATGGGTTGAGGTTGATATCATGTCGGGTGGGAGCCGGACGCCGGAATTTCTCCTGCGGAATCCGTTCGGTCAGGTCCCAACCCTGACGCTGGAGGACGGCCGGACCCTGGCCCAGTCGAACGCCATCCTGTTGCATCTGGTCGAGGGGACGGCCTGGATCCCGGCCGACGCCTGGGAGCGGGCGAAGATGCTGGAGTGGCTGTTCTGGGAGCAATACAGCCACGAACCCTATGTCGCGGTGGCCCGGTTCCAGCGGGTCTATGCCGGCAAGACCGCGGACGAAGTCGAGCCGCGCCTGATCGAACGGGGGCATGCGGCGCTGGCGCGGATGGAAACGGCTCTGGCCGGGACGGACTGGCTTGCGGGCGGGCAGGCGGCGACCGTCGCCGACCTCGCCCTGGTCGCCTATACGCGCGTCGCCGACGAAGGCGGGTTTGACCTGTCCGCCTATCCGAACGTCAGGGGCTGGATCACGCGTGTTGAGACGGCGTTCGGGATCAAGTGATCCTTCTCCCCTTGCGGGAGAAGGTGGCAGCCGAAGGCTGACGGATGAGGGGTCACGCAGGCGGATGAAGTGAAGCTCGAAGCGCGGATCTTTGGCGTCAGCACGACCCCTCATCCGACTTCGCTGCGCTCAGCCACCTTCTCCCGCAAGGGGAGAAGGGAAGAGACTACTCCGGCCGACCACCGTCCGCCCACTCGGGCGTGAAGTCGCCGTCGGCCATGGCTTTGAGCGGTTCGACCAGGGACTGGATGGCGTTGGTCATGAAGGGGATGTCGAGGTTCTCGATCGTGTCCTCGGCCGTGTGATAGGTCGGAATGGTGGCCCAGCCCGAGATGGTGTGGGCGACGATGCCCTTCAGGGCCAGGGCGTAGTTGTCAGAGCGCTGGAAGAAATTCTGTTCCGGATAGGGGTCGGGCCCCACCAGGGCGCCGCGCTCCTTCAGGGCCGCGCCGAAGTTGGAGCGCTCGAAGCCGGTCATCATCATCACCCCCGCAGGCAGCTGAGGATCCTGATCGCCGATCATCTCGATCTCCAGGTTGGCGGCGATGTCCTCCAGCGGGATGGGCGGGTGGTCGACGAAGTAGCGCGAACCAAGCAGGCCGGCTTCTTCGGACCCATAGGCGACGAACATGATGCTGCGTTCGTGCGGCCCCGAGGCGGCGAGGGCGTTGGCCAGTTCGATCACCGCCACCGTGCCCGAGGCGTCGTCGTTGGCTCCGTGCATCACGACGCCGTCCGAGCGGACGCCGATGTGGTCGAGGTGGGCCGAGACCATCAGGACGCCGGTCGAAGGATCGGTTCCCTGCAGCCAGCCGATGGCGTTTGAGGTGAAGCCTTGCTGCACCTCCGACGGACCAGGATCGTAGGAGGCTGTTCCGCCAGCGGACGCGAGACGGTCATAAGCCTCGGTCGCCAGGACCAGGACGACCGGCCCGACGCGCGGCGTGGCGTCGGCGAGGCGGATAACCGGATCGCGCGAACCGCCGTCGCCGGTGGCCGCGGCGAGCGCCTCCGTCCGGCGCAACAGGATCAATCTCGCGCCGCTGCGCATGGCGGCGCCGAACAGGGCGCGCACTCCCGGACCCTCGGCCGGGGCGATCATCAGGGTCTCGCGCCCGGAGGGCAGGGCGGCCGGGTCGGCGGCGACCGTCACGGCGCCCGAGGCTGCGTTCAGCCCGCCCGTCAGGATGGCGAAGTCGGCGCCCTGGTTCAGGGTGCTTGCGCCGACAGTCACGGTCGCGGTGCCCGAAGGCGTGGTCTTCACCACCGGGGCGCGCTGCACGAAGCCGGTCATTCCCGGAGCCGGGGTCAGGCCGGCGAGGCGGAATTGGGCGGTGACATAGGCGGCGGCGATGGCCTCGTCGCGCGTGGCGCTGCCCCGGCCCTGCAACTCGTCTCCGGCCAGAAAGCCGATGTGGGCGGCGACCGCGTTCTGGTCGATGACCGGCGTTTGTTGCGCCACCGCGGGCGCGGCGAGCAGGGCGATCAGAGAGACGGCGGCGAACGAGAGACGTTTCATGACGAGCCCCAAAAGAACAGGCGCAAGGCGTAGGGGGCTGGTCGCCTTGCCGTCAAGCCGGGTGGAGCTTCGGCCTGTCAGCCGCTAGGGTTTGCCGCATGAAGGATCATCTCGCGACGCCTCTCCCCGGCTATCCCGACATCGACGACGCCGAGTGCCTGCGAAGGGCCGAACGTTTTCACGGGATCATGACGGGTCGCAGGACAGTGCGGGAATTCTCGGACCGGCCGGTCGACCGGGTGGTGGTGGAAAAGGCGATCCTGACGGCCGCCTCGGCTCCGTCAGGCGCCAATCACCAGCCGTGGTTCTTCTCCGTCATCGAAAGCCCCGAAACCAGGGCGCGCATCCGCTCGGCGGCGGAGGCGGAGGAGCGCGACTTCTATGAGACGAAGGCGCCGCAGGAATGGCTGGACGCCCTGGCGCCGCTCGGCACCGATCCGGACAAGGGCTTTCTGGAGGTCGCGCCGGTCCTGATCGCCGTGTTCGGCCAGAAGCGCGGCGGGCCGCGCCCGGGTGACGCCAAGAAGAACTACTTCGTCCCGGAGAGCGTTGGCATCGCCACCGGCTTCCTGATTGCGGCCCTGCATCACGCCGGCCTCGCGACCCTGACGCACACGCCCGCGCCGATGAGTTTCCTGTCCGAAATCTGCGGGCGGCCGGAGGGCGAGAAGCCCTTCCTGCTGCTGGTGGCGGGTCACCCGGCCGCCGATGCGACCGTGCCGCTGGCCGCGCTGGACAAGAAGCCGCTGGACGCCGTCGCGGCGTGGATTTAACGGCGGGGCATCCCAGCCGGAGCCCCGCCATGAAGCGCCCTTCCCTCAAGCATCTGGCCCTCGTCGCCGCCGCCGCCCTGATCGTCGGAGCCGGCGGCGTCTTCACCGCCACCCGGGTCGATGCCTGGGGCGCGACCGGCCACCGCACCATCGGCGTCGCCGCCATGCGCGGCCTGTCCGACGAGCTGCCGGCCTTCCTGCGCAATCCGGGCGCCGTGGCCGAGGTCGGCGAACTGTCGCGCGAGCCCGACCGCACCAAGGGCGCCGGCCAGCCGCACGACCGCGAGCGCGACACGGCCCACTTCGTCGACCTGGACGACAACGGTCATGTCATGAACGCCTCGGGCCCGACCCTGTCGGAGCTGCCGCAGCTGAAGAGCGAATACGACGCCCTGCTGGCCGCCTCGGGCATCGAGGTCAACGACGCCGGCTACCTGCCCTATGCGATCACGGACGGCTACCAGCAGCTGGCCCGCGACTTCGCCACCTGGCGCGTCCTGAACGCGGCCGAGGCCCGCGAGCTCGATCCCGGCAAGCGCGCCTGGTACCGCGAGGACCGCCTGCGCCGTGAGGCCTTGATCCTGCGCGACATCGGCTACCTGTCGCACTACGTCGGCGACGGCTCGCAGCCGCACCATATGTCGATCCATTACAATGGCTGGGGCGACTATCCGAACCCGGAGGGCTTCACCAACGCACGCAGCACCCACGGCGCGTTCGAGGGCGGGTTCATCCGTCGTAACCTGCGCCTGGACGCCGTCGAGGCGGTCATGCCGGCCCCGAATCTGGACGGCTTCGACCTGCGCGCGCGGACGGCGACCTATCTGAACACGACCCTGGCCCAGGTCATTCCCTTCTACCGGCTGGAAAAGACCGGCGCCTTCGCGGCGGATGCCGAAGGCGCTGTTCTGGCGCCGGGCGCCGAGTTCGCCACCACGCGGATCGCGGCGGGTGCGGCCGAACTGCGCGACCTGATCACCCTGGCCTGGCGCGACGCGGGCACGCAGTCGATCGGCTGGCCGGCGGTCAAGGTGGCCGAGGTCGAGGCCGGCACGGCGGACCCGTGGCTGGCCATGATCGGCGAGGACTGATCCGGTTTGACCGAGCCTACGCCTCCCGTCGTCATCCTCGACCGGTCCCAGATGGCCGAGAACATCGGCGCGGTCGCGCGGGTGATGGCGAACTTCGGGCTCGATAAACTGCGGCTGGTCAGCCCGCGCGACGGCTGGCCCCAGGATCGCGCCTGGCCCCTGGCCTCCGGGGCCGACTGGGTTCTGGACGGGGTCCAGGTGTTCGACAGCGTGGCCGCCGCCGTCGCCGACCTGACCACCGTCTTCGCCACCACCGCCCGCCCGCGTGAGACCCGCCAGCCGGTTCGGACGCCGCGCGAGGCCTCGCGCGTCCTGTATGATGACGCCGCCTCCGGTCTGGGCGTCGGCCTTCTGTTCGGCAGCGAGCGGGCCGGGCTGGAGACCACCGACATCGCCCTGTGCCAGGGCATCGTCACCATCCCCATCGACCCGCGCCACCAGAGCCTGAACCTGGCCCAGGCTGTGGCGATCAACGCCTATGAGTGGCGCACCCTGGTGCTTGACGCCCCGCCGCCGAACTTCCGCGAGGGTGAGGCGCCGGCGTCAGGCGACCTCCAACTCGGGATGTACGAACATCTGGAGCGCGAGCTCGACGCCGCCGGCTTCTTCCATCCGCCCGAGAAATTCCGCTCCATGAGCCAGAACCTGCGGGTCATGCTGGGCCGCTCGGCCTTCAGCGCGCAGGAGGTCGCCACCTTCCGGGGCGTGATCACCGCCCTGTCGAAGGGGCGCGGCCGGGTGCTGGAAAGGCTTGCGCGCGAACAATCCTCCCCCGTAGGGGGAGGGGGACCGCGAAGCGGTGGAGGGGGCCCACCCCAAACACCGCATCTGGGGCAGGCCCTCTCCGTCACGGCGCAAAGCGGCGCCGCGCCACTTCCCCCGACGGGGGAGGAATAACCAGGAGCTACCGATGAAAACCCGCGCCGCCGTCGCCTTCGAGGCCAAACGTCCGCTTGAGATCGTCGAGGTCGATCTGGAGGGTCCGCGCGCCGGCGAGGTCCTGATCGAGATCAAGGCGACCGGCATCTGCCACACCGACGCCTACACGCTGGACGGTCTGGACTCCGAGGGCATCTTCCCCTCGATCCTGGGCCACGAGGGCGCGGGCATCGTCGTCGAGATCGGCGCGGGCGTGACCAGCTTGGCGGTCGGCGATCACGTGATCCCACTCTACACGCCGGAATGTCGCCAGTGTAAGTCTTGTCTGAGCCGCAAGACCAACCTGTGCACGGCCATTCGCTCGACCCAGGGCAAGGGCGTCATGCCCGACGGCACCTCGCGCTTCAGCTACAAGGGTCAGGCCATCGCCCACTACATGGGCTGCTCGACCTTCTCGAACTACACGGTCCTGCCCGAAATCGCGGTGGCGAAGATCCGCAAGGACGCGCCGTTCGAAAGCGCCTGCTACGTCGGCTGCGGCGTGACCACGGGCGTCGGCGCAGTGGTCAATACGGCCAAGGTCGAGCCGGGCGCCAACGCCGTCGTCTTCGGCCTGGGCGGTATCGGTCTGAACGTTATCCAGGGGCTGAAGATGGTCGGGGCCGACATGATCGTCGGCGTGGACATCAACCCGGACAAGGAAGAGTGGGGCCGCCGGTTCGGGATGACCCATTTCGTCAATTCGAAGGACACGCCGGACGTCGTCGCCCATCTGGTCGCGCTGACCGGCGGCGGGGCCGACTACACCTTCGACTGCACCGGTAACACCACAGTGATGCGCCAGGCTCTGGAGGCGTGCCACCGGGGCTGGGGCGAAAGCATCGTCATCGGCGTGGCCGAGTCCGGCAAGGAAATCTCCACCCGCCCGTTCCAGCTGGTCACCGGCCGCGTCTGGCGCGGTTCGGCCTTCGGCGGCGCGCGGGGCCGCACCGACACGCCCAGGATCGTCGACTGGTACATGGACGGCAAGATCGAGATCGACCCGATGATCACCCACACCCTGCCGCTGGAACGGATCAACGAGGCCTTCGACCTGATGCATTCGGGCGAGAGCATCCGTTCGGTCGTGGTGTTCTAGGGCTTGCGCTGCAACGGTAGTTGTTTAAAAAAACTGACCTGACACCGGGAGAGGGAAAGCCATGTTCACCCATATGACTGTCGGCGCGAACGACATCGAGGCGTCGCGCCGGTTCTATGATGCGGCGCTCGGGGCGCTGGGGATCGATGCGTCGAGCGGCCCGGACGCCAAGGGGCGATTCTGGTGGCGCACGCCGCGCGGGGCCTTTGCGGTCTGCAAGCCCATCGACGGCGAGGCGGCCTGTCACGCCAACGGCGGCACGATCGGCTTTGCGGCGAAGGATATGGAGGCGGTCGCCGCCTTTCATGCCGCAGGGATCGCGGCCGGCGGTACGGCCATTGAGGACCCGCCCGGCCCGCGCGAAGGGCCGTTCGGTACGCTGAACCTGGCCTATCTGCGCGATCCTGCGGGCAACAAGATCTGCGCCATGCACCGGGCCGGCTAGCTCCGGCTCGCCGCGAGGTGTTATCCGGGCGGCATGGAAGTCCTCAAGACCCACGCCGTTCACGGCGGCACCCTGCGTTACCTGCGCCACGACAGCGCCGTGACCGGCACGCCCATGACCCTGTCGGTCTACGTTCCGCCGGGCGAGGGCCCGTTCCCGGTGCTGATCTGGCTGTCGGGCCTGACCTGCACCGAGGACAATTTCACCAGCAAGGCCGGAGCATACGCCTCCGCCGGGGAACATGGCTTGATCATCGTCGCGCCCGACACCTCGCCGCGCGGAGAGGGTGTGGCCGACGACCCGGCCTATGACCTGGGCCAGGGCGCGGGCTTCTATATCGATGCGACGCAAACGCCTTGGGCGAAGCATTTCCGCATGGAAACCTATGTCGTCGAGGAACTGATCGCCCTGATCGACGTCGAGTTTCCGACGACGGGCACGCGGGCGATCAGCGGCCATTCGATGGGCGGACACGGAGCGCTGACCCTGGCGCTGCGTCACCCGGAGCTGTTCCGATCCGTCTCGGCCTTCGCGCCCATTTCGTCGCCGACGCGCTGTCCCTGGGGCGAGAAGGCGTTCACCGCCTATCTGGGCGAAGACCGAGCCGAATGGGCCAAACACGACGCCGCTCTTCTGATCGAGGCCGGTACCGCGCGCGGACATTTCGGCGACATCCTGATCGACCAGGGTGACGCCGACCCCTTCCTGATCGAACAGCTGAAGCCCGAGTTGCTGACTGCCGCGGGTGAGGCGGCGGGGCAGGCGATCCGCCTGCGGATGCAGCCGGGCTACGACCACTCCTATTTCTTTATGGCCAGCTTCATCGCGGACCATGTCGCCTTCCATGCGGAAAGACTGAAACTATGACTGACGCGACCTATGACGACCTGTTCGCCGCCCTGTGCAACGAGCTGGGCCACTGCCTGCACGACAAGGGTCAGAAGAAGGTGATCGCCGCCCTGCCGTCGGGGCTCGATGCGACGGTGAAGGTGGTGCTGGAGGCTGACGGGGTCGATTTCCTCAACGCGCCGGGCAGCCTGAAGCGGGCGGTGCGGGACTGCCTGAAGGCCAATCTCCCGGCGGAGGCCGTCTAGACGGGAAAGGGCGTGATCGCGCCGGCGCAGAGACGTTCTTCGACCCGATCATGGATCTTGCACCGCAGCCGGCGCCGGTTCCGCAGCGTATCGTGCAGTGCGTCGGCGACGCACAAAATCTGGTCGTCTGCCATGAACTCGGCCGCGTAGAGAAGTTCATGTCGCAGGGCGTCAAGCGCGTGCCGGCTGAGTTTCGGCGGGGCGCAGGCGGGCGGGGCGTAGGCGAATGTCTGTCCCATCGGGTGACCTCTCCTTCCACACGTATCAAGGGTCGCGGGGAATAACCGTTCCCCGGCAAGATGCTTAAGCGGTCGGCGAGGCGCAGGGAGCGGTGGCGAGGCGGCGGGCGAGGTACGACGCCAGACCAAGTCGTTCAGCCACCGGCGTCGGAGGCTCGGGGTCTGCCGCGGGCCCGTTCTCTGTATCGGTCTCGGGTGTGCGAGGCTTCTTGTCTAACATCGCAAGACAAGATGCGATCGCGGTGAGAAATTTGACGCCATTCATCGACATCGGGGCGATTTTTCGTTCGTCGTTCTCTTTCGAGTTTGGATAGAAGATGGGATGTGCCTCCCGGGGTATACTCGTTCGGAAGAACAACTGGTGAGGAATACCATTGTTCCGTCTTTTGTTTCCGATGTCGTACGCAAACAGGCTGTTTTTCTCTGCCCAAGCCTTTGGTGGCGGACACCGGACGCCTACATACGCGTCACCGATACATCGAAAACAAGGAGCCTCTCCCCATGGCCTTCACCCTGCCGCCGCTGCCCTACGCCTATGATGCGCTGGAGCCCGCCATCGACAAGGAGACGATGACCTTCCACCACGACAAGCATCACCAGGCCTATGTCGACAACCTGAACAAGGCCGTCGACGCCGATGCGAGCCTGCAGGGCAAGTCGCTGGAAGATCTGTTCGCCTCGATCTCGACCGCGCCCAAGGCCGTGCGCAACAACGGCGGCGGTCACTGGAACCACGCCCTGTTCTGGGAACTTCTGGCCCCCGCCGGTCAGGGCGGCGAGCCCTCGGCCGAACTGGCCGCCGCGATCGATCGCGACCTGGGCGGGCTCGACAAGTTCAAGGATGACTTCAACGCCGCCGGCGCCGGCCAGTTCGGCTCGGGCTGGGCCTGGCTGATCGTCCAGGACGGCAAGCTGAAGGTCACGTCCACCCCGAACCAGGACAACCCTCTGATGGATGTCGCCGAACAGAAGGGCGCGGTCGTCCTGTGCGCTGACGTCTGGGAACACGCCTACTATCTGAAATACCAGAACCGCCGTCCGGACTACCTCAAGGCCTTCTGGACCGTGGTGAACTGGAACAAGGCCAACGCCCTGTTCGCGGCCGCCTCGGCCTGATCGGGCACTTTTGCAACAGGCGGCGGGTCGTGAAAAAGCTTCATGATACGCCGTCTGGCGCCTTGCGCGCGCCGACCTATCTGCGCTGAGCCGTTCGCTCGCCCCGAGGACATCATGACCACCCAGTTCAAGCTCGCCGCCGCCTTGATCCTGTCCGGGATGATCGTCGCCGGATGCCAGAAACCCGCCGAGAAAGCCGATGCGCCCGTTGCTCCGGCGGTGCAGTCGGCGGCCAGCGTCGATGTCTATCCCTTCACCATCGGCACGCTTCAGGCCGTCGCGCTGAAGGACGGCGACCTGACGCTGGACAACGCGGCCGGCTCCAGCCCCTGGAGCGACACGGCCGGTGTCGCCGAAGCGTTGCGTCCGACGGGCGATGCCGAGATCCATCTGTCGATCCAGCCGCTGCTGATCCGGGGCGATGACAAGGTCGTGCTGATCGACACCGGCGCGGGCGGCGGCATGGGCACAACCAACAAGCTGCCGGCCTCGCTGGCGGCGGCCGGGGTCCAGCCGGCCCAGGTGACCGACATCCTTATTTCGCACGGCCATGGCGACCACGTCGGCGGTCTGGTGTCCAACGGCGCCCTCGCATTCCCGAACGCCACGATCCGGATGAGCGCCGCCGAATGGACCGCGCTGCAGGCCGACGCCGCAGTGGCCGCCCTGATCCCGATCATCACGCCCAGGGTCGAAGCCTTCGAGCCCGGCGCCCAGGTGACGCCCTCGATCACCGCCGTCGCCCTGCAGGGCCACACGGCCGGCCACACCGGCTATGAGATCGTCTCCGGCCAGGACCGGCTGCTGTATCTGGGCGACGCCCTGCACAGTTCGATCATCTCGGTCGAGCGGCCCGAGTATGTGAACCAGTGGGACTTCGATTCCGACGCCGCCATCGCGACGCGGCTGGCGGTGCTGGGGCGGGGCGCGACGCAGTCCCTGCGCGTCTATGGCGTCCACTTCCCCTACCCGGGCCTGGGCAAGTTCCAGCGCCGGGCGGACGGCTTCATCTGGGTTCCGGAAACACCGGCCCAGCCTTGACTCCACAGGGCGGGGAACGCATAAGCCGCCCCTTCACGCGCCTGACCCTGGTCCGGCGCGTGAATTGACTACGGACGATGCGTGGACCGCCGTTGAGATCGTCCCTCCATTCGCGGAGGGGCCGGGCCGCATCATTTAAAAGAGAACACAATGTCGAAGCGCCATAGCGCCAAGTATAAAATCGATCGGGCCATGGGTGAGAACCTGTGGGGCCGCGCCAAGTCGCCGGTCAACAAGCGTTCCTACGGTCCCGGTCAGCACGGCCAGCGCCGCAAGTCCAAGGTCTCCGACTTCGGCCTGCAACTGAAGGCCAAGCAGAAGCTCAAGGGCTACTACGCCAACCTGACTGAGAAGCAGTTCCGCAAGACCTATGACGAGGCCGCTCGCCGTAAGGGCAACACCTCGGAAATCCTGATCGGCCTGCTGGAAGCCCGTCTGGACGCCACGGTCTATCGCGCCAAATTCGTGCCGACCCCCTGGGCAGCCCGTCAGTTCGTCAACCACGGCCACGTCACCGTCAACGGCAAGAAGGTGAACATCGCTTCGTATCGCCTGCGCGTCGGCGACGTCGTCGAGGTCAAGGAAAAGTCCCGCAACATGGCGCTGGTGCTCGAAGCCCAGCAGTCCGGCGAGCGCGACATCCCCGACTACCTGGAACTGGGCGACCGTGGTTTCTCGGTCCGCTTCGTCCGCTTCCCCGAACTGGCCGACGTGCCCTTCGCGGTGAAGATGGAGCCGAACCTGGTCGTCGAATACTACTCTTCCTGATCGTTATACGATCTGGACTGGAAAGGCCCCGGAGCAATCCGGGGCCTTTTTCGTGCGCGGATTACAGACTGTTCACTTGCCGTCGGACGTAAAGCACGCTTTCCATGTCGCTTCCACGGGGAGAGGCATGATGGATCGCAGACAGGTGCTGGCCGCAGGCGTGGTCATGGGGGCCTTGCCGGGCTTGAGCTGGGCCCAGGCGCTCGAGCCCGCGTGGATCAAGCTGCCGACCGAGCCCTATCGCGGCAAGCAGGACGACGTGGTCTTCGTCGACGCCCTGACCGGCTGGTACGGCAATGGCGCGGGCAAGCTGTTCAAGACGACGGACGGCGGCCAGAGCTGGACGCGGATCCTCGACAGGCCCGGCACCTTCGTGCGGGCGCTCGGCTTCGTCGACGCCGACCTGGGGTTCCTGGGCAATATCGGGCCGGACTATTTCCCCGGCGGGACGGATGCGACGCCGCTTTATCGGACCCGGGATGGCGGCGCGTCGTGGGAGGCAGTGCCGATCGAGGGGCCGGCGGTGACCGGCATCTGCGCCATCGATGTGCACAAGGCGTCGTTCATCAATGCCGGTGTTCTCGGCCATCGGGTCACGATCCGCGCGGGCGGACGGGTCGGAGGCCCGGCTCTGCTGGCCACCTCGCGCGACGGCGGCGAGACCTGGACCTCGGAGGATCTGTCCGCCCTGACGGCGATGATCCTGGATGTGCATTTCGTCGACGAACGGATCGGCTTCATCTGCGGCGCGTCGGACACCAATGTCGAACAGTCCCACGCGGTGATCCTGCGGACCGCTGACGGCGGCCGGACCTGGGCACGGGTCTATGAGGGCTCACGGCCGTTCGAACTGACGTGGAAGATGGCCTTCCCGGCCGAGAGCACCGGCTACGTGACGGTGCAGAGCTACAATCCGGATACGACCGTGTCGCAGCGGGTCTTCGCCAAGACCACTGACGGCGGCCTGACCTGGTCGGAACTGCCGCTGATCGACAATGCAGCGGTTCGCGAATTCGGCATCGGCTTCGTGGACGAGAATCGCGGCTGGATCGGCGCAGTTCCAAACGGGTTCGAGACCCGGGACGCCGGGGCGACCTGGGCCCCGGTCGCCATGGGTCTGGCGGTCAACAAGGTCCGGATCGTACCGAACGGGGACGGGGTGGCGGTGTTCGGCATCGGGGTCGAGCTGCATCGGCTCGACCTGCCGGGGTGACCGGCTCGCCCTATCGGCGAAAATCAGGTGCGGAAACGGCCGAATTGGGCGATGGTGGTGGCCAAGGCTGTTCAAGGACCCGGGACATGGCGCCGATCCGCACGTTCGCACTGATCGCGGCAGCCGCGCTGGCGACGTCCGGCTGCGCCTGGTTCCAGCGAGATACGCCAATGCAGACGGTCGCCATGCCCGGTGAGCTGGAACCGATCCACGCCGCCGCGATCACGCGCGACCTGGCCGTGTTCTGGGTCAGCTCGAACGGCTGCACCGACAAGTCCGACCTGCGGCCGGTCGTGGACCACATGGGTGCCGACTCGACCATCACCCTGCGCCGCATCGAACAGGACGATTGCGAGACCCCGTTGGCCGACGGCGTCGAGTTGATCTGGTCGTTCGAGGAGCTGGGCCTGATCCCCGGCTCGCGGGTGTCGGTCAACAACCCCTATCAGCTGCCGTCGACGATTCCGACGACCTAGGCGGCGGCGGCGCTGCTGGCGGCGAGCGAAGGGGTCTCGACGGCCGCGAGCGGGCTGTGGATCAACGAGATGACGACCCCACGGCCTGGACTTTCCACCTGGATACGGGCCTGAAGCTGCTTCGCCAGGGTCTCGACGATGCTGGTGCCCAGGCCGGGCGTTGTGCTCGCCGCGTCCTTCGGCATACCGACGCCGTCGTCGCGGACCGTCAGGGTCCAGTTGCGGCCGTGGCTTGAGTATCCCACCACGATCGTGCCGGATCGGCCGCCCGGGAAGGCGTGCTTCAGGGCATTGATCACCAGTTCGGTGACGATCAGACCCAGGCTGACGGAGACGTCGGCGCTGGTGGCGCTGTCGTCGGCCTCCACTCGCAGCGACAGGCGCGTGGGGTCATGGATCATCGACGCCGCGATGCTCTTGCACAGTTGGGTGAAATACGGGGCCAGTTCGACCTCGCCGAGACGGGAGGTCGACAGTTGCTGTTGCAGGGCGGCGACCGACAAGAGGCGGCTGTGGGCGTCCGTAAGCTGGACGCGCGTCTCGTCCGAGGTGGTCTTCCTGGCGCTCTGCAGGATGACGCTGGCGATGATCTGCAGGCTGTTGGCGACCCGGTGCTGCAGCTCCTGCAGCAGGATGGCCTTTTCGCGCAGCAGGTCGTCCTTCTGTTTCTCGCCCTCGCGCGCGGCCGTGACGTCCTCGACGGTCAGCAGAAGGCGAACGGGCTGGTCGTCCGCAAGGACCAGCCTTTGCGCCTTGATGACCAGCTTGCGCACACCCTGGCGCGGATCCTTCATGTCCATTTCATAGGCGTCGATGTCGGCGTCGCCTGAGGCCGTGGCGTCTAGCAGCACGCGAAGCTGGGGCTCGTTCCATTCCCCGACGCCGATCTCGTCAAGGAAGCGGTCGACGATGCGGTTCGGGTCGATGGCGAAGACGCGGCAGAAGGAGGTGCTGGCGGCGATGACCTTCAGCGATTGGTCCAGCATCAGCAGCGGCACGGTCGAGGAGCCCACTACGGCAAGCGCGAGGCTGAGGGGGCCGTCGGGATGCAGCGGCGGGTGGGCAGCCATCGCTGACCCTCCAGGTGATCCGGAGGCTCGCGGTGCGAAAGCCATACCCGGCCGAATTGTCGAGGAAGAGGCTCAGGCCACATCGCCTAAGTCGGAAAACCAACTTAGCACGCATGACTCGGATTCAACGCAAGAATCGCGGAAAGTCGGGAACGCGGATCCCGTGAGTGCGTTAGCGCTGCTCGAAGGTCGGCAGCATGTCGGCCGGGATGCGCGTCGGCCGCATTGTCGTGGCATCGACCAGACACCATTCCGAAACGCCCTGGGCGCACAGCCGGCCCTCGCCGTCCTCGATACGGACATAGCGGGCGAAGCGCGGACCTTGCGGATCGCCGACCCAGGTCCGGGCCACGGCTGTGGCGTCAGGCAGGAGGGCGCGCAGATAGTCGATCTCGTGCCTAAGGGCGACCCAGGACCATTTCGCGCGCGTCGCCTTGTCGAACCGGGCGTTCCAATGGGTCGTGCCCGCCTCCTGCAGCCAGCCGACGTAGACGACGTTGTTGACGTGGCCGTTGTCGTCGATGTGCTCGGAACGGATATCGAGGGGGACCTCGAAGACCTCGCGGTCCTCGCGCGGCGTCAGGGTCGGGCGGGCCAAGGCTTACGCCTCGCCGAGAGGAACACCCTTTTCGACCATCAGGGCGGTCAGTTCGCCAGCCTGGAACATCTCGCGCACGATGTCCGAACCGCCGACGAATTCGCCCTTCACATAGAGCTGGGGGATGGTCGGCCAGTCGGTGAAGGCCTTGATGCCGTCGCGCAGGCCGTCGTCCTGAAGAACATCGACGCCGACGAAAGGCGCGCCGACATGGTCGAGGATCTGGACGGCGAGCGAGGAGAAGCCGCAACGCGGGCTGTCGGGCGTCCCCTTCATGAACAGGACGACGTCGTTCTGGGCCACGGTCCGGGCGATGAAGGCGTGGGCCGGATCGGCGGCGGTATCGAGGGCTTGTTCGGACACAGGGAGACGCCTTTCGTTGAAGGCGTCAGCTAGGGATGGCGGGGACGCCGGTCAAGGGAGGCGAGCCTCAAGCCTGCGTGTCCAGAGGCATATCAGGCGGCGACCCGGGCCATCTCGATCTGAGCCGAAAGGCCAGGCGGCATGTCGCGCTCGGGCACAGCGGCGAGGGCGTTCAGGCGTTCGGCATCCCGGGCGGTGATCAGGACGCTGGAGATCGCCGGGTCGGTCATGGTGTGGGCGAGGCAAATGGCCTCCGCGGTCCAGTGCGGCGTGCGATGCAGGAAGGCGAAGGTGCCGGCATGGGCCAGTGGGTTGTCCTTCGTCTTCGACCCGCCGCCAAAGCCGAACAGGCCCTTCTTGGGCTCATGCAGGGTTGCGGCCTTCTTCTCGGTATCGAGTTCGGCGGGGAAATAATCATAGGCCAGGATGGCCATGTCCTGTTCGCGCGCAGCGCGGAGGCGAGAGCGGATCTTCCAGTCGACATTGACGTGGAAGGGCGTGCCGAGAACATCGAAGGCGCCCGTCGAGACATAGGCGTCCATGACCTCGCCCTCGCCGGAGACGCCGAGAAAGCGGACGCGTTCCGTGGCGCGCAGGGCCTTGAGGGCGTTCAGGGAGGATTGCGGCAGTTCGTCCTCGCCGGGCTCTTGAAGCATGGCGACATCGATCCAGCCGAGACCGGAGACATGCAGGCAGCGGTCGATGGCGCCGGTCATGCCCTCGGCCGAGAAGTCGCGGGCGGAACCCCGACGGCCGTCGCCGACGCCCAGTTGAAGGCTGACGTTCAGGAGCTTGCGATCGACGTTGGCCAGGGCCTGACCAAGCACTTCGGCGAGAACCGGGTCGGCCGTCTCCAGCCTGTAGGAGTTGATACCGGCCTCCAGGGCCGAAAAGATCAGGTCGTTGGCGGCCGCCACCCCCCGCGCCAGATTTTCGACGCCGAGGCTGAGCGTCAGGGTCGAGATGGCGGCGCCGGATGCGCCGAAGGGGCGATAGCGCATGGCGGATCAGCCTGTCGTGGAGGGGGCGGAGGTTTCGAGCGCGAGGGCGTGCAGTTCGCCGCCCATATGCCCCTTGAGCGCGGCATAGACGAGCTGGTGTTGTTTCACGCGCGGCAGGCCGGCGAAGGCGGTTGAGACGATACGCGCCTTGTAGTGGTCGCCGTCGCCGGCGAGGTCGTCGATCACGATTTCGGCGTCGGGAAACGCCTCGATCAGATAGGCATGCAGGGTTTCGACGGGCATCGGCATGGGGTGGACAATGGCCGGTAAACCTTAATGGCTGGCTAGCGGCGACGGCCACCTCCCTCCCTTCGAAGGAGGATGAGATCATCGGGCCGCCGGCCGTTCCAGGAAGATCACGGGCTTGTCCTGATAGGTCCCCTCCGCATAGGCAGTGAAGCCCGTGCGGCCGGCCAGCTTCAGCGAAGGCGCATTCGGCGGATCGATCATGCAGACGGTCCGGGGCAGCCTGCGCGAATGATCGCACCAGTGCAGCGCCGCCTCCAGAGCCTCTCGCGCCAGCCCCAGCCCCTGGAAGCGGACCCCGACGCCCCAGCCGAGTTCCGGCGTGTCCATTGGCGGATGCGTCTCGCGCCGGTAGTCCAGCACCCCGACACTGCCGACATAGTGGGCGGTGTCGGTCATGCGAATGGCCCAGTTGCCCATGCCCAGCGCCTGCCAGTGGCCCAGATCGCGCAGCAGCCGGAACCAGACCTCTTCGCGGGTCATCGGTCCCCGCCCTGCGATGGGAAGGGTGAACCGCGCGTCGCGCCAAAGCTCGGCCAGGTCGTCGAAATCCGTCAGGGCGACGGGCGTCAGGGTCAGGCGCGGCGTGGTGATGACGGGTCCAGTCACATCAGTCCCAGTTGCTTGAAGCTGGTCACGCCCTCGCGGCCGACGATCAGGTGGTCGTGGACCTCGACGCTGAGGGCTTTCGCCGCCTGGATGATCTGTCTGGTTATGTCAATGTCGGCGCGGCTGGGGGTCGGGTCGCCGGACGGGTGGTTGTGGACCAGGATCAGGGCGGCGGCGCTGACCTCCAGGCCCCGGCGGACAACCTCGCGCGGATAGACCGGGGCATGGTCGACCGTGCCCCGGTTCTGGATCTCGTCGAGGATCAGCTGGTTCTTCTTGTCGAGATAGAGGACGCGGAATTGCTCGCGCGGTTCGTGCTGGAGGGCGACGCGGACGTAGGCGAGCAGTGCCGTCCAGGACGAGATGACGGGCCGTTTGACGGTCGGCTCCCTGGCCACGCGCTGCGCGACCTCGTGCAGGGCGGCGAGGTCCAGGGCCGTCTCCATGCCGACGCCCTTTCTGCGGCCCCGGGTGTCCTCAGTGCGGACGGTCATCAGGTCCTCGACCGAGGCGGCGAGGACGGCGGCGAAGGATCCGAACCGCGACAGCAGGGCCTTGGCGACCGGTTTCACATCCCCCTGCGGCTGGCTGCGGAACAGGAACAGCTCCAGCAGTTCGTAATCGGGCAGATGGTGCAGGCCGGCGGTTCGGGCGCGCTCGCGCAGCCGTTCGCGGTGTCCCACATAATGCGGGACGACCATGGCGGTGGTCGTTGTCGGTTGATCGCCCTGATCCGTCACGACGCCCTCTGCTGACACGTAGTCAGGCTAACCGGTGGCGGGCGCGGTTCAAGGGGGTTTCTAGTTCGGGTTGAACAGGCCGGCCGGGCTGGCGGTGAAGATTTCGCAGCCGTCCTCGGTCACCCCGACCGTATGCTCGCACTGGGCGGACAGGGACTTGTCGCGGGTCACGGCGGTCCAGCCGTCGGTCAGCACCTTCACGTGCGGCTTGCCCAGATTCACCATCGGCTCGATCGTGAAGAACATACCGGGCTTGAGCACTGCGCCCTCGCCCTTGCGGCCATAGTGCAGGACATTGGGGCTGTCGTGGAACAGGCGGCCGATGCCGTGGCCGCAGAAGTCGCGCACGACGCTCATGCGGTTGGCCTCGACGTAGCGCTGGATGACGAAGCCGATGTCGCCGAACGTATTGCCCGGCTTCACCTGCTCCAGCCCGAGAGCCAGCGATTCATAGGTGACATCCACCAGCTTCTTCACGCGAGGGGCCAGGTTGCCCACGGCGTACATGCGGCTGGAATCGCCGTGCCAGCCGTCGACGATGACGGTGTGGTCGATGTTGACGATATCGCCGTCCTTCAGCACCCGGTCGCCCGGAATTCCATGGCACACCACGTGATTGATCGAGGTGCAGACGGTCTTCATATAGCCCTTGTAACCGAGGCAGGCGGGCAGGCCGCCCTTGTCCAGGGTGAACTGGCGGATGCGGTCGTCGATCTCCTGGGTCGTCACGCCGGGCACGACGAACGGCGTGATCATGTCGAGCGCCTCGGCCACCAGACGGCCGGCGACGCGCATGCCTTCGAAATCCCCGGGCTCATACAGACGGATGGCGCTGGTCCGCGTGAAGGTCTCTTCAGCCAGCTCGGGCGTTTCGTACATTCGGCGGTCTCGGGGTCGCGCTGGTCAGCGCCGTCGGAGCTTATGTGGGCAGTGTAGCACGCTTCCTCAAGCCTTTTCAGCGGCTGTGACGGCGAGACCCTTGTCGGCTGGCCGCGGCGGCGTAGGTGTGGCGCATGACCCACGCAGCACCGACCGCCGCCGTCCTGATCATCGGCGATGAAATCCTGTCCGGGCGGACGGCCGACACCAATCTGAACTCTATCGCGCGTTTCCTCGGCGCGCTGGGGATCGACCTGCTGGAGGCGCGAACGGTCGGGGATCGACCGCCGCAGATCGTGGAGGCGCTGAACGCGCTGCGCGCCGCGCACGACTATGTCTTCACCACCGGCGGGATCGGCCCGACGCACGACGACATCACGGCGGACTGCGTGGCCGAGGCGTTCGGCGTCGGCATAGCGGAACGTGCAGACGCGCTGGCGATCCTGGAGCGGCGCTATGGTGACGAACTCAACGAGGCGCGACGGCGAATGGCGCGGATTCCGGACGGCGGCGTGCTGATCGCCAATCCCGTGACGGATGCGCCGGGATTCCAGATCGGCAACGTCTTCGTCATGGCGGGCGTGCCGAAGATCATGACCGGGATGCTGGAGGATGTGGCGCCCAGGTTGCGGACCGGGGCGGTGGTGCATCAGCGGACGCTGAGGGTCACCGGCGTCGGCGAAGGCGCTATCGCGGCGCCCCTGGCCGAGGCGGCGAAGGCGGACTGCGACCTGTCGTTCGGCAGCTATCCGTTTGGAGCCGGGTCGGACGGCGAGCTGGGCACGAATCTGGTGGTGCGCGGCCGGGATGCGGCGAAGGTCGAGGCGGCAGTCCAGGCGCTGGCGGGGACGCTTGGCGCGGCCGGGATCGCGACGGCGCTCCACACATGAAAACGGCGGGCCCCTCGCGAGGCCCGCCGTCTCATTTCAGTTCAAAGCATCAGGCCTTGGCGACGTAGCCCTTGCCGCCGTTGGATGGGCGACGGCCGCGGGGGCGGCGGCTGATCTCGCCGTCGGGCTTGGGCGCCGCGACCGGACGGTTGGCGTTGGCGGCAGAGCGGGCGCGGTCGGCGGCCAGGGGATCGAACGGGGTGACGTTGGTGATCGACCGGTCGCCGTTGTGGCCGCGGTTCTGATCGCGTCCGCCATCGCGTCCGCCTTCGCGGTTGCCGCCCGGAGCCGGCTTGCGCTGGCGATGCGGCTGGCCGCCGTGAGCCGGCTTGACGCCGTCGCGACGCGGGTTGCGCGGACCGCGATCGCCGCGCGGACGATCCTCGCGGTCGGGCATGGTGGCCTTGGTGCCGACGCCGGCGGCCATGATCGACTGGTCCAGCAGGCCCAGCGACTTGTCGTTACGACGGTCGGTGGCCGGGATCTTCTGGCGGGTGACTTTCTCGATGTCCTTGAGCAGCTTCATCTCGTCGCCGGCGACGAAGCTGATGGCCGAGCCGTCGGCGCCCGCGCGGGCCGTCCGGCCGATGCGGTGAACATAGGCTTCGGGCACGAAGGGCAGTTCGAAATTCACGACGTGGGAGACGCCGTCGACATCGATGCCGCGCGCGGCGATGTCGGTGGCGACCAGAACGCGCAGCTTGCCGGCCTTGAAGGCGGCCAGGGTACGCTCACGCTGGGGCTGGCTCTTGTTGCCGTGGATCGCTCCGGCCTGGACGCCGCCGGCCTCCAGATAGGCCGCGACCTTGTCGGCGCCGTGCTTGGTCTTGGTGAAGACCAGGCAGCGCGTGTAGTTGTCGTCGGCGAACATCTCGGTCAGCAGGGCGCGCTTGCGGCCCTGTTCGACGTGGACCACGGACTGGTTGATGCGCTCGACCGTGGTGGCCTGGGGGGTCACCTGGACCTTGACCGGATCCTTGAGCAGCTCGCCGGCCAGCTTGCCGATTTCGGTCGGCATGGTGGCGGAGAAGAACAGGTTCTGGCGCTTGGCCGGAATGCGCGAGACGATCTGGCGGATCGGCTTGACGAAGCCGAGGTCCAGCATCTGGTCGGCTTCGTCGAGGACGAAGATTTCCGTGGAGGACAGGTCCAGCGTCTTTTGCTGCATATGATCCAGCAGGCGACCGGGGGTGGCGACGAGGACGTCGAGGCCGCCCTGGATGGCGCGTTCCTGCGGGCCGTATTTCACGCCGCCGAAGACGACGGCGACCTTGAAGCCGAGGTGGCGGCCGTAGGTCTTGAAGCTCTCGGCGATCTGGCTGGCCAGTTCACGCGTCGGCGACAGGATCAGGCAGCGGGTGGTGCGCGGCAGGGGGGCGACGCGATTTTCGGCCAGGCGATGCAGGATCGGCAGGGCGAAGGCGGCGGTCTTGCCGGTGCCGGTCTGGGCGATGCCCAGCAGGTCCTTGCCGAGCATGACGTCGGGAATGGCCTGGGCCTGGATCGGCGTGGGGATGGTGTAGCCCTCGGTCGTGAGGGCTTGCAGCAGGGCCTTGTTAAGGCCGAAGGATTCGAAGGTAATGCTCATGGGAGCTATGTTTCTTTCGCGTATGCGGCGACGCGCATCAGCCATGGCTCAACGCCGATAAGGCCGCGCACCGCCAGTCCCGACGGAGCACCAGAGTGGGGCTCGCGGGGTGGATCGGGCGCCGCCCCGCGTGTCCGGGCAGCGAATGAATCTTGAGGGTCCGGCGGCTGCTACAGTCAGGTCTTCGCTCGGAAGCAAGACCCACACGCGCTGGAGACGCCGGGGATCGCAATTGTGCGACGCAGCGCAAATGGGCGCACACTGCGGCGAAGTCAAGGCGGACGGCTGTCGTCTCCTCCCTGTCGCGCAGCGACGGGGAGGAGACGACCGGCCTAGATCAGGCTCACCGCCAGGTTGACCGCGAGCGCCACCAGCACGGTGTTGAACACGAAGGCCGTCACGCTGTGCACCGTCGAGAGCCGACGCAGGCCCCGGTCGGCGATCTGGACGTCGGCGGTCTGGGAGGCGACGCCGAGGATCAGGGAGAAGTGCAGGAAGTCCCAGTAGTCGGGCTCGGTCTCTCCCGGAAACAGCAGGCCGCCACGATCGCCCGTCTTGTCCGGAGCATAGAAGCGATGGGCGTAGTGCAGGCCGAACAGCACGTGGACGAAGAGCCAGGAGGCGGCGACGGTGCCGAGGGTCAGCAGGGCCTCGATCCCCTTGTCGATGCCCGCCGATGCCGTGGCGGCCTCGGAGATGACCAGGGCGACGCTGGCGGCGGCGGCCAGCAGGCTGAGCGGGAGGACTGCGACCCCGGCCTCGTCCAGTTCGGCCGCCCGGGCGCGGATGGCTTCGACCGACTGCGTCCGGGCCAGCTTCAGGAAGGTCAGGAGCAGGAACAGGGCCACGCCCGCATCCCAGCCTGCCGCGAGCCGCACGGTCCAGCGCCACTCGACCGGGGCGGCGAGGGTGATGACCGCCGCGGTCGCCAGACCCGCCAGCAACACGCCATGCAGGCGCAGCACCCGGAACGGCGGGCGGGCTTCGGGCGGGGCGGGCGGCTGGGCCATCAGGTTCCGGGCTGGATGTAGGGGATCGCCGCGAACAGGCGACGTTCGGCGCCGCGCGGATCGTCCTCCATCCGGGGCGGCGCGTCCATGATCATCGTCTGGCGGCGGGTCAGATCGTAGGGGGTCAAGCTCGGCAGGCCTGGGTGGTTGGGATCCCCGTCGCGGGCCAGGGCGACGAAGGCCCTCGACAGGCGGTCGGCCATGCCTTGCGCCTCCGGTCCCTGGGCGCGGCTGCCGGTCGCCCTGACGGTGTCGAGCGCCAGGGGGATGTCGTCGGTGTGCATGGCGCCGCGCCGGCCGCCGTCGATCGGAGATGTCCAGTCCAGTTGGTAGACCCAGGCCGGGGTTCCGGCCGCGGCGCGGGCCTCGGCCTCGATCACAGCGCCGCGCCATGAGCGGGCCGCCGTGGTGGCGGAGAAGAAGACGTCGGACGGAGAGTAGGCGGGATACATCCGGCGATAGGCGGCGATGACGGGTTCGGGGGCGACGTCGATGCGGAACTCCCGGTTCGTCAACTTGCCGGGCAGGTCGTCCCAGGTCAGGGCGAAATTGGCCGGGTCATTGCCAAGGAAGGCGCGGGTCTCGTCGTGGGTGTTGCCGATGATCATCGGGATCTGGGCCGACTGGGAGGGTGCATCCGGATAGAAGGGGTGACGCGTCAGGCTGCGGTTATCGAGCACCGGCCCCCAGTAGAGGCCGCCGAAGCCGAGCACCGGATCGGTCGCCTCGGAGGCCTTCAGCAGATCTTCAACCGGCAGGGTCGCGGCCTCGGCGGCGCGGTCATTCGGCAGGCCAAGGGCGTCGAGCCAGGCCTCGGCGCGGCGGGTCGCGTTCCAGGGGCCGGAGGCGGTGACCTGCTGGCCGCTCATGGTGGCGGCGCGATGGAACAGGCCGGCGGCGGCCGGCGTCGCCATCATGGTCGCGATCTTGGCCCCGCCGCCGGACTGGCCGAAGACCATGACGCGGGAGGGATCGCCGCCGAAGGCTCCGATATTGTCGCGCACCCATTCCAGCGCGAGGTGCAGATCGAGCTGTCCGGCGTTGCCGCTGTCGAGAAAGGGCGCGCCCGCGATGCGGGCCAGATAGGCGTAGCCGAACAGGTTCAGCCGGTGGTTCAGGGTCACCACGACCACGTCGTTGCGCCTCGCCAGCCGCGTCCCGTCATAGAGCGGGCTGGAGCCCGAGCCGTTCGAATAGGCGCCGCCGTGGATATAGACCATCACCGGCCGCCGCTCGTGGTCGAGCCCCGGAGACCAGACATTGAGGAAGAGGCAGTCCTCGGACTGACTGGCTTCAGTCCCGCCCTGCGGGCTCGCGGGCCCATAGGCGAAGGCCTCGGCAGGGGTGGTCCATGAGGTCGGGCGGACGGGCGGCTGGAAGCGGCGCGGTCCGGTGTCGGCGCCGTAACGCAGGCCCTTGAACACCGCGATCCCGGCGTCCGTCTGGCCGCGCACCGGCCCTTTGGTGGTGGCGACCACCGGGTGGTCGGATTGAGCGAAGGCGGGCACGGCGAGCGTGGGCAGGATCAGGGCGGCGGCGACCACCGAACGACGCGAAACACTCATCTCAAACTCCGTGCACCCCGGCGAAGGCCGGGGTCCAGATCCCAAAACGGGGCGGCCGGAAGGGGCCGCCTGCATCGCTGTCCCGACGACCGGATCCGCCTTCTGGGCCCCGGCCTTCGCCGGGGCGCACGGAGAGCGGCGCCACCGCGATCGCTGACATTAGGCCCGCCACAGCACCGCTGTCACCGGTGTCAGCCGAAACGCCCCTTGCGGCCTGCACACCGCTCCGCTCTAGTGCGATCACGCATTGTTACAGGCCGCCTCCCCAGCCGGTCTGCGCTGGAGATCCGCATGACCCACCATGACCGCGCCGGCCTGTCAGTGGCCGCCGAACTGGCGAGCTTCATCGAGGACGATGTCCTGCCGGGGCTCGGGATCGGGGCGGACGGGTTCTGGACCGGCGTGGCGGAGGTGTTCGCGCGATTCACCCCGGAGAACCGCAAACTGCTGAAGCGCCGGGACGACCTGCAGGCGCGGATCGACAGCTGGTATCGAGACCGCAAGGGACAGGCGCACGAACCGGCAGGGACCGAGAGCTTCCTGCGCGACATCGGCTATCTGGTCGACGAACCGGCGCCCTTCTCGGTGACGACGGAACGGGTCGACGACGAACTGGCGCGGCTGGCGGGGCCGCAGCTGGTGGTGCCGATCCTCAATGCGCGCTTCCTGCTGAACGCGGCCAATGCGCGGTGGGGCAGCCTCTACGATGCCCTCTACGGTACCGACGCGCTGGGCGATCTGCCGCCGGCCGGGCCGTATGATGCGGCGCGCGGAGCGCGGGTCGTGTCGCGGGCCAGGGCCTTCCTCGACGATGCGGTTCCGCTGGAAACGGGATCGCATTCGCAGGTGACGGGCTGGTCGGTGGCGGCCGGCAGGTTGAAGCCGGGGCTGAGGGATCCGGCTCAGTTCGTGGGCTATCTGGGCGAGCCGTCGGCGCCGTCCTCGATCTTGCTGGTCAACAACGGGCTGCACGTCGAGCTGGTCATCGACCGGTCCAGCGCGATCGGTGGGAGCGATCCTGCGGGGTTGTCGGACGTGGTGCTGGAGAGCGCCCTCTCGACCATCTGCGACCTCGAGGACTCGGTCGCGGCGGTGGATGCCGAGGACAAGACCGCCGCCTACCGCAACTGGCTGGGGCTGATGCGGGGCGACCTGTCGGCCAGCTTCCAGAAGGGCGGAGAGACGCTGGAGCGGCGGCTGGAACCGGACCGCACCTTCACCGCGCCGGGCGGAGGGGCGGTGACGCTCAAGGGCCGGTCGCTGCTGTTCGTCCGCAACGTCGGCCATCTGATGACCAATCCGGCGATCCGCCTGCCGGACGGGACCGAGGCGCCGGAAGGGATTCTCGACGCCATCGTGACGTCGCTGATCGCGATGTACGACCTGAAGGGCATCGGCGCCTTTACCAACTCCGGCGCGGGGTCGGTCTATATCGTCAAGCCGAAGATGCACGGGCCGGACGAGGCGGCGTTCACGAACAAGCTGTTCGATGCGGTCGAGGACCTGCTGGGTGTGGCGCGGCATACGATCAAGGTCGGGGTGATGGATGAGGAGCGGCGGACCTCGGCCAATCTGGCCGCCTGTATCCATGCGGTGAAGGACCGGATCGTCTTCATCAACACGGGCTTCCTGGACCGCACCGGCGACGAGATCCACACGGCGATGCAGGCCGGGCCGGTGGTGCGAAAAGCCGACATCAAGAGTTCGAAATGGATCGCCGCCTATGAGGCGCGCAACGTCGCCATCGGCCTGTCTTGCGGTCTTTCGGGCCGGGCCCAGATCGGCAAGGGGATGTGGGCCGCGCCCGACCGGATGGCGGACATGCTGGAGCAGAAGATCGGCCACCCACGGACCGGAGCCAACACGGCCTGGACGCCCTCGCCGACAGCCGCGACCCTGCACGCGCTGCACTATCACGCGGTCGATGTGTTCGCGGTGCAGAAGGACGTGGCGGGGCGGCCGACACCGGGGCTTGAGCATCTGCTGACCCCGCCGTTGGCGAATGGGGCCAACTGGTCGGAGCAGGAGGTCGCTGATGAGCTGGACAACAACGCCCAGGGCATCCTCGGCTACGTGGTGCGCTGGATCGACCAGGGGGTGGGGTGTTCCAAGGTGCCAGACATCCACGATGTCGGGCTGATGGAGGACCGGGCGACGCTGCGGATCAGTTCGCAGCATATCGCCAACTGGCTGCTGCACGGGGTGTGCACAGCGGCTCAGGTCGATGCCGCCTTCCTGCGGATGGCGGCCAGGGTGGATGCCCAGAACGCGGGCGATCCCCTGTACCGGGCGATGGCGCCGGACCCCGATGGGTCGCTGGCGTACGAGGCGGCGCGGGCCCTGGTGTTCGAGGGGGTGGAGCAGCCGAACGGCTATACCGAGCCGTTGCTGCATGCGTATCGGCTCAGGGTGAAGGCGGGCTGATACGGCCTTGTCTCTGCCCCGATCGCGGCGGAAGCTGATCGTCTAGAGAGGAAAGCATGATCCGTGACCGATCCATCATCTGCGCTGTCGCCGGAGCGATCCTCATGACCGGCTGCGCCGCGCCGCCGGCTTCGTCGGAGCCGCAGGGGCGGGTGCTGGCGGTGGATCAGGTCGCCGGCTTTTGGTCCCTGCGCGGGCCCGACGGCGCGCGCTGCCAGGTGTCGCTGGCCAACCTCGTGATCGACGGCGTCCGGCCGGTGCTGGCCGAGAACTGCGGCATACCCGCGGCGACGCGGGCGAAGAGCTGGCGCGCGACGGCGAATGGGTTCGAGATGCTGGCCGCTGACGGATCGGTAGCGATGGCCTTCCATCGCACCGGCGAGGACGCCTTTGCGGCGACCTCGGGCGGCTTCACGCTCAGCCGGGCGCCGATGTCCTGAGCCGAATGCGGCCTCTGCCCGATTCGTCAGAATTCTGCATAGCCGTGCTGGTCGAAATCGCCGGAACATGGCGACCTCGGCATGGTCGAAATCACCGCGAACTCGTCGATCGGCGGTCGGCCCTGCATTTCCGGCAAACCGTGACTCAATCGTAACTTGCCGAGCCCCCGACCGGCGTGACAAGGTCGCTTGACTGTCAGGGGGCTGCTCATGCTTACGATCAAGAATCTCGTCCACGTTTACGGCAACGGGACACGGGCGCTCGATGATGTGTCGCTGAGCGTGCCCAACGGCATGTTCGGCCTGCTGGGTCCCAACGGCGCGGGCAAATCGACGCTGATGCGGTCGATCGCGACGTTGCAGACGCCCACCTCCGGCTCGATCGACTTCGACGGCATCGATGTGATCAAGGACCCGGAAAAGCTGCGCCGCACCCTGGGCTATCTGCCCCAGGATTTCGGCGTCTATCCGCGCGTTTCGGCCTACGACATGCTGGATCACATGGCGGTGCTGAAGGGCATCGCCTCGGGCAAGGACCGCAAGGAGACGGTCGAGACCCTGCTGCAACAGACCAATCTGTGGTCGGTGCGCAAGAAGGCCTTGGCCGGCTTCTCCGGCGGCATGCGCCAGCGCTTCGGCATCGCCCAGGCCCTGATCGGCAATCCGAAACTGATCATCGTCGACGAGCCGACGGCGGGTCTGGACCCCGAAGAGCGTAACCGCTTCCTGAACCTCCTGGCCGAGATTGCGGACAATGTGGTCATCATCCTGTCGACCCACATCGTCGAGGACGTGGCCGACCTGTGCCCGCGCATGGCGGTGCTGGCGGGCGGCAAGATCCAGCTGGAAGGCGCGCCCGCCCACCTGATGGAACAGCTGAACGGCCGGGTCTGGAAGAAGACCATCGACAAGGAGGCGCTGGAGGAAAACCGCGCCAGACACGAGGTCATCTCGACGCGCCTGTTCGCCGGCAAGACCGTGATCCACGTCCTGGCCGACCGTCGTCCGGGCGAAGGCTTCGAGCCCGTGCCGGGCGGGCTGGAGGATGTCTATTTCTCGACCCTGTCAGCCTCGCGCAAGGTCGCGGCGTAAGACCATGTTCGGGAAAATCGCCGCCTTCGAATTCCGCTACCAGCTGCGCCAGCCGGCCTTCTGGGTCATCGCCATCATCTTCGGCCTGATGGGCTTCGGCCTTGTCGCCGCCTCGGACAACATCTCCATCGGCGCGGGCGGCAACGTCCACAAGAACGCGCCCTACGCCCTGGCCAGCATCAACGCGATCATGTCGATGTTCTTCATGCTGGCGACCACGGCGATCGTCGCCAATGTCGTGGTGCGGGACATCCAGACGGGCTTCGGGCCCATGGTCCAGTCCACCCGGATCACGAAGTTCGACTACCTCTATGGGCGGTTCACGGGCGCCTTCCTGGCGACGGCCTTGTGCTTCGCGGTCATCTCGCTGGGCGTCATCGCGGGCACGATCGCACCCTGGGTCGACAAGGAGACGATCGGCGCCTTCCGGCCATGGGACTACCTCTACAACTACCTCGTGCTGGGCCTTCCGGGCGTGTTCCTGACCTCGGCCCTGTTCTTCGCCCTGGCGACCGTGACCCGGTCGATGATGGCGACCTATGTCGGCGTGGTGGCGGTCTTCATCCTCTACCTGGCGGCGTCGGGGGTTCTGGGAAACAAGCCCGAGCTTGAGACGGCGATGGCATGGGGCGAGCCCTTCGGCGCCGCAGCCTTCGGCCTGGCGACCAAATACTGGACGTCCGCCGAGCGGAACACGCTGAACATCCCGCTGGAGGGAATCTTCCTGTGGAACCGACTGTTGTGGCTGGGTATCAGCGCGGGAATCCTCGCGGTCGCCTACGCCCTGTATCGCCCGGCCATTCGCGGGGCCAAGGAGGGCAAGACCGACAAGCTGCGCAAGATGGCCGAGACCGCTGCGCCCGCCTTGACGCCGAACCGCCCGCTGCCCACGCCGACCGAGGGCTTCGCCGCCGGCTGGACGCGGCTGGCCTCGCGCACGGCGTTCGAAATGAGCCTGGTGTTCAAGAGCCCGGCCTATTTCGTCCTGATCCTGCTGGGCTTCGCCTTCGCGGTCACGACTCTGTTGTTCCTCGGCGAGATCTACGGCGCGCCCGTCCTGCTGGTGACGCGCGTAGTCATCGACGGCCTGCCGTTCGGTTTGATCGCGATGATCGTGGCCATCTACTATTCCGGCGAGCTGGTCTGGCGTGATCGCGAGCGCAAGGTGCACGAGATCATCGACGCCTCGTCGACGCCTGACTGGACCTTCCTGCTGCCCAAGACCCTGGCGCTGATCCTGGTGCTGGCCTCGATCTCGATCGCGGGCGTCGTGGCCGGCGTCGCGGTGCAGACCTTCAAGGGCTACACTGACTACGAGTTCGACAAATACCTGATGTGGTACGTCGTGCCGCAGACGATCAACTTCGCCCTGCTGGCGGTGCTCGCCATCTTTGTGCAGTCGCTGTCACCCAACAAGTTCGTCGGCTGGGCGATCATGGTGGTCTACATGATCTCCACCATCGTGGCGTCCAACATGGGCTTCGACCATGTGCTGTACCGCTACGGTTCGGGCGTCGGTCAGCCTCTGTCCGACATGAACGGCCGGGGCGACTACGCCGGCTTTGCCGCCTGGTTGGACGCCTACTGGACGATGGCCGCCATCATTCTGCTGACCCTCGGCTATGTCCTGTGGCGGCGGGGGACCGAGACCCGCTTTATGCCGCGGCTGAAGCGTCTTCCGCACCGGCTGATGGGGCCTGCGGGCGTCGTCGGCGGCCTGGCCCTGGTCGCCTTCATCGGCTTGGGCGTCTTCATCTACGTCAACACCAATGTCTGGAACGAGTATCGCAGCCAGGGCCAGCAGGAGAAGCTGCAGGCCGAGTACGAGAAGACCCTGCTGCGTTTCGAGACCACGCCCCAGCCCACGCTGGTCGACGTGAAACTGAACCTCGACCTGCACCCGCGCACCCCGCGCCTTGAGACGACCGGAACCTATGTGGTCGAGAACCGCACCGGCGCGCCGCTGTCGGAAATGCACATGCGCTGGAACGACGAACTGGAGATGAAGGCGCTGACGGTCCAGGGCGCGCGAATGGTGCGCGAGTGGCCCGAGTTCGACTATCGCATCTACCGTTTCGACACGCCGATGGCCCCCGGCGAACGGCGTACGGTGTCGTTCGACACCGTGCTGGAACAGCGCGGTTTCAAGAACAGCGGCAATACGACTCGGATCGTCGACAACGGGACCTTCGTGAACAACATGGAGTTCGCGCCGATGATCGGCATGGATCGCTCCATCGGCCTGCTTCAGGACCGCTCGAAGCGCCGCAAGAACGGTCTTCCGCCAGAACTGCGTCCCGCCAAGCTCGAGGACCTGACGGCGACGGGCCGCAACTATATCGGCGCCGACTGGGTCACGGCCGACGTCACCGTCACCACCGACGCCGACCAGACTCCGCTGGCGCCAGGCCAGGTGCGCAGCGACACGACGGCCAATGGTCGCCGCACGATGCGGTTCGTGACCGAGAGCCCCGTGCTCTATTTCCTGTCGGTCCAGTCGGCCCGCTACGAGATCGCGCGCCAGATGCACAACGGCGTGGAGATGGTCGTCTTCCATGACGCGCAGCACGGCCGTAACGTGCCCCGAATGATGACGGCGCTGGAAAACGCGCTGGACTATTTCCAGACGAACTTCTCGCCCTACCAGTTCCGTCAGGCGCGCATCAGCGAGTTCCCTTACGGCTCGTTCGCCCAGTCGATGCCGAACACCTTCGCCTGGTCCGAGAACCTCGGCTTCATCGCCGACCTGCGGGACGACACCAAGATCGACTACGTCACCTACATCGGAGCGCACGAGTTCGCGCACCAGTGGTGGGCGCACCAGGTGGTCGGGGCGAACATGCAGGGCGCGACCCTGATGTCCGAAACCCTGGCCCAGTATTCGGCCCTGATGGTGATGCGGGAGATGTACGGACCCGACAAGATCCGCCGGTTCCTGAAGTTCGAGCTGGACCGCTACCTGCGCTCGCGCGGGACCGAGCTGATCGAGGAGCTGCCGCTGAACCGGATGGAGAACCAACAGTACATCCACTACCGCAAGGGCGCGGTGGTCATGTACCTGCTGGCCGACCAGATCGGCGAGGCGAATGTGAATCGGGCGCTGTCCCAGTTTCTGGCCGCCCACGCCTTCAAGTCCGCGCCCTATCCGCGCTCGGTCGACCTGATCAACCTGATCCGGGCCAATGCCCCGGCCGACAAACAGGCCCTGATTACCGACCTGTTCGAGAAGATCACCCTGTACGACGTGAAGACCACGGCGACGACAGCCACCGAACGCCGTGATGGACGCTGGGATGTGACGGTCACGGTCGAGGCGCGCAAACTTTACGCCGACGGCAAGGGCGTGGAGACGGAATCGCCGCTGAACGAGACCTTCGACATCGGCCTGTTCTCGGCCGAACCGGGCAAGGGCGAGTTCGACGCCAGCAACGTGCTGCTGTTCGAGCGGCGGCCGCTGAGGGGCGGGGTGCAGACGTTCCGGTTCACGACGGCAACGAAGCCGACCTTCGCGGGGGCAGATCCGTACAACAAGTGGATCGACCGGAACTCCGACGACAACGTGCGGAAGGTGGATTAGGGCGCGGTTCCCTCTCCCGGCGGGAGAGGGACGCTCAGTGAATGCTCTCGCCGTGTTCGGAGTAGTCGAGCCCCTCGACCTCGCCGTCCTTGGTCGGGCGCAGGCCGGTTGAGAACTTGCACACCATCAGGACCGCGAAGGTGCCGACCGCGCTCCAGGCGATGACGGCGGCGAGGCCGACGATCTGTTTCACCACGTCCGCGCCTTCGGCTGCGCCGTTGATAGCCGTGGTGGCGAAGACGCCGGTCAGGATGGCGCCGACGATACCGCCGACCCCGTGGATGCCGAACGCGTCGAGGCTGTCGTCGTATTTCAGGGCGTGCTTCAGCCAGACCGCGCCGGCGTAGCAGGCCGGGCCGCCGATCAGGCCGATCAGGAAGGCGCCCTTGGGATCGACGAAGCCGGCCGCGGGCGTGATGGCGACCAGGCCCCCGACGATGCCGGAGAGAAGTCCCAGAAGCGTAGGACGCTTCTTCTCGATCCACTCGATCACCATCCAGCCGAGGGCGGCGGCGGCGGGGGCGATGAGGGTGTTGAGGGCGGCGACGGCGGCGATGCCGTCGGCGGCCCAGGCGGACCCCGAGTTGAAGCCCAGCCAGCCCACGAACAGCAGGCCCGTGCCGATGGCGGTGTAGGCGAGATTGGCGGGCGCCATATTGTCCCGTCCGAAACCATAGCGCGGACCGAGGACGAGAGCGCAGACGAGGCCCGCGACACCCGCATTGACGTGCACCACGGCGCCGCCTGCGAAGTCGAGCACGCCCCACGAGCCGAGGTAGCCCCCGCCCCAGACCTGATGGCAGATCGGCGCATAGACGATCAGATGCCACAGGCCGAAGAACAGCAGGGACGCCGAGAACTTCATCCGCTCGGCGAAGGCCCCGGCGATCAGGGCCGGGGTGATGATGGCGAAAGTCAGCTGGTAGGCGATCCACAGGTATTCGGGCAGAGCAGGCGCCAGGCTGTGCGCCGTGTTGATCCGCACCCCGTCGAGGAAGACCGCCTGAAGCCCTCCGATGAAGCCGTTGGTCGCCGGGCCTGAGGTCCCGAACGACAGGCTGTAGCCGGCGATGAACCACAGGATGGTCACCACCATCAGCGCCGCCGTCGATGAGGCGATGGTGGCGATGATGTTCTTCCTGCGCACCATGCCGCCGTAGAACAGCGCCAGCCCGGGCAGGGTCATCATCAGCACGAAGGCCGTCGAGACGAGGATCCAGGCGGTCGCCGCGCCGTCGATGACGAGCGGCGCCTGATGGGCGAGGAGGGCGGGCGCGGCGGCGAGTGTCATCGGCGGGGAGGCCTCTGGAACGTCAGGGAAGACGGATCATGCTGGGACCGCTTCGCCATGGTCAAGCTTGCGCTCGGCCTCGGCGACCGGGATCGGGACGATGCGGACGAACCGCTTCAGGCTGTCCGACCAGGCCGAGAGCAGACGACGCGCCAGGGGCGATCCAGTCGCCGCCAGATGAGCCTCGATCAGGGCTTTCAGCCGCTCGCCCGCCGCCCGGGTGACGGGAGCGAAGGCCGCGAGATCGCCGTTGAGGGCGAGACCCGTCCGGCCCGCCTCGTCGAGGACGAACAGTTCGCCACCCGACATGCCGGCGGCCAGGTTCCAGCCGACGGGGCCCAGGATCGCGACGCGGCCGCCGGTCATGTATTCGCAGGCGTGGGCGCCGGCGCCCTCGACCACGGCCTCGGCGCCGGAGTTGCGGACCGCGAACCGCTCGCCCGCCGAACCGGCGACGAACAGGCGGCCTGAGGTGGCGCCGTAGAGCGTCGTGTTGCCGATGGCGGGCTGGTGCTCGCGCCACTCGATCGGCTTGACCACTATGTCGGCGCCGGACAGGCCCTTGCCGACATAGTCGTTAGCCTCGCCGGTCAGCACGAGTTTCAGACCTTTGGCCGCGAAGGCGCCGAAGGATTGCCCGGCCGAACCCTGCAGCTTCAGGGTCAGGACGCCGGTCGGTCCAGTCGGACCCCATCGACGCACGATGGCCGAGGACACGCCCGCGCCGATGGTGCGCATGACGTTGGAGATCGGATAGGTCAGCTCCGATGTCTGGCCGCGATCGAGGAAGGCCCAGGCGTCGTTGAGCACGCGGGCGTCCAGGGTCGGCGGAACCTCGGCACGGCCCTTCTCGGCCCAGGTCTTCTTCTCGGCGGCCTCGACGCGGACCAGGAGCGGGTTGAGGTCGAGGTCGTCCAGGTGAGCGCCGCCGCGACGGACCTGTCGCAGCAGGTCGGTGCGGCCGACAATCTCGTCGATCGAGCGGGCACCCAGCATGGCCAGGTATTCGCGGACTTCTTCGGCGATGAAGCTGAACAGGTTGACGACCTTGTCGGCCGTGCCAGTGAACTTCTCGCGCAGACGCGGGTCCTGCGAACAGACCCCCACCGGGCAGGTGTTGGAGTGGCACTGGCGCACCATTAGACAGCCCATGGCGATCAGGCTGGCCGTGCCGATGTTGAACTCCTCGGCGCCCAGGATGGCGGCGATGACGATGTCCCGGCCGGTGCGCATTCCGCCGTCGGCGCGGACCACGACGTGGCTGCGCAGGTTGTTGAGGCTGAGGACCTGATGGGTTTCCGCCAGGCCGATCTCCCACGGCAGGCCGGCGTGCTTTATCGACGACTGGGGCGAGGCCCCGGTGCCGCCGTTGTGGCCCGCAATCAGGATACAGTCGGCCTTCGCCTTGGCGACACCGGAGGCGATGGCGCCGATGCCCGAGGCGGAGACCAGTTTGACCGTCACCCGGGCGTCCGGGTTGATCGACTTCAGGTCGTAGATGAGCTGGGCCAGATCCTCGATCGAATAGATGTCGTGGTGTGGCGGCGGGCTGATCAGGGTCGTGCCGACGGTCGAATGGCGCATCCGGGCGATGAATTCGGTGACCTTGAAGCCGGGCAGCTGGCCGCCCTCGCCGGGCTTGGCGCCCTGGGCGATCTTGATCTCGATCTCGCGGCACTGGTTCAGGTATTCGGCGGTGACGCCGAACCGGCCCGACGCGACCTGTTTGACCGCCGAGTTCATGTTGTCGCCGTCCGGGCGGGTGGCGTAGCGGTCCGGATCCTCGCCGCCCTCGCCCGAGACAGAGCGGGCGCCGATACGGTTCATGGCGACGTTGAGCACCCCATGCGCCTCGGGCGACAGGGCGCCGAGCGACATGCCGGGGGTCAGGAAACGCTTCCTGATGTCGGAGACGGATTCGACCTCATAGACCGGGACGGGCTTCAGGCCTTCGCGCCAGTCGAGGAGGTCGCGGGGGGCGAGGTCCGGCTGGTCGCGGACGGCCTCTGAGTATTGCTTGAAGCGCTTGTAGTCGCCGCGATTGCAGGCGTCCTGCAGCAGGTGGATCGTCTTCGCATCGTGCGCGTGAGCTTCCTGGCCTGCGCGGATGCGGAAGAAGCCGCCGACGGCGGGGGAGGGGGTGGCCTCTGTCCAGGCCTGGGCATGGCGTTGCAACGCGGCCCGTTCCAGGCCGGCCAGGCCGATGCCGGAGATGCGCGAGGGGGCGCCCGGGAAGAACTCGGCCGTGACGGCGCGGGACAGTCCCAGGACCTCGAACTCGCAGCCGCCGCGATAGGCTGAGATGACGCTGATGCCCTTGCGCGCCAGCGTCTTCATGAGACCGGCCTCCAGCGCGGCCTTGTAGTTCAGGCAGGCGTCGCGGAGGGAGAGGCCCGGCCAGGCGCCGCGATCCAGACGCTCCTGGAACATCTCCTGCGCCAGCCACGGATTGATGGCCGTGGCGCCGACGCCGACAAGGACGGCGAACCCGTGCGGGTCCAGAACCTCGGACGAGCGGACGACGATGGAGACGAAGCTGCGCAGGCCGGTGTCGGTCAGGCGGCCATGCGCCCCGGCGGTGGCCAGGATCATCGGCACTGACAGGCTGGACTCGGACGCGCGCTCGTCGGTCAGGACGACAAGGCTGGAGCCGTGACGGACGGCGGCTTCGACCTCGTCCTTGATGCGGTCCAGCGCGGCGCGCAGGCCGCCGCCCGGGCGCGCATCGGCCTCGGGGAGGGGATAGGAGCAGTCGATCACCACCGTCGATCCGGCGCCGACGACGTCGAGCATCCGCTCGTACATGCCGGTCGTCAGGACCGGGCTGTCGAGCACGAAGACATTCGTCTGGGCCTCTTCCGCAGCGAGGATGTTGCCGAGGTTCTTGAACCGGGTCTTCAGGCTCATCGCGCCCGCTTCACGCAGGGGGTCGATCGGCGGGTTGGTGACCTGGGAGAAGTTCTGGCGGAAGTAATGCGCCAGCGGCCGGGGCAGGGCGGAGAGCACCGCGGGGGGCGTGTCGTCGCCCATGGAACCGACCGCTTCCTTGCCGTCCTTGATCATCGGATCGAGCAGCAGGTCGAGGTCTTCGCGGCTGAAGCCGGCGGCGATCTGGCGGCGGGTCAGGGCCTCGCCGGTGGCGGCGCGCGGCTCGGGTCCGGGGCCGATGATCGGCTCCAGATCGACCATGTTCTCCAGCCATTCCGTATAGGGATGATCGGCGGCGAGAGCGTCGATGGTCTCGATCTCGTCGAGCAGGACGCCGTTCTGGAGGTCGGCGACGATCATGCGGCCCGGGCCGATCGGCAGGCGGCGCTTGATGCGGCTTTCCGGCAGACCGGCAAGGCCCGCCTCGGAGCCCGCCAGCAGCAGGCCGTCATGGGTCTCCATGGCGCGCAGGGGACGAAGGCCGTTGCGGTCCTTGCCGCAGACGATCCATCGGCCGTCGGTGGCGCAGATGGCGGCGGGGCCGTCCCACGGCTCCATCACCGCGTTGCAGTAGGCGTAGAGGGCGCGGTGCTCGGCTTTCATCAGGCCCTCGTCGCGGGCCCAGGCCTCGGGGATCAGCAGGGCCTTGGCCATGGGGGCGGGACGGCCGGCGCGGACCAGGACCTCGAACACGTTGTCGAGGGCGGCGGAGTCGGAGCCGCCCGGCTGGACAACGGGCTTCACGTCGCCATCCCTGTCGCCGAAGGCCTGGGCCGTCATGCGAATCTCGTGCGACCGCATCCAGTTCAGGTTGCCCTTCAGCGTGTTGATCTCGCCATTGTGGGCCAGCATGCGGAACGGCTGGGCCAGCCGCCATTCGGGAAAGGTGTTGGTCGAATAGCGCTGGTGGAAGATGGCGTAGGCGGCCTGGAAGGTCGGATCCAGCAGGTCGGGATAGAGCTGGTCCAGCAGCTCGGCGCGGACCATCCCCTTGTAGATCAGAGACCGGGCCGACAGGGAGCAGATGTAGAATCCGGGCACGCTTTCGGCGATCACCGCGCTCTCGATGCGGCGGCGGACCAGATAGAGTTCGCGCTCCAGCGCCTCGCCGTCGTCCGTCAGATCGGCGGGGACGGCCAGCATGATCTGTTCGATTTCGGGCCGGGTTGCATCGGCCTTGGAGCCGACCACGCTGAGATCGATCGGCGTCTGGCGCCAGCCGTAGATGGTGAAACCGGCGCGCAGGACCTCGGTCTCGACGATGGCGCGGGCACGGTCCTGGGCGCCGAGGTCGGTGCGCGGCAGGAAGATCTGGCCGATGGCGATGGGGCCGGGCTTGAGCGTCTGGCCGATGACGCGAACCTGTTCGGCGAAGAAGGCCTGGGGCGCCTCGACCATCAGGCCGGCGCCGTCTCCGGACAGACCGTCGGGATCGACCGCGCCCCGGTGGGCGACGTTCTTCAGCGACTTGATGGCCAATTCGACCACCTCGCGGCGCGGCTTGCCGTCGATCGCGGCGACGAGGCCGACGCCGCAGGCGTCCTTCTCCGACGACGGCTCGTAGGCGTGGGCGTCGATCAGGCGCTGTCGGTCTTCTTGATACTTGGTCAGCCAGGTCATGCGTACTCTCCGCTCATCCCCGAGAAGGCGGGGACCCAGTGCTTTTGTGAGGCACGGGCGGTTGGGATGGGGGTCAGCGGGCACGCGAAAATACGAGCCCGCCCAAAGGACTGGGTCCCCGCCTTCGCGGGGATGCACGGAGATTGACGTGTCACGCCGCGACCTCCGCCGTCCGGGTACGCAGGTAACGGTCGATCTCGGCGGCAGCGTCCTGACCATCGCGAACGGCCCAGACGACGAGCGATGCGCCACGGACGGCGTCCCCCGCCGCATAGACGCCGGGCAGGCTGGTGGCGAAGCCGGACCGGGCGGTGGCCACCGTGTTCCATTCGGTCAGGCTGAGGTCGTCGTGATGGGCGGCGAATTTCTCCGGCTCGAAGCCCAGCGCCTCGATGACGAGGTCGGCCTTCAGGTCGAAGTCGGCGCCCGGCACCGGCACGATCTCGCGGCGCTTGCCGAACTCGGGTTCCGACAGTGCCATGCGCGCGGCGCGGACAGCGGACACCGAGCCGTCACGCGACATCAGGGCCTTGGGCGCGCCCAGCCACTCGAAGCGGATACCCTCTTCCTCGGCGTTGAGAACCTCGCGGGCCGAGCCGGGCATGTTCTCGCGGTCGCGACGGTACAGGCAGGTGACGCTCTCGGCCCCCTGGCGGATTGCGGTCCGGACGCAGTCCATGGCCGTGTCGCCGCCGCCGATGACGACGACGTTGCGACCCCGGGCGTGATGGCCGGTGTCGTCGTCGGCCTCGCCCAGGTCGCGGCGGTTCTGGTGGATCAGGAACTCGAGCGCTGGGAGGGTGTCGCCCGGACCCGCGCCGGGCACCTGCAGCGCGCGGGCCTGATAGACGCCCATGGCCAGCAGGACGGCGTCGTGGCGCTCGCGCAACTCGGCAAGGGTAATGTCGGTCCCGACATCGCAGTGGGTGACGAAGGTCACGCCGCCGTCGATCAGGCGATCGATGCGGCGCTGGACGACGCGTTTCTCCAGCTTGAAGCCGGGGATGCCGTATGTCAGCAGGCCGCCGGGGCGGTCGTGGCGGTCGTAGACGGTGACCTGATAGCCCTGTTCGCGCAGCCGGTCGGCGGCGGCCATGCCGGCGGGGCCGGCGCCGACGATGGCGACAGACTGGGCTCGCTCATGCAGAGGACGGATCGGCTCGACCCAGCCGTTGTCGAAGGCGGTGTCGCCGATGAAGGCCTCGACCGAGCCGATGGTCACGGCTTCCCAGCCGGACTGGTTCAGGGTGCAGGAGCCCTCGCACAACCGGTCCTGCGGACAGATGCGGCCGCAGATCTCGGGCATGGTCGAGGTGGCCGAGGCGATACGCCAAGCTTCGCGCATCTCGTCCTCGGCGGACAGGCCCAGCCAGTCGGGGATGTTGTTCTGCAACGGGCAGGCGGTCTGGCAGAAGGGCACGCCGCAGTCGGTGCAGCGGCCGGCCTGGATCTCGACGTTCTCGGTGGTCGGCTTGACGATGATCTCGCCGAAATCCTGCACGCGCACGGCCGCCTCCGCCTTGGGCAGGCGGCGCGGTTGGACGACGAACCCTTGCGGTCCGGATGGGCCTTTCTGTTGCATGGCAACATATAAGGCGAGACAGGGCTGTCAGCGCAAATGATTTCCCCGATCTGGGGTCAACTCATCCGTCATGCGCATGAAATATGCGCGCAATTGCGAGTGGCTCGCGGATTTCACCCTCCCCGGTCAGGGAGGGTGGTCGAAGCGAATCGGAGACCGGGTGGGGGCGGCAAGGCAAATCATCACAGGCCGGTATCTGCATCGCCGGTTGTTCCCACCCCGCCCCTTCGCGACGACCCTCCCCCGATGGGGAGGGAGAGTCTTTTGGCAGGTCTCAGCTCTGGTCCCAGCCGCCCGCCAGAGCCTTGAACAGGGCGATCTGGTAGGTGGTCACGAGAGCGTCCGACTGGGCCAGGGTCGCGTCCTCTGCGGCTTCCGTCCGCTGGGCGTCCAGGACGGTCAGGAAGCTGTCGGCGCCGGCGTCGAAGCGCAGGCGGGCCAGACGGGCGGCATTGGTGGCCTGGTCCCGCGCCTCGGTCAGGGCCGCGCGGCGGTCCAGTTCGTTGGCGTAGTTGGTCAGGGCCGTCTCGGTCTCCTGCAGGGCCAGCAGCACCGTCTGGTCGAAGGTCGCCAGGGCCGCGTCGGTGCGGGCGTCGGCGGCTTCGATCCGGGCGCGGGCGGCCTGGATGTTGGGGAAGCTCCAGCTGATCAGCGGGCCGAACGAGAAGCGATACGACGTGTCGTCACTGAGATCGCCGGCCTCCAGCGCGGTCGAGCCGATCGACCCGCCGAGCGAGATGGTCGGGAAAAGAGAGGCTGTGGCGACATTGACCCGTGCAGCGGCGCCGACGAGGGCGCGCTCCGCCTGGCGGACGTCGGGACGACGGGCCAGAAGGGCCGCGCCGTCGCCGACCGGGATCGGCTGTGAAAGCTGCGGCGGACGTTGGCATGACCGGGCGGCCTGGGAAGCTTCGGCCGGCGCGACGCCGGTCAGGGTGGCGAGGCGATAGAGGGCGCCGTCGCGCTGGGCCCGCAAAGTCGGCAACTGCGCGCGGGTCGAGGCCAGCAGGGACCGGGCGCGGGCGGTGTCGAGGCCTGTGCCGGCGCCGCCCTCCAACAGGCGCTGGGTCAGGTCGGCCGTGTTCCGCTGCAGGCCGAGGGTGCGTTCGGCGACTGCGATCTGGGCGTTGGCGGAACAGGTGTCGGCATAGGCGCGGGCGGTCTCGGCCGCGACCGTGACGCGGATCACGTCGAGTACCGCGGCCTGGGCCTCGGCGTCGGCATTCGCGGCGCGGATGGTCGAGGCGACGCGACCGAACAGGTCGATCTCGTAGGAGGCGTCGAGGCCGACGGCATAAATATCGACCTCCGGCGCTTGCTGACCAGCGGGGAGGCCGGGCGTGGTCGCGGCCGAGGCGCGGCCGCGGGTCGCGGACGCCGAGGTGTTGGTCGTCGGGAACAGACCCGAGCGGGCTTCCGACAGGCTCGCCCGGACGGCGCGCAGATTGGCGACGGCGGCTTCCAACTCGTTGTTCTGTGCGAAGGCCTGTTCGATCAAGCCGTCCAGCGTCGGGTCCGCATAGAGCCGCCACCAGTCGCTGCGGGCCTCCGCCGTCGAGGTCGCGACGCTGGCGGACCCGAGCGGCGAGCTTACGAAGGCGCCCGACGCGAGAGGGGGGAGAGGGGCGTCGGGCGCCTTCGGTCCGACCGCGCAGGCCGCCAACAGGGCGGCAGCGGCGCATGCGGTCAGGATGGGGGTGAGGCGGGAAGTCATACGCCGTCTCCCGTGCGGGGCGCGTTGAGCGCTGGCGTGGGCTGGTTGTGGATGGCGTCGTCTGAGGGCGAGGCCGTCGTCGGGGTCGCGCTGGGTGCTGGAGGGCGCTGCGGAATCTTCGCGGCCAGGCCCCGGCAGATCACATAGAAGACCGGCGTGAACAGCAGGCCGAAGACGGTCACCCCGATCATGCCGAAGAACACCGCCGCTCCGAGGGAGCGACGCATCTCGGCACCGGCGCCCTCCGACAACACCAGGGGCAGAACCCCCAGAATAAAGGCGAACGACGTCATCAGGATCGGACGAAGACGGGTCTTGGCGGCCGCGACGGCGGCGTCCCAGCGGTCCAGGCCGTGCTCGTCCTCGTTCTGCTTGGCGAACTCGACGATCAGGATGGCGTTCTTGGCCGCCAGCGCGATCAGCACCACCAGTCCGACCTGGACCAGGATGTTGTTGTCGAGTCCGAGGGCGTTCACCCCCAGCATGGCCGCCAGCAGACACATCGGCACGATCAGGATCACGGCCAGCGGAAGCGTGAAGGCCTCGTACTGGGCGGCGAGCACCAGGAAGACCAGAAGCACCGCGACCACGAAGATGATCGTCGCGCCGCCGGAAGCCGTCTTCTCCTGCAGGGCCAGACCGGTCCATTCGTAGGAGAAGCCCGGCGGCAAGGTGGTCGCCGCCATGGTCTCCATGATGCCCAGAGCAGAACCGGACGAGACGCCCGGCGCGCCCTGACCCTGCAGCTCGGCTGCGGGGAACAGGTTGTAGCGCACGATCCGGGACGGCCCCGCGCTCTCGCGGAAGGCGGCGACCGAACCCAGGGGCACCATGGCGCCCGAGGCCGAACGAACCTTCAGATTGGCAATGTCGGCCATGTCGTCGCGATAGGCCGGCTCCGCCTGCGCCGTGACCCGGAAGGTGCGGCCCAGCATGTTGAAGTCGTTGACGTAGGATGAGCCTAGATAGATCCCCATCGTGTTGAACACGTCGGAGGGCTGGACCCCCATCATCAGGGCGCGATCGCGATCCACGTCGGCTTCGACGCGCGGCGAGGCGGTGTTGTAGGTCGAGAAGACCTGCTGAACCTCGGTCGGCGCCTGGGCCGCGGCGCCCATCATGGCGAAGGTCGCGCCCTCGAGCGCGCCATAGCCGGCGCCCGACCTGTCCTGGATCATCATCGCGAAACCGTTGCCAGTGCCCAGGCCCTGGATGGACGGCGGGGCGATGACGAAGATGTTCGCGTTCTGGATCCCCTGGGCCGCGCCGGTGATCGCGCCGGCGAGGGCTGCGGCGGTCGTCTCCCGCGTCGTCCGGTCGTGGAAATCGTTCAGACGGACGAAGATGGTCGCGGCATTGGAGCCGAACGAGAAGCTTGTGCCGTCCAGGCCGGAGAAGGCCACGGTGCCGTCGACGCCCTCGGTATTCTCGATGATCTCGCGGGCGCTGGTCATCACCGCATTGGTGCGTTCCAGCGAGGAGCCGGCTGGCAGCTGGATCACGCCGATCAGGAAGCCCTGGTCCTGGTCCGGGATGAAGCCCGACGGGGTGTCGATCAGCCGCCAGGCGGTGAGGCCGAGCAGGCCGACATAGACGACCAGAACAACAGCGACCGTGCGTACCAGGCGAGCGGTCAGACGGCCGTACTTTTGCGCCAGCCAGTCGAAGCCCTCGTTGAATTTCCGACCCGCCCAACCGCCATAGTAGCGGGCCTTTCCCAGGACGGTCGTCGGACGGGCCGCATGCTCGTCGTGCTCCTCGTGCGGCTTCAGCAACAGGGCGGCCATGGCCGGGGACAGGGTCAGGGAGACGAACAGCGACGTCACCGAGGCGGCCGCGATGGTCACGGCGAACTGGCGGTAGAAGATGCCCGGAATCCCGGGCACGAACATGGTCGGAACGAACACCGCGACCAGCACCAGGCCGATGGCGATCAGGGCGCCCGACACCTCCTGCATGGACTTGTAGGCGGCGTCCTTGGGCGACAGGCCCTCGCGAATGTAGCGTTCCACGTTCTCAACCACGACGATGGCGTCATCGACCACGATCCCGACCGCGAGCACCAGGGCCAGCAGCGACAGGGAGTTGATCGAATAGCCGAGCGCCAGCTGGACCGCGAAGGTGGCGACCAGGGCGATCGGGATGGCCACGATTGGGATGATCGCGGCGCGCCACGACTGCAGGAAGATCAGCACGACGAGTACGACCAGGATGATCGCCTCGATAAGGGTGTGCTGCACCGACTCGACCGAGGCGGCGACGAACTCCGTCGGGTTGTACGGAATGCCGATGTCGAGACCTTCCGGGGCGTCGGCCTTTATGCGTTCGATCTCGGCCGTCACACGTTCGGCGGTGCCCAAGGCGTTGGCGCCCGGCTGCTGAACGATGGCGATGCCGACGCCGCGCTGGCCGTCGAAATAGCCCTGGATGCCGTAATCCTGAGCGCCGAGTTCGACGCGGGCGACGTCGCGAACCCGGGTGACCCTGCCTTCGGCGTCGGTCTTGATGACGATCTCGGCGAACTCGTCCGGGTTGGACAGACGGCCCTGGACCTGGATCGGCTGCTGGAAGGCCGAGGCGTTGGTGGCGAATGGCGGCTGGCCGATGGAGCCGGCGGCGGCCTGGATGTTCTGGCCGCGCAGGGCTCCGACGATATCGGTTGCGTTCAGGCTGCGGGCGGCGGCCTTGGCCGGGTCGATCCAGACGCGCATCGAATAGTTGCCGCCGCCGAAGACGGTAACGTTGCCGACGCCCTCGATGCGCAACAGCCGGTCGCGCAGGGTCGAGTTGGCGTAGTTGCCGACATAGTCGTTGTTCAGGACATTCCCGGGCGAGGTCAGGCCCAGGATCATCAGGAAGCCGGATTCCTGCTTGTTCACGATCACGCCGACCTGGCGCACGGCCTCGGGCAGGCGGGGCTCGGCCAGGGCGACGCGGTTCTGGACCAGCACCTGGGCCGAATCGAGATCCGTGCCGGGCTGGAAGGTTACGGTGATCGCCACCGCGCCGTCGGAGGTCGAGGACGAGGAGAGGTAGAGCATCCCCTCGACGCCGTTCACCTCCTGCTCGATCGGGGCGGCCACAGTCTCGGCCAGGGTCTCGGCCGAGGCTCCCGCGTAGGCGGTGTTGATGGTGACGGTGGGGGGCGCGATCTCCGGATACTGCGCGAGCGGTAGCAGCGGATAGGCGAAGATCCCGACCAGGGTGATGAACACTGACAGGACGGCCGCGAAGATCGGTCTGTCGATGAAGAAGCGAGAGATGTTCATGCGTCTGGCCTCAGTCGCCGACGATGACGGATTGCGTCAGGGCGCCGGCGGGGGTGCCGGTCGCCGCTGGCGGCGCATAGGTGGTCGGGACGGATTCCGGGCGTGGCTGGCGCGCGATGCGGCCGTTGGTGGGGGCCACCTTCATGCCTGGCATGGCGCGCTGCAGACCATCGATGATGATCCGGTCTGTCGGACGGAGGCCCGAACGAATGACGCGCAGGCCATCGACCAGCGGGCCGAGCTGGACCGGGGTCGGGGTGACCGAACCGTCGGCGGCGACGACCGAGACGACGCGGCGGGCCTGATCCGTGCCGATGGCCGAATCCGGCACCAGCAGGGCGTCATAGGCGCCAGCGCCGGCGACGCGGGCCTGGGCGAACATGCCCGGTTTCAGGAAGCCGTCGCCGTTCGGAATGACTGCGCGCAGGCGGATGGTGCCGGAGGCGGCGTCGACCGCGTTGTCGGTGAAGTCGAGCGTGCCTGTGCGGGTGAAGTCGCTCTCGTCCTGCAGTCGGATGCGGACCGGCGCGGAGCGGCCGGCGCGGGCGTCGCGCTGATACTTCAGCAACAGGGCTTCGGACCCCTCGAAGACGAAGTAGATCGGCGAGGAGGAGACAATGGTGGTCAGGACGTCAGCAGCGGACGATCCGCCGGCGATGACGTTGCCCGGATCGACGCGACGGTCCGACACTCGGCCCGAGGCCGGAGCGGTGACGCGGGTGAACTCGAGCTCCAGCTGGCGCGCGCGGACGGAGGCCTGGGCGGAGGCGACGGAGGCCTCGGCGGTCTGGACGGCGCCCTTGTTGGTGTCGCCCTCGGCCTGGCTGACGGCCTGGCTGGCCAGCAGGCCTTCCGAGCGGGCCAGGTTGGTGCGGGCAAGCGTCAGCTGCGCCTGGGCCTGGTTGAGGGCGGCGCGGGCCGAGGCCAGCTGGGCCTGGGCCGGACGCTGATCGAGGGTGAACAGCAGCTGGCCTCGCTGGATATAGGCGCCGTCGCGGAAATGCACGGCCTGGATGAAGCCGCCGACGCGCGCCCGGACCTCGACGGACGAGGTGGCCTCGAAGCGACCGGTGAAGTCGTCCCAGTCGACGACGCGTTCAGCCAGCGGCACGGCCACCGTGACGGGCGCGGCCGGCGGCGGACCCTGCGCCTCCGAACGTTGTGAACAGCCGTAAAGCGCGCCCGTCGCAAGGACGGACACGGCGATGATCTTCAGCCTGCGCATGCGCGCAATCTCCCTTGAGGGGCAAATTCCCTGTCGGGCGCAACCGGTATCACGGGGGAGGAGCTCCCGGTCATCGCCTGATGACTTACTTGTGTCCATCGGCTGCTCTTGTCAACAGCCGATGACATAGCCATACCTTTCCTACGGTTATTGGAGATCACATTGAGTTTCGCTGTTTGCCATCGACCCCGGAACGCAGCGGCCACCCGCAGCGCTATCCTCGACGCGGCCAGCAAACGGTTCACGGCCGAGAGTTATGATCAGGTGGGGATGCGAGACATCGCCAAGGATGTCGGTGTCGATCCCGCCCTGATCTCCCGCTATTTCGGCTCCAAGGAAGAGCTGTTCCGGGCCGTGCTCGACGACTGCGACGGTAAGGACCTGATGGAGGGCGACCGCTCGACCTTTGGCGAACGGATGGCCGACGACCTGGTCTATGGCCCGGCCAAGGACGATGACCTCGCGTGGCTGCTGATCATGCTGAAGTCAGCCGGCTCGCCCAAGGCGGCTGAGATAGTTCAGCAGTTGTCGACGGAGTGTTTCTACCAGCCGCTCACAGAGTGGCTCGGCGGCAAGGACGCGCCGATCCGGGCCCGCATCCTGGCCGGTATCCTGATGGGCGTAGCCGTGGGCCGCGATCTGTCCGGCGGCATGAAGCTGTCGGCCGACGAATGCGAACGCATGAAGGCGCGCCTCGCCCCCATGTTGCAGGAATTGGTGGATGGCTGACTCCGTCTCTCGTCCGGTTAGTGCCGGCCGATTGGGATAGGAGCAGCGCGCGCGGCGTTTCGACCCGCAACCGCTGTGCATGCGGTGGATTTCACCCGACGCGTTTTAGTCGGCGGTTATAATTACCTGTTGGATATCCAGACGAGCAGATATTGGAAGTTTATTCCAAAAGCGGGTTGTGCGGCGCAGCGATTTCTGGCTCTATGTCCTGGTAATGAGGAGTTGGTCGTGAGCCACGAGACCCGTCACACCCCGATCCGCCACACGGCCCGCGCCGTAGCAGCGACGCGCCCTGTGGTCACGCCCGCCGCCCTCACCACCCTTATTGTCAGCGTACTCCTTGGCCTGCTCTCCGGAGCGGCGTGGATGCAACTGACCTGAACCCAAGCAAAATCAGGATCGACGCAGCCACCCGCTCCCGAAAGGAAGCGGGTTTTTTGTTGCGCCGATCCGGGACCCTTCTCGGAACGCCTCAAGACCATGACGCAAGATTTCACTCCGGAAGATACGGCCCCGTCGCCACAGCGACGGAGCGCCGTCGTGACCGCAGGAGCCAACCGCGCCGCGGCCCGCAGCTATCTGCGGGCCGCCGGCATGGACGACGCCGATTTCGAGAAGCCGATGATCGCGGTGGTCAACACCTGGTCGTCTGTGACGCCATGCAACATGCACCTGGACCGGCTCGCGAAAGACGTCCGCGCCGGGATCATCGCGGCCGGCGGCTTCCCGATCGACTTCAACACCATCGTCGTCGCCGACGGCATCTCCATGGGCACCCCGGGCATGAAGGCCTCGCTGATCTCCCGCGAGGTCGTGGCCGACTCGATCGAACTGGCGGTCCAGGGGCATCAGCTGGACGGCGTCGTCTGCATCGTCGGTTGTGACAAGACGATCCCGGCGGCCGCCATGGCCCTGGCCCGGATGGATATCCCGGGTCTGGTCTACTACGGCGGAACGATCATGCCGGGCGTCATCGGCGGCAAGGAGATCTCCATCCAGGAGGTGTTCGAAGCCATCGGCGCGCACGGCGCCGGGACTATCGACGACGAGCAATTGAAGTTGGTCGAGCGGGCGGCCTGCCCGGGGGCCGGCGCCTGTGGCGGCCAGTTCACCGCCAACACCATGGCCATGGCCCTGTCGGTCATGGGGTTGTCTCCCATGGGAGCGAACGACGTCCCGGCCGTTGATCCGATGAAGGGCGCCCAGGGTCATCGCTGCGGCGAACTGATCGTCGAGCGCGTCTTCGCCGGCGATACGGCGCGCAAATACATCACCCGCGCCTCGCTGAAGAACGCGGCCGCCGCCGTCTCCGCCTCGGGCGGGTCGACCAATGCGGTGCTGCACCTGACCGCCATCGCCATCGAGGCGGGAATCGAGTTCGGCGTCGAGGACTGCAACACGGCCTGCGAGGACACGCCGGTCATCTGCGACCTGAAGCCGGGCGGCCGGTTCCTGGCCTCGCATCTGTACGCCTCCGGCGGCACCCGACTGGTGACACAGCGGCTGGCCGAGGCCGGCAAGATCGTCAATGCGCCCACCGTCTCGGGCCGCAGCCTCTTCGCCGAGGCTGCTGAAGCGGAAGAGACCCCGGGCCAGAAGGTGGTCTCGACGGTCGCCGAGCCTTTCAGCCCGCGCGGCTCCTATGCCGTGATCTATGGCGACATCGCCCCGGACGGCGCCGTCATCAAGCTGACCGGACACAAGGTGGACCGGTTCGAGGGCCCCGCCTGCGTGTTCGATTCCGAGGAGGATGCCTTCCACGCCGTGCAGGACGGTTCGGTCGGCGAGGGCGACGTCATCGTCATCCGCTACGAAGGTCCGCAAGGCGGCCCCGGCATGCGCGAGATGCTGCAGGTCACTGCCGCCCTGAAAGGGCGCGGCATCCATAACGTGGCCCTGATCACCGACGGCCGGTTCTCGGGCGCGTCCTATGGTTTCGTCGCCGGGCATGTGTCGCCTGAAGCTGCGGCGGGCGGGCCGATCGGCCTGATCCGCGACGGCGACCGCATCACCATCGACGTCACCGCGCGCCGCATCGATGTCGCCGCCGACCTGGCCGCGCGGCGGACCGGCCATGTCGCGCCGCCGCTGAACGTGGCGACCGGCGTCTTCGCCAAGTACCGCGCCTCAGTGGCCTCCGCCGCCCAGGGCGCCGTCACCATTCCCAACCCGCCGCCGGCTCAAGTCCGCGCGGACCAACGACAGACGCAGGAAGCCTGAGCCATGGAAATCTATACCAACGACGACATCCGTCCAGGCGTCATCGCCGGTCAGCGCATCGCCGTCATCGGCTATGGCTCCCAGGGCCGCGCCCATGCGCAGAACCTGAAGGAGTCTGGCCACGACGTCGTCGCCGGCGTCCGTCACGGTGGCAAGGGCTGGAAGAACGCCACCGCCGATGGCATCGCCACGGCCGAGCCTTCGGAGGCCGTGAAGGGGGCGGACATCATCGCCATCCTGACGCCCGACATGGCCCAGGCCGAGATCTACAAGACGGTCATCGAGCCCAATGCGAAGAAGGGCGTGGCCATCCTGTTCGCTCACGGCTTCTCGATCCTGTACGGCCGCGTCACGCCGCGTAAGGACATGGACGTCATCCTGGTCGCGCCCAAGGGGCCGGGCGATCTGGTCCGTCGCGAGTACGCGCGCGGACGCGGCGTTCCCGCCCTGTTCGCCGTCGAGCAGGACGCGACCGGCAAGGCCCGCGACCGGGCCATGGGCTATGCGAAAGGGATCGGCGGCGCGACCGGCGGCCTGCTGGAGACCTCCTTCAAGGAAGAGACCGAGACCGATCTGTTCGGCGAACAGGCCGTCCTGTGCGGCGGGGCCAAGGAACTGGTCATGAGCGGGTTCACCACCCTGGTCGAAGCCGGCTACCAGCCCGAGATCGCCTATTTCGAATGCATGCACGAGCTGAAGCTGATCGTGGACCTGTTCTACGAGGGCGGCATCAGCAAGATGAACGAGTTCATCTCCGAGACCGCCAAATGGGGTTCGGTCGTCAGTGGCCCGCGCGTCATCAACGCCGAGACCCGCGCCCGGATGAAAGAGATCCTGACCGAGATCCAGGACGGGACCTTCGCCCGCGAATGGATCGCCGAGAACGAAGCCGGCAAGGGCGCCTATGACGCCCTGGTCAAGGCCGACAGCGAGCATCTGATCGAGTCGGTCGGGGCCGGTCTGCGCGAGCGGATGGCCTGGCTGCACGCGCCCAAGACCGCCGAAGCCGCATAGTCGAACCGCAAAAAAGTCAGTCCCAGAACCGCAATGTCCGCAGTCGCCACCGCCATCAGCGCCAAGGCCGCAGCCGCTCCCCAGAGCGGCGCGCGGTTGCTCGTCTCCACCCTGGACCGGTTGGGCGTCGAGGTGGTGTTCGGCTATCCGGGCGGCGCGATCATGCCGGTCTATGACGCCCTGACCGGATCGAAGCTGAAGCACATTCTGGTGCGTCACGAGCAGGGCGCGGCCTTCGCCGCCGACGCCTATGCCCGAGCGACCGGGAAGGTCGGGGTCTGTATGGCGACCTCGGGTCCAGGGGCGACCAACCTGATCACCGGCATCGCCAATGCGATGATGGATTCGGTGCCGATGGTCTGTATCACCGGCAACGTCGCCACCCACCTGATGGGCACCGACGCCTTCCAGGAGATCGACATCCTGGGCGTCACCCTGCCGCTGGTGAAGCATTCGTGGGTCGTGCGACACCCGGCCGACGTCCCCGCCGTCATCGAGGAAGCCTTCCACGTCGCCCGCTCGGGCCGCCCCGGTCCGGTCCTGGTCGACCTGCCCAAGGACGTTCAGGTCGGGATGACTTCGGACGATTTCGGGTTCCATTACCCCAACGACGTCACGCCGCTGGATCACGCCGCGATCGCCGAGGCGGAAACCTTGATCCGCGCCGCCGAACGTCCGCTGATCTATATCGGCGGCGGGGTGAAGATCGCCGGCGCCGTCGAGGCCCTGCGAGACTTCGCCGAACGCACCGGCATCCCCTCCGTCTCGACCCTGAACGCCCTGGGCTCGATCCGCACCGACGCGCCGGGATTCCTGGGCATGCTGGGTATGCACGGCACGCGCGCCGCCAACGAGGCGGTTCAGGACTCGGATCTGTTGATCGTCTTCGGCGCCCGGTTCGATGACCGCGCCACCGGCAAGCTGAACGAGTTCGCGCCTCATGCGAAGGTGGTTCATTTCGATATCGACCCAGCCGAGATCGGCAAACTGCGCGCCGCCCACGTTCCTGTCATCGGCGACATGAAGGCGGGCATCGAAGCCCTGACGGCCCGGATGGCTGGCTCGGAAAAAGGGGGAGCGTCTCTGACCATCGATCCGTGGATCATCCGCTCGACCTCGAACGCGAAACGGAACGCCTTCCGTTACGACGCGCCGGGCGAGGGGGTCTACGCCCCGGCCCTTTTGAATGAACTGTCGAAGACGGCGGGCGACAGCTTCATCGCCGCCTGCGATGTCGGCCAGCACCAGATGTGGGTGGCCCAGCACTGCGCGTTTTCGCGTCCTGAATCCCACCTGACGTCTGGCGGCCTGGGCGCGATGGGCTACGGCCTGCCGGCCGGCCTGGGCGCCAAGCTGGCCAAGCCCGACGCCCACGTCGTCACCATCTCCGGCGACGGCAGCTTCATGATGAACATCCAGGAGCTGGCGACCCTGCGTCGCTACGGAGTGGCCCTGAAGATCGTTCTACTGGACAACGCCTCCCTGGGGCTGGTGCGACAGTGGCAGGAGCTGTTCTTCGCCGAGAACTATTCCGAGGTCGACCTGTCGGACAATCCCGACTTCGTCGCCGTGGCCCAGGCCTTCGGGATCGAGGCCTTCATGATCGACCGGCGCGACCAGGTCACCGACAGCATCGCCCGCCTGCTGGCCGCGCCCGGTCCGTGCCTGATGCACGTCTTGATCGACCCCAAAGAGAACGTCTGGCCGCTTGTCCCTCCGGGCAAGTCCAACGGCGAAATGATGCACGACACGCGCTTCGAAGGAGACATGGGATGACCGACACCATCCAGATCCAGATCGACCGGGCCGACGGCTCGCTCCAGCGCCTGATCGGTCTCGTGGAGCGTCGGGGCTTCCACATCGACGGCATGAGCCTGTCGGACGAGGGCGCGATGCGCCGTGTCCAATTGCAGGTTCGCGGCCGTGACGAGGGACGCTGCACCGAGAACCTGGGCCGCCAGATCGACAAGCTGATCGGCGCCACCCGCGTCGGCTTCGCCGCCTCGCCCTACGTCTATCAGAGCGGTGTGGCGGCATGACCGGCTCTATCATGGACCGAGTAGCCACCGACCCCAACCGGGTTATCGTCTTTGACACCACCATGCGCGATGGCGAACAGGCTCCGGGCTTCTCCATGTCGCCTGATGATAAGGTTCGCATGGGCCGCACGCTGAAAGCCCTGGGCGTCGATGTCATGGAGGCCGGTTTCGCCGCCGCGTCTCCGGGCGACGAGGATTGCATCCGCGCCGTTGTGGGCGAGATGGCCGAGGACGACAGCGGCCCGGTCTTGTGCTCTCTGTCGCGGTCGAACGAGGGCGACATCGATGCGTCGTATCGCGCCCTGCGCGGAACGAAGCGTAGGCGCTGCCACGTCTTCATCGGCACCAGCCCGATCCACCGCGCCGCCAAGCTGCGGATGACGCCGGATCAGGTGCTGGCCCAGGCCGTGCGCTCGGTCGAATACGCCCGCACCCATTTCCACGACGTCGAGTTCTCGGCCGAGGATGCGATCCGCACCGAACCGCAGTTCCTTGCCGAGGTGCTGGAAGCGGCGGCAGGCGCCGGGGCCTCGACCCTGAACGTGCCCGACACGGTCGGCTATGCCACGCCGGACGAGATCGCGAGCCTGTACCGGTTCCTGATCGCGCGGATCCGCCCGAACTTCCCGAACGTGATCTTCTCGACCCACTGCCACAACGACCTCGGCCTGGCCGTCGCCAACAGCCTGTCGGCCATCGAGGCGGGCGTGCGTCAGGTCGAATCGACCATCAACGGCATCGGCGAACGCGCCGGCAACGCGGCGCTGGAAGAGGTCGTCATGGCCCTGCGCGTCCGCGCCGAACGCTATGGCGTCACGACCGGGATCGACACCACAAAGCTGCTGGAAACCAGCCGCACACTGAGTGAGGTCACCCACTCGCCGATCGTGCGTAACAAGGCCATCGTCGGCATCAACGCCTTCGCCCACGAGGCCGGCATCCACCAGCACGGCATGTACGCCGATGCCCGCACCTATGAGATCATGCGTCCCGAGGATGTCGGCTTCTCGGGCAGCTTCTTCGTGCTGGGCAAGCACTCGGGCCGGACGGCGGTGCAGAAGCGGGCCGAGGTGCTGGGCTATCCTTTGACTGGCGACCACCTGAACGACGCCTTCGCCGCCTTCAAGACGCGGGCGGATGAGATCGGCGAGATCGACGACGCCGAACTGATCGCCATCTGCACGGCGACGCAGAGGCATGCGCATGTCGCGGCCTGACACCCGCGTGCCCCGGACTCTGTTCGACAAGGTCTGGGACGCCCACGTCGTCACGCCGGAAACAGCCGAGACGCCGGGCGTCCTCTATATCGACCTGCATCTGGTCCACGAGGTCACCAGCCCCCAGGCCTTCACCGAGATCGAGGCGAGGGTGCTGACGGTCCGTCGCCCGGATCGGACCTTCGCGACCCTGGACCATTCGACCCCGACCCTTCCGGCCATCGACGGCGAGCGGCCGTATGTGACGGCCGAGGCGAAGTCTCAGGTCACGCGGCTGGAAGAGAACTGCGCCCGCCACGGTATCGACCTGGCCGGCTGGGGCTCTCCGGATCGCGGCGTTGTCCATGTCATGGGGCCGGAGCTGGGCCTGACCCAGCCGGGGATGACCGTCGTCTGCGGCGACAGCCATACGGCGACGCATGGGGCCTTCGGGGCGCTGGCCTTCGGCATCGGCACGTCGGAAGTCGGCCATGTGCTGGCGACCCAGTGCCTGTTGCAGCGCAAGTCCAAGGCCATGCGGGTGACGGTCACCGGCGCCCTGAAGTCGGGCGTGTCGGGCAAGGATATGGCCTTGGCCGTCATCGCCGAACTGGGCTTCGGCGGCGGCACCGGCTTCGTCATCGAATACGCCGGCGAGGCGGTACGGTCTCTCGACATGGAAGGGCGGATGACCCTTTGCAACATGTCGATCGAGGCAGGGGCGCGGGCGGGAATGATCGCGCCGGATGCCGTGGCCATCGACTGGCTGCGGGGACGCAAACATGTGCCGCAAGGCGAGGCCTATGAGGCGAAGGCGGCGGAGTGGCTGACGCTGGTTACCGATCCGGGCGCGGTCTTCGACGCGGAGATCGTGATCGACGGCGCCGCCATCCGCCCGATGGCGACATGGGGCACGACGCCGGACGCAGGTTCGCCGATCGGGTCGCGCGTGCCCGAGCCCAAATCCGACAGCGACCGCAAGGCCCTGGCCTATATGGGGTTCGAGGCCGGCGAGACGACGACGACCCAGGCGGTCGACGTGGTCTTCATCGGCTCCTGCACCAACGGTCGGCTGCCCGACCTGCGCGCGGCGGCCGAAGTGCTGCGGGGGCGCAAGGTGAAGCCGGGCGTCCGCATGCTGGTCGTGCCGGGCTCCGAGGCCGTGCGCCGCGACGCCGAAGCCGAGGGCCTGCACAAGGTCTTCACCGAGGCGGGCGCCGAGTGGCGCATCCCCGGATGTTCGATGTGCATTGCGATGAACGGCGACTTCGTCCTGCCCGGCCAGCTGGCCGTGTCGACGTCCAACCGCAATTTCGAAGGCCGCCAGGGCAAGGGCGCCCGCACCATCCTGGCCAGTCCGGCGACGGCGGCGGCCACGGCCATCGCCGGGGTGCTGACCGATCCGCGAGTTTATCTGAGCGAGACCGCGCATGCCTGAACCCCTGAAAATCCTGACCTCGCGGACGCTGGTCCTCACGCAAGCAAACATCGACACTGACCAGATCATCCCGGCGCGGTTCCTGACCACAACCGAGGCCACGGGTCTGGGTCAGAAGGCCTTCTACGACTGGCGCTACGAGGCCGACGGCTCGGCGCGGCCGGAAGCGGTGCTGAACCGGATCGATCCGGCCGAGCATCGCATCCTGGTCGTCGGCGACAATTTCGGGTGCGGCTCGTCGCGCGAGCATGCGCCCTGGGCTCTGTACGACTACGGCTTCCGGGCCGTGATCTCGACCTCGATCGCCGACATCTTCACCTCCAACGCCCTGAAGAACGGCTTCCTGCCCGTCGTCGTCGATCAGGCGGCCTGGGAGGATCTGGTCGCCAACCCGGAACAGGTCGTCACCATTGACCTGGAGGCCGGAGAGGTCCGCCGGGGCAACCATGCGCCGGTGACCTTTGTAGTCGAGCCCTTCGCGCGCCAGTGCCTGCTGGACGGCGTCGACACCCTGGGCTGGCTCCAGAAACACATGCCTGACATTGAATCCTACGAGCGTACCCATTCCCCGGAGCCCGCGTGATGCCGAATACCCAGACCTACAACATCGTCCTGTTGCCCGGCGACGGCGTGGGGCCGGAGGTGATCTCGGCGGCCAGGGACGTGCTGCGCGTCATTGCCGACTTCTACGGCCACAGGTTCGAGTTCCAGGAGCATCTGATTGGCGGCGCCGCCATCGACGCGACCGGCGATCCCCTGCCGCCGGAGACGACAACTGCCTGTCTGGCGGCTGACGGCGTACTGCTCGGCGCGGTCGGCGGACCCAGGTGGGACGGCGGGGCGCGGCGCCCGGAAGAAGGACTGCTTGGCATCCGCAAGGCGATGGGACTGTTCGCCAACCTGCGTCCGCTGCAGGTATCGCCGGTCCTGGCGCACCGCTCGCCGCTCAAGAAGGAGATCGTCGAGGGCGTCGACCTGATCGTCTTTCGCGAGCTGACCGGCGGGGTCTATTTCGGCGAAAAGACCCGCACCGATACGATGGCCTCGGACCTGTGCATCTACACCGTGCCCGAGATCGAGCGCATCACCCGCGCCGCGTTCAAGACCGCCCTGCAACGGCGCGGCAAGGTTACGTCCGTCGACAAGGCCAACGTCATGGAAACCTCAAGGCTGTGGCGGGAGGTCGTGACCCGCATCCATGCCGAGGAGTTCCCGGAGGTCCAGCTGGAGCATGCCCTGGTCGACTCCATGGCCATGCATTTGATCCGCAAGCCGCGAGAGTACGACGTCATCCTGACGGAAAACATGTTCGGCGACATCCTGTCTGACGAGATTTCCGTACTGGGCGGCTCGATCGGCCTGTTGCCGTCGGCGTCGCTGGGCGAATCGGGACCGGGCCTGTTCGAGCCGATCCACGGCTCGGCGCCGGACATTGCCGGCCAGGACCTGGCCAACCCGGTCGGAACCATTCTGTCGGCGGCGATGATGCTGCGTCACAGCCTGAACCTGGACGACGAGGCCTCGTCGATCGAGGCGGCGGTTGCGGCCGTGCTGGCCGCTGGCGCCACGACGGCGGACCTGGGTGGCGAACTGGGCACACGGGCGGCGGCGGAGGCGATCATCGACGCAATCCGGGCCATCCACTGGGCCGCCGCGCACCGGGTTCAGATGCACTGGGGTTAACCTTTTCATCATAGCTGCGGCGCGCGAAACGATTGCGCGCCGCAGCGACAGCTAAGGTAATAACTTGCCGTGCATGGGTGTGTAACCCACGACACGCACACGAAAATTGCGCCGGATACGGCTCAACCTCTTGCGTCTCTCGCGTTTGCGGTAAACAGTTCGCAACTGCGAGATCACACGGGGGATGCATTCATGTCGCAGTTCTTCAATCGGCTACCGGGCATCCTTGCCCTCTGTCTTCTAACCATCGGACTCTTCTACACGGGGGGCGCCTTCGCCCAGGAAGCCGCTGCGCCGGCCCCGACCACCGAGGCCGCAGCTCCGGCCACTCCGATCGCGGAGGCCGCCGCTGCGGTCGAAGCCGCCGCCACCGAGGTGGCCGAGGCGATCGTTCCCGAGGAAGAAGCAGCCGCTCCCACGCTTCTGGCCCACCAGGCCGCGCTCGAGCTCGACGCCGCCGGCACCAGCTGGCTGGGTACCTCGACCGCACTGGTCCTGCTGATGACCCTCCCCGGTCTGGCCCTGTTCTACGGCGGCATGGTCCGTCGCAAGAACGTCGTGGCCACCATCACCCAGTCGGTCGGCGTGTTCGCCGTCGTGACACTGGTCTGGTTCATCGCCGGCTATTCGATCGCCTTCGGCGCCAACGCCGACCCGGCACTCCAGCCCTATATCGGGGGCTTCGACGCCCTTTTCCTGAACGGCATTTCCCTGCAGACGGCCAACGCCCTGCTGCCCGGGATTCCCGAATTCCTGTTCATCTCCTTCCAGATGACCTTCGCCATCATCACGCCGGCCCTGATCACCGGCGCCTTCGCCGAACGGTTCAAATATTCGGCCCTGCTGCTGTTCACCGCCCTGTGGTCGCTGCTGATCTACGCACCGATCTGCCACTGGGTCTGGGGCGGCGGCTTCCTCGGTTCGGCCGGCGTGCTGGACTTCGCCGGCGGCGCGGTCGTTCACGTCAACTCGGGTGTCGCGGGCCTGGTCTGCGCCCTCTTCCTGGGTCGTCGTAAGGGCTACGGCACCGACGTCATCACGGCTCACAACCCTGTCCTGACCATGATCGGCGCCTCGCTGCTGCTGGTCGGCTGGATCGGCTTCAACGCCGGTTCCGCGGGCGCGGCCAACGAGCTGATGGGCGTCGCCCTGCTGAACACCATCCTGGCCGCCGCCGCCGCCGCCCTGACCTGGAAGATTGTCGAGGTCATCGAGAAGAAGAAGGTGTCGCTAATCGGCATGCTGTCCGGCGTCGTCGCCGGTCTGGTCGCCATCACCCCCGCCGCCGGCTTCGTCGATCCGAAGGGTGCGGTCATCATCGGCCTGATCGCCGGACCGGTCTGCTACATCTCCTCGGTGTGGATCAAGAAACTGCTCCGCTATGACGACTCTCTGGACGCCTTCGGCATCCACGGCGCAGGCGGTCTGATCGGCGCCCTGCTGACCGGCGTGTTCGCCACGACCGCGATCAACAGCCTGGGCGAAGGCGCCAACATCCCGACCCAGGCCCTTGGCCTGGCCTGGACCATCGCCTATTCGGCGGTCGGCACCTTCATCATCCTGATCATCTGCAAGTTCACGACCGGGCTTCGCGTGACGGATGCGCAGGAAGCCGAAGGCCTCGACACCACACTCCACGGCGAAGCCCTGGAACACTGACGACGGTTCCGCCGGGCGCGACTTTCCTCGCGCCCGGCAGCCAATCTGACAGATTCAAACAGAACACACGGGGATACCGAGATGAGACTGCAAGCTTCCTGCGCGGCCCTGGCCGCCGCGATCGCCACCCTGGCCACGGCCGGCGCCGCTTTGGCCCAGGACGCGGAGTTCGCCTTCAACGCGGCGGCGACCAACGACTACGTCTTCCGCGGCGCCAGCCAGTCCAACGAGAACTTCGCCCTCTCGGGTGGTGTCGATATGACCATCGGCGGCCTTTACAGCGGCGTCTGGGCCTCGACCGTCGATTTCGGCGACGACACTTCGGCCGAGATCGACGCCTACGGCGGCTTCCGCTTCGAAGCGCAGGGCTTCGCCTTCGACCTCGGCGCGGTCGGCTATTTCTACGCTCATGACGACCAGGCCTCCGACTACGACTACGTCGAGGTGAAGGCCGCCGCGTCCCGCGCGATCGGCCCGGTGACCGCCGGCGTCGCCGTCTATTACTCGCCGGACTTCTTCGGCGTGGACGAGACCGCCACCTACGTCGAAGGCAATGTGGCGTTCACGCCGATCGACAAGGTCACGGTCTCCGGCGCCGTCGGCAAGCAGTGGCTGGACGTCACCGGCGACTACGTCACCTGGAACGTGGGCGCCGCCTACGCCTTCACCGATAGCCTGATCTTCGACGTCCGCTATCACGACACAGACGTCGACAACGCTCCGCTGTACGACGGCCGCGCGGTCGCCACGCTGAAAGTCCTGTTCTAGTCTTCCTCTGGACCAACCTGAAGACGCCGCCCCGGAGCGATCCGGGGCGGCGTTTTCGTTATCGGCTGTAGCGTTCTGCGACGGGAGCGTAGCGATCCCAGACCGCCCGGTCCGCCAGCGACCGTAACAGCTTCAGGTACTCCGCATGGCTCCAGGCCAAGGGGGTGGCGGAGTTGGTGCCCTGGCCGGGCTGATAACGGTGGACCGTCGGATCGCCGACCCCGTCCCAGATCTGTTCGGACAACAGGTAGCCGTCGTTGCCCATGGCCTCCATGCCGGCGACATAGGTCTCACGGATCGCGCGGATCTCGGCCTCGGACGCGCCGCCCTGAAGCGCCCGCGCCAGCTCGTAGTGACCCCGCTCGCCGGTGAAAATCGGCCACAGGCGACCGCGCTGGCCCGGCGTCATGCCCCCCAGGCCGTAGTTTCCGCCGGTCTCGATGTTCTCGCCGTAGCCGTCGTTGCCATAGCGTCTCCATGCCGGCGCGCCGCCGACGTCGTAGCGGACGCGCAGGCGATCCTCGCGCGTCAGGTCGTCGTATTCGGGCAGGGTGGCCAGGACCGACGGCGCGTCAGCCCGGCGCACGCCATAGCGCACCAGCTCCAGGAAGCCGCCGTCGATGATCTGATCCTCCGGCAGGGCGGCCTGGCCGTTATTCTCACCCAGCGGGGCGTGGTCGTTCGGGTCCTCGTTGCGGCTCAGGCGGACGAAATAGTCGCCGTCGCCCAGCGTCCCTTCGGTGGTGAACATCCGCGCCTCGACCTTCGACGCATAGTCGTCGGCGGCGGCCTGGTACCGGTGGGCGGAGGCGGCGTCGTCGGACGCCCGCGCGATCTCGGCGGCGACAGTCAGGCCGGTGATGACGGCGGCGGTGGTCGAGGGGGAGTAGCCTTCCTGTTCTTCCCAGCGCTCCTGCTGCGACCACGGCGGGGTGATGGTGCGGTCGTTCCAGTCGAGTGCGATCGTGCCGCCGTCCACCAGGAAGTCGGCGGCCGGCTTGATCATCCTGGTGTACATCAGCGCCATCTCTGCGTCGGACACCTCGCCCGCCTTCCACAGGCGCCAGCCCAGCATGATCGGCATGGCGGTCTGGTCCAGCTGGACCCCGACCCATTCGATCTGGCCGTCGACATGGGTCTTCTGCAGGAACCAGCCGGTCGCGCCAGTATTGCCCGGCGTCTCGGCCGTCACCTGAACCTGGGGCAGGTAGCGGAAGGCGGCGACGGGGGTCTCCGCATCGCCCAGCGCCATCAGGGCCATGGCCACCTGATAGAAGTCGCGCGGCCAGACGGCCTTGTAGCCGGTCGAGCTGTTGGTCGCGTCCACCGTGTCGCCCCACGGGTTGGAGAGGGAGGCGATCAGCGCGCCCGCATGGGTGCGGTCCTCCTGCACCTTCAACATGAGGGCCGAGGCGTAGGCCAGTTTGCCGCCGTCGGTGGACTGCTCCGCCAGGCGCGGCAGTTCTGTCAGGGAGCCGAGATAGTCCTCCCAGCCGACTGCTTCGCCCTGTCCGGTGAATGCCTCCAGCGCGCCGTCGAGGTCGGTCAGGGTCCCGGCTGCCTGGGCCTCGGCGCCGGCCGCGTTCTCGCCGAAGCCTATGACGTAATCGCGGCTCAGGGTCTGGCCCCGGCCCACCGTCGGCAGGGCGCCGGTCAGCATGATGTTGCCCGGCTCGGACCCTGTGGGGGCATAGGCGTGATCGAGACGCCCGTCGGCGAGGTCGGTCAGGCCGTCGGACGCACCCAAGAACCCGACGCTGGCCGCCTCGAACGGCGTGCTGGGCACGAGGCTCAGGGCGACGTCGCCCTCCATAGCGCTGAGTGACCGGGTCGAGGCCGCGCCGCGATCACCGACGCCCGTATTGGCCATATGCGGCTCTAGCAGCAGATACGGGGTGACCGGGCCGGACAGGGCGCGGATCATCGTGCGCACGACCAGGCTCTGGCGGTCAGGGTCGGTGTACACGTGCTTCTCGATCTCGAACCGGTCCTGCCTGTCCCGGGTGATCACGCGGTAGGCGGGCGACAGGGGGCGGCCTTCCGCGTCCGTGTGCAGGTATTCGATGCGCGAAGTGGTGTCGGTTCCTTCGACGGACAGACCGGTTCCGGTCATCACGGCGAAGCGCATCTGCTTGATCTGGGCCTCGTGGATCAGGCCGTACATGGTCTCGGTCAGGACCCCGTCGGCGATCGAGAACCAGACGCGGGAGACGGTCCCGGTGCGGCCGCCGTCGCGATACTGGCGGTCGACATAGGCCTCGTAGGAGGCGCCGACGCCTTGTTTGACGGCGCTGGACCAGGTCGGAACAGCGCCCGGCGCGCCGGGGGCGACGCCTTCGGCGATCTGCGGCGCGACGGCGACAGGGGCCGCGCTCATCGAAGCGCAGGCGCCCAGCGGCAGGAGGGCGGCGCTCAGCATCAGGGCGGCGGTCAGACTACGCATCGGGATCACTTTCACTGGGGCGGAAGCAGGAAGGTCAGGGGGATGTCGAGCCGGCTGTTCCAGCTCTTCTCGTTGTGTTCGGCGCCGGGGAAGACCAGGGTCCGGAAACGATCGGCAGGCCAGCCCGCAGCCGTGACCACCTGGTCGATGCGCGACTGGAAGAAGGCGTAGAACTGATCCAGTGTCTCGTCGCCGCGATCGAAATACAGTCTGTGCGTCGCCGGATCGGGCAGGCCAGCCGCGATGACGCCGGACCAGGCGGCGACCACCGTCTCGCGCCAGGCCGCCAGGGCTTCTCCCTGCAGCGCGTCACGCCGCAGAGGCCAATGGGTGGAGAGGCAGCCGGCGGCGCCGAACACGTCGGGATATTGCATCAGGGCGCTGAGCGAGATCAGCCCGCCCATGCTGGAGCCCATGATGACCGTGTCGTCGCGCCCGGGCCGCGTTCGGAAGTCCGCGTCGATGCGGGGCTTTAGCTCTTCGACCAGAAACCGCAGATAGCCGTCCGAGAGGGACGCGCCGCCATAGAGGGTTTCGACGTCGGCGCGGGTCGCGTCGGGCAGGGCCGCGATCAGCTCGGACGGAACGTACTCGCGCAGGCGCAGCGGCGTGTTCCAGACGCCGATCACGATGGGAGCCCGCACCTGGCCGGTCGCGATCAGCCGGACCAGATGCTCGTCGACGCCCCATTCTCCGAACGGGGCCCGGGCCGCGTCGAACAGGTTCTGGCCGTCATGCATGTAGAGGACGGGATGGCGGTCCGCGCCGACGTCGTAGCCCGGAGGCAGCCAGACGGTGACATTGCGCGTCGCCGCCTGGGCCGAGTTCATGTCCGGGTATTCGACAAGCCGCCCGCCGGCCACGGGCTCGGCCCGTACAGCGCTGGCAAAGGGCAGGGCCGCAAGCGCAACGAGGAGGGCGCGCCGATCCATCATGCCGCCCCGGGCTCCCTGACGAACAGGGCGCACACGGCCGCGATGAAGAACGACCCGCCGCCGATGACCAAGGCCCAGATCGCCTCGCCGGCGAAGAAGTGCTTCAGCGTCAGGCCCAGGATGGTCGCGGCCAGGAGCTGGGGCACGACGATGAAGATGTTGAAGATGCCCATATAGACGCCCATCTTCCCCCCCGGCACGGCGCCCGACAGGATGGCGTAGGGCATCGACAGGATCGAGGCCCAGGCGAAGCCGACGCCGATCATCGGAACCCACAGCAGGGCCGGGTCGCGGATCATGGCGATGCCGATCAGGCCCAGTCCGCCCAGCACCAGGTTGATGGCGTGCGCGCCCCGGCGGCCGGTCCTCCGGGCCAGCACCGGGATGACGAAGGCCGCCAGTGCCGCCACGCCGTTGTAGACGCCGAACAGGACTCCGACCCAGTTCGCCCCGGTGTTGTAGGCCGCCGAGGTGGTGTCGCTCGTGCCGTAGTGGACGGCCGTGACCGCGGCGGTGGTGTAGATCCACATGGCGAACAGGGCGAACCAGCTGAAGAACTGGACCACGGCCAGGCCGCGCATGGCCTCGGGCATGCGGAAGATGTCATCGACGATCTCGGTCACGCCGTTCGAGGCCTTCGCCGCATGCAGGGCGCCGACGGCGATCTGTAAAACCCCGAAGGCGGCGATGCCTCCGGCGGCGATATAGAGTTCCTTCTCCAGCCCGGCCCCCGCGACGCCGATGAAGCCCGCGAAGCCGACGGCGGCCCAGACCAGACCGCCGAGGATGTAGGATTTCGATGACCGCGCAGGGGCCTGTTCACCGTCGGGAAGCTGGCCGGGCAGGGCGCGGTGGGCATCGAAGGCGGCGACCTGTTCGGGGCTGTATTCCTTCGTCGAGAAGACGGTCCACAGCACGGCCGACAACAGGCAGGCGGCGCCGATGTAGTAGGCCCAGCGGACGCTGTCGGGGGTGATCCCCTCGGGCGCGACGGAGGCGACGCCGAGGTTTGACAGGATCCACGGAAGGCACGACGCAAACACCGCACCCGTGCCGATGAAGAAGCTCTGCATCGCATAGCCGGCGGTCCGCTGCTCGTCGGGCAGCAGGTCGCCGACGAAGGCGCGGAACGGCTCCATGGTGATATTGATCGAGGCGTCCATGATCCACAGCATGGCGGCCGCGAACCACAGGGTCGGGCTGTTCGGCATCGCCACCAGAGCCAGCGACGTCAGCACCGCGCCGACCAGGAAATAGGGTCGCCGACGGCCCAGCGGCGTCCAGGTCTTGTCGCTGAGATGGCCGATGATCGGCTGGACCAGCAGGCCCGTCAGGGGCGCGGCGATCCACAGGATGGCGAGACTGTCGACCTCGGCGCCCAGGGTCTGGAAGATTCGGCTGGTGTTGGCGTTCTGCAGGCCGAAACCGATCTGGATCCCGAAGAACCCCACGCACATGTTCATGATCGCCAGGGCGTTCAGGCGTGGGCGAAGGGTCAGGAGGGCGGAGGGCGGGGTCACCGGCGCGCGCTCCCGAGCGGCACGAACCGGATGGCCTGGCCGCCGCCGGGTGCGAGCCGCAGGGTCAGGGTCTCGGCCGAGGTCACCTCCTGCTGCTCGATGACGATGTCGGTGCGGCTGCGGCCGTCTCCATCTCGCCAGTCGGCGCTGGGACCGTCGCGGTAGATCTCCGCGCGATAGCGGACCCCGGGCTCAAGGAAGCTCAGTGACGCTTGCAGTACGCGCGGGTTCTCGTCGGTGATCGAGCCCAGGAACCACTCGCGGGTTCCGCGCTCCTTGCGCGCGATGGTGACGAAGTCGCCGACCTCGCCGTTCAGCACCCGGGTCTCGTCCCAGTCGACAGCGACGTCCCTGATGAACTGGAAGGGGGCCGGATTGGCCTCGTATTTGTCGAGCAGATCGGCCGCCATCTGGATCGGGCTGTAGATCGTCACATACAGCGCGAGCTGTTTGGCCCAGGTCGTGGCAATTCCGTCGGGCGCGCGGGTGACCATGCCGAAGATGCCCGGCGTATAGTCCATCGGCCCGGCCAAAAGGCGGGTGAAGACCAGGTTGACCTCGTGCTCGGGCGGATTGCTCGGCTGGCCCCAGGCGCTGAACTCCGTGCCCCGCGCGCCTTCGCGAGAGGTCATGTTCGGGTAGGTGCGACGCAGGCCCGTATCCTTGAACGGCTCGTGGGCGTTGATCGCGACGTGGCGCTCGGCCGCCTCGCGCACGACGGCCAGATGGTGGCGGCTCATGGCCTGGCTCTCATGCCAGGCGAAGGTCGGCTGGCCGTCCGGGCCGGTGACCCGCGCTCCGCCGGCATCGGCGACATAGCCGGTCTTGACCGTCGTGATACCCAGCCGCTGATCCAGATCGAAGGCGGCCTGCATCTGCTGTTCGTAGTGGTAGGCGTTGCCGCCGGTCTCGTGGTGGCCGATCAGCTGGACGCCGCGCTCGCGGGCGTAGGCGGCGAGGCCCTCGATGTCGAAATCGGGATAGGCTTCGGTGAACGAATAATCCCAGCCGTTGCCGAACCAGTCGCCGTCCCAGCCGACGTTCCAGCCCTCGACCAGCACCCCGCCGAAGCCGTTCTCGGCGGCGAAGTCGATGTGGCGGCGGGTGTTGTCATTGGTTGCGCCGTGACGGGGACCCGCGTTCCAGGTCTTCAGGTCGAGGTGCATTTCCCACCAGACGCCGACGTATTTCATCGGCCGGAACCAGCTGACGTCACCGATCGCATTGAGGGCGTTCAGGTTCAGGATCAGGGCGGATTCGACCAGGCCGCCGGCCGTGTCGGTGATCTGCAGGGTGCGCCATGGTGTGTTGAACGGCGCCTCGCGCTCAACCGCCGCGTTGGTGAAGCCGGGCGTCAGGTCGGCGACGAAGCGACGGCCCTCGGCGCGGCGCAGGTTCATGCCGGCATAGTCGATCAGGGCCGCCTCGTGGATCGAGACATGCAGACCCGAGTCCAGCCGCATCGTCATCGGCGTCTGGGTGTTCGACGCCTCCTGGATCGAGGTGCGGTGATACAGATATTCCTCGCGGTTCCACTCGTGCGAGGGGATCCACCAGGCCTCGCCGTCCTCGGCGATGTTGAACTCGGTCAGCTCCGAACCGATGCGGACGGTTGGCAGGGCGTCCTGCTGCGGGAACTCGTAGCGGAAGCCCAAACCGTCGTCATAGACGCGGAACACGACGTCGAAGATCCGCGCCAGGGCGGTGCGTTCGCGCAGATGCACGCGCAGTTCCCGGTAGTGGTTGCGGATGAACCGGCGCTCGCCCCAGGGCTGCTCCCAGGTATCGTCGTGATCGGTGGCGGGTTCGGCCGAAACGACCAGTCCGCGCTCCAGTTTCGGCGCATCGGTCAGGATGAAGCCGAGGCGCGAGGGGGCGATCACAGGGCGGCCAAGGCGGTTGACGGCGTAGCTCGGGCGGCCGTCGCCGTCGGTCGTGACACTGACCGTCAGCGACCCGTCGGGCGAGGAGACGGTTGCCTGCGCCGGGGGCGGGGTCTGCGCCACGGCCGGCGAACAGAGGGCGACCAGCGCCAGCACAAGCAACGGAATACGCATCGGCTTCACTCCTCTAAAGCTTCTGGATCGAAGCCCTTGCCAAGCGCCGCGCAACGGATGCAGATGCGGCGATGACGTGGTTTGCAGCAAAATTTGCAGTATCGGCGGGGCGGGCTTGAGCAAGCGATCCACCCGTCTGGAAGACATCGCGACCCTGGCCGGGGTGTCGATCTCCACCGCCTCGCGGGCGCTGAACGACAGCCCGGCGGTGAACGCGCGCACCAAGCAGGCGATCTGGAAGCTGGCGCGCGAGCACGACTATCCGTTCCGCCGCTACATGCCCGCCGGCCCCATCGGCGCCTCGGGCACCATCGCCCTGGTGACACCGCGACCGCAGGGGCGTGAAGGGCGTCTGAGCGATCCCTTCTTCCTTGAGCTTCTGGCCGGGGTGGGGGAGGCGGCGCGCGAGCGCGGTTGCGACCTCGTGATGAGCCACGTCTCGCCGGCGAATATCGATGATCTGAACGCGGCCATGAACACCAGCCGCGCGGACGGAGTGATCTTTCTCGGTCAATCGACCCTGCATTCGGCCTTCAACCGGATGGCGGAGACGGACGGCCGGTTCGTGGTCTGGGGCGCCGAACTGCCGGACCAGAACTATTGCTCGATCGGCTCGGACAACATCAACGGCGGACGCCGGGCGACGGCGCATCTGGCGCGGCTGGGCAGGAAGCGCATCGTCTTCCTCGGCGACCTCGAACCGCCCGAGGCGATGCAGCGTCAGCGCGGCTATGCCGAGGCTTGCGAGGCGGCGGGTCTGGGCGTCGATCCCGACCTGATCGTCCCCGCGCATTTCGAGGTCGAGAGCGCGGAGGCTTCGGTCGATTCCATGATCCGCAGGGGACTGGATTTCGACGGCATCGTCGCGGCGTCCGACCTGATCGCGCTCGGCGCGGTGCGCGCCCTGCTTCATGCCGGCAAACGGGTGCCCGAGGACGTGTCGGTGATCGGCTTCGATAATGTGCCCTTCAGCCGCTACAGCCGTCCGGCCCTGTCGACCATCGCCCAGGACACGATGAAGGCCGGCCGGCTGATGGTCTCCAAACTGCTGGACCACGCCGGCGAGGGCGGCGGGCGCTCCGAACGCATCCCCACCGACCTGATCATCAGGGAGACGTGCGGCGGCTGAGGTCATCCGGTCGGCCCGGAGAAGATCAGCCCCGCCATCGGCGCAAGCTGACCGGATCGTGCGTCCGGCTGGTTCACCGCCTCGACTACGGACCAGCCCGCGGGCGGCGTCCAGGCGATCGGATCGTGACCCAGGTTGAAGGCGCAGAGCAGGGTCTCGCCGCCGCCCTCGCGCCGGAACAGCAGGAGTTCGCCGGCGTCCTTCAGCATCGTCATCGTGCCGGTGCGCAGCGCTGGATGGCTGTGACGCAGGGCGATCAGGCGACGCGCCAGATGCAGGGTCGAATTCGGATCCTTCTCCTGCACCTCGACCGCCAGGGCGCGATGACGCGGATCGACCGGCAGCCAGGGCTCGTGCTCCGAGAAACCGGCGAAGCCGTTGTCGCTCTTCCACGGCATGGGGGTGCGGGCGCCATCGCGGCCCAGGGTGTCGGGCCAGTTGGCGATGGCCTCGGGATCGACCAGCCGCTCGAACGGAACCTCGGCCTGGGGCAGTCCCAGCTCCTCGCCTTGATAGACGAAGACGTTGCCGCGCAGGCACATGAGCAGCAGCAGCGCCATCTCGGCGAAGGCCTTGGGGTTGCGACCCTCTGCCCAGCGCGACAGGGCGCGGGGCGCGTCGTGATTGGAGAAGCTCCAGGACGGCCAGCCCTCGCCCTCGGTCCCCGGCCACATTGCCGGGCCGCGATCGACCAGATCGGTCGTCAGCTTGTCGGCATACAGATAGAGAAAGCCATAGGCCGAATGCAGCCGGTCGGCGCCCTCGGTGTAGAGTTTCATCTCCTCGTTGGCCTTCTCGCCCCCGACCTCGGCCACCAGGAACCGGTCCCCGTCATAGGAATCGGTCGTCTGACGCAGCCGGGTCAGGAACGTCAGGATGTCGGGATGCGACTGGTTGTGGTCGTGGTGCTGGAAGTCGAATGAGCGGGTGCGCTTGCCGGGCGTCAGGACCGGTGGGTTGTCGGTCAGGGCGGGGTCGTGCATCGAGAAATTCAGGGCGTCGCAACGGAACCCGTCCACCCCCCGATCGAGCCAGAAGCGGGCCACGCCCAGCAGAGCCTCCTGGACCTCGGCGTTCCTCACATTCAGCTGCGGCTGCTCCTTGAGGAAGTTGTGCATGTAGTATTGGTGCCGGCGTGCATCCCAGGTCCAGGCCGGGCCGCCGAACACCGACTGCCAGTTGGACGGTGGCGAGCCTTCCGGCCTGGCGTCGGCCCAGACGAACCAGTCGGCCTTGGGATTGGTCCGGTCCTGGCGGCTTTCCTGGAACCATTCATGCAGGTCCGAGGTGTGGGAATAGACCTGGTCGATGATGATTTTCAGGCCCAGTTCGTGCGCTCGCGCCACCAGCCGGTCAAAATCCTCCATCGTGCCGAAGATCGGATCGATGCCGACATAGTCGGCGACGTCGTAGCCGAAGTCCTTCATCGGCGAGGTGAAGAAGGGCGACAGCCAGACCCCGTCCACGCCCAGCGAGGCGACATGCCCCAGATGCGCGGTGATGCCTGGCAGGTCGCCGATTCCGTCGCCGTTGGTGTCGGCGAAGCTGCGCGGATAGACCTGATAGATGACGGCCCCGCGCCACCACTCGCGATGCGGCGCGGCCTCGCCCCCGGGGACGGCGTACAGGTCTTGGCTCAGGGGTTCAGCAGTCAACGCACACCTTCGGAACTACAGATCAGATAATCGAGCGCGGGCACGGTGACCCGGATACTGGCGGGGGCGGTCGCCGACATGGGGCAATCACCCCGCAAAGAGGACCAGTCGCCGGAGGCGGCGTCCACCTCGATGTTCGCCGTGATCGGTGCGGTCGAGGTGTTGTAGACGATCAGGGTCTCGCCCGCCGTGTCCAGGATGCGGCGCGATACGGCCAGAAGGCCCGGCGCCTCGGCGGCGAAACGCACGGTTTGCAGACCCCGGCGCAGGCGGACATCGGCCTGGCGCAGGCGAGCCATCGCAGCGATCGCACGGTACAGCGGGGCCTCGATCGAGAAGGTCGGCTGGGCTCCGCCGACGATCCGGTCGTCGCGATAGGAGGCGACCTGGGTCTCGAACATGTCCTGACGCGCGCTGCCGTAGCCGCCGGCGCCAGAGAAGCCCTGTTCGTCGCCGTAGTAGAGGGTCGGGGTGCCGCGCGAGAACATCATCATCGCGTGGGCCAGGGTCTCGCGCTGGAGCAGTTCTTCATCCGAGATGTCGGGCTTGGTCGTCAGGATGAAGCCGCCGATCCGGCCCATGTCGTGATTGCCGAGAAAGGTCGGCAGGCCGAGCGCGCCGATTTCGCCGCCTTGGTAGAGGGCGTCCGAGGCGAACACCCTGGACAGGCGATCGGGCGGCGCGTCGCGGGCGACGATGTCGGTCACCGTGTACTGAAAGCCGAAGTCGAGCACCGCCGGGTAGCCGTCGATCCGGGTGAAGCGCGCCGTCACCGCCGGATCGACGTCATAGACCTCGCCGAAGATGTGGAAGTTCGGGATGCCGTTGGCCTCTGCCCGCGCGATCATGGCCGGGACGAAGGCCTGCCAGAACTCGGGGTTCACATGCCGGGCCGTGTCGATACGGAAGCCGTCGATCTGGTAGCGGTCGATCCAGTCGCCAAAGATCTCGATCATACCCTCGACCACGCGCGGGTGTTCGGTCATCAGGTCGTCGAGGCCGGCGAAGTCGCCGTCCAGCGAGCTCTCGCCCCGGAAGGTCGTGTCGCCACGGTTGTGGTAATAGGCGGGGTCGTTGAGCCAGGCCGGGACCTTCACCGTCTCCTCGCCCGCCGGGACGTAGGGGGTCCAGGCGAAGTCGGTGTCGGTCAGCCGGTCGAAATTCCGCCCGGTGAAACCGTCGTTGATCGCCTCGCCGTCCACACCGCCCCGACGGGTGAACGGATAGTCCGCCCGGCTGCGATAGGCGCAGTCGTTGGCCGGGCACTCGCGATAGCGGATCACGTCGGCCGTGTGGTTGGCGACGATGTCCATATAGACCTTCATGCCGCGCGCATGGGCGGCCTCGACCAGGGCGCGCATCGCTGCCTCGTCGCCGAAATGCGGATCGACGCGGGTGAAGTCGGTGATCCAGTAGCCGTGCGACCCGGCGAACTCGCGGCCCGGCTCGCCCTGCACCGGTTTGTTCTTGAAGATCGGAGCCATCCAGATGGCTGTCGCGCCGAGGCCCTGGATGTAGTCCAGCCGACGCTCGATCCCGGCAAGGTCGCCGCCGTGATAGAAGCCTTCGTGCGTCGGGTCGAAGCCGTGGTCCAGCCGCCCGCCGGAAATGCCGCCCGTGTCGTTGGACGCATCGCCGTTGTCGAACCGGTCCGGCATCAGGAAATAGATCACCTCGTCCTGCGGCAGGCGCGCGCGATAGTCCGGCGTCTGCGCAAGCGCGGTGGAGGCCAGCAGCGTCGTCATGAGACCCAGGGTCAGGCCCCGAGCCATGCTCGGGACGCGACGGGATGATGTGGTCATCGCTCTATCTCCTCCCTTCCTGGTCGCCGGATACAAGGCCCGGCAGAACTCTTTGCAAGATTTTGCAGGCTCGGTTCGCCGTGTCAATGCAGCAACGGTAGCGCCCCTTCGGCTACCCTGTGTATATGTTGCGCTGCAATATTGGGCGGAATCGCTGGATTTCAGGTTCGCCTTGTTTCGAACCCTCGCATTACAGGCTTGCAAGGTTGCGCAGAGTTTGCATAGATTTGCGTAACAGGTCGGGATCGCTTCGTCAGAAACGCGAGATGGCCGCAGGGAGGAAGACGATGAGGAACCGCTTCAACACGCGTGCGCGTCTGATGGCCGGAGGCGCGGCGAGCGTCCTGGCAATGCTGGTTGTCACCGGTGGCGCGCAGGCCCAGACCACTCCACAGGACGATGACGCCACCCAGGTGGAAGAAGTCATCGTCACCGGCATCCGTGGCTCGATCGCTAGCTCGATCGCCGCCAAGGCCCGCAACACCTCCATCGTCGAGGTCATCACGGCCGAGGACATCGGCAAACTGCCGGACGTCTCCATCGCCGAATCCCTGGCGCGCCTGCCGGGCCTGACGGTCCAGCGCCTGGACGGCCGGGGTCAGCTGATCTCGATCCGCGGCCTCGGTCCCGACTTCACCACCGCCCTGCTGAACGGTCGCGAGCAGGTCACCACCGGCGACAACCGCGGCGTCGAATTCGACCAGTACCCGTCGGAACTGCTCAGCGGCGTCACCATCTACAAGACCCCGGACGCCCAGCTGATCGGTCAGGGGCTGGCCGGCACGGTCGACCTGCAGACGATCCGCCCGCTGGCCTACGGCCGTCGCGCCATCGCCGCCAACGTCCGTTACGAGCAGAACGACATCGGCGCGCTCAACTCGGGCACCGAGGACAGCGGCGTCCGCTACAGCGTGTCCTACATCGACCAGTTCGCGGACGACACGATCGGCATCGCCCTGGGCTACGCCCACATCACCAGCCCCTATCAGTCCGAGCGCTATAACGCCTGGGGCTATCCGACCACCGGCTCGGGCGCCTTCGTCATCGGCGGCGTGAAGCCCTATGTCATGTCATCGGAGCTGGAACGCGACGGCTTCATGGGCACGCTGGAGTTCCGCCCGAACGATCGCTTCCATTCGACCATCGACGGCTTCTATTCCGAGTTCCAGAACACCCAGATCCTGCGCGGCATCGAGTTCCCGCTGTGGTGGGGCGGCTCTTCGGGCAACTGCCCGGCCCAGGTGCAGACGGCGACCTGCCGTCCCGGCCCGGCGCTGCAGACCGGTGCCACAGTCGCCAACGGCTTCGTCACCGCCGGAACGTTCAACAATGTGAAGGGCGTCATCCGCAACGACGTCAACACCCGCGACAGCAACATCACCTCGCTGGGCTGGAACACGGTTTTCGACGCGAACGACGACTGGTCGTTCATGGCCGACCTGAGCTACTCCAAGGTCGAGCGCGAGGACGTCGTGCTGGAAACCTATTCCGGCACCGGACGCGACGTCGCCGGAGCACTGGACACGCTCGGTTTCCGCCTGGATGAGAACAACGTCCCCGTCTTCACCCACAACCTGAACTATGCCGATCCGAACCTGATCCGTCTGACCAGCCCGCAAGGCTGGGGCGGCGACATCATTCCGGGCGGCCAGGACGGCTACCTGAACAACCCGAGCATCGACGACGAGCTCAAGGCTGTGCGCCTCGAAGCTCGCCACCAGTTCAACGGCGAAGGTCCGTTCTCCTCGATCAAGTTCGGCGTCAACATCTCTGAGCGCGAGAAGACCTTCGTCAATGACCAGTTCTTCCTCGGCGTTCCGGGCGGCGCCTCGGCCGTCGTGCCGACCGCCTTCCTGTTGCCCGCGACCCAGCTGACATACCTCGGCCTGGGCGGCGTCATCAGCTATGACGCGCTGGGCCTGGTGAACTCCGGCTTCTACAACCGGGTCCGCAACCCCAACGCCGATGTGCGTTCGGGCAACTGGGAAGTGACCGAGAAGGTCAACACGGCTTACGTCCAGTTGAACATCGATCACATGCTGGGCTCCCTGCCTCTGACGGGCAACATCGGCCTGCAGTACATTGGCACGGATCAGAGCTCGAACGGCTTCGCAGCCTCGGGCAGCGGCGCATCGACCGTCTCGAGGGCCGTGTCCGGCGGTCGGGAGTACGAGGAGTTCCTGCCCTCCACCAACTTCATTCTCCAAGTTCAGGACGACATGTTCCTGCGCTTCGCCGCGGCCCGCACCCTCGCGCGGACTCGGATGGACGATATGCGCGCGTCGCGGAACTTCAGCTTCAACGTGACGAACAACACGCCGGCGGCGCGTCCGGACCTCAACTCGCCCTGGAGCGGCTCGGGCGGCAATCCGGACCTGATGCCGACCATCGCCAACGTCTATGACATCTCGTTCGAGAAATATTTCGCCGACCGTCAGGGCTATGTCTCGATCGCCGGCTTCTACAAGGACCTGGAGACCTTCGTCTTTACGCGGAACCAGATCTTCGACTTCAGCGGCTACCCATCGGGCTCTGTCGTCCCGGTGATCAACCAGGGCGTGGTCTCGGCCCCGGACAACGGCGAGGGCGGCTATATCTCGGGCATCGAGTTCGCCCTGTCGATGCCGTTCGACATCGTCCACCCGGCGCTGGAAGGCTTCGGTATGCAGGCCTCGGTCTCGCAGACCTCCAGCGAGATCAAGCCGGACGGCCAGGCCGCGACGGCCTTGCCAGGCCTGTCGGAAACAGTCGCTAACCTGACTGTCTACTACGAGGCCAACGGCTTCCAGGCGCGGGTCTCGAACCGCTACCGCTCCGACTTCCTCGGAGAGGTCGCCGGCTTCGGCAACGGCCGCACCCTGCGCAGCGTCGCCGCCGAGAACGTCGTCGACGCCCAGGTCGGCTACGAGTTCCAGTCGGGCATGCTCGAGGGCGCCTCGGTGCTGTTCCAGGTCAACAACCTGACCGACGAGCCGTTCCAGACCTTCCAGAACGGCGACGAGCGTCAGGTCATCGACTATCAGACCTACGGCCGGACCTTCCTGATCGGTGTGAACTACAAATACTGATCCGATCATTGGTCGCCCCCGTCCCCTTGCCCCGAGGGGCCGGGGTGTGGTCGCCGCCTCCTGAGGCGTGAAACTGGCCGTGCGGGTCCGCCTGCACGGCCACTTTTCGTTACGGGCGGAAGATCGCACTGGACGGCGCGGACGATCCGCGTGACCCATGGGACGTAAGCGGTTACGGGCGACCAACGCCCGACAGGAAACGAGGCCAGGATGACCGAGACCACCACGACCCCGACGAAGGGCACGACCCTCGCCTTCGCCTATGTGACGACGCTGTTCTTCGCCTGGGGGTTCGCGACCTCGCTGATCGATCCGCTGATCGCGGCTGTGCGGCGGGTGTTCGATCTCAGCTTCACCGAGGCCTTCCTGACCACCTTCGCCTGGTTCATCGCCTATGGGGTCGCCTCCCTGCCGGCGGCTGCGGTCCTCGCCCGCCTCGGCTACAGCCGGGCCATCCTGGCGGCTCTGGCGACGATGGTGGCGGGCTGTCTGATCGTGCCGCTCTCGACCATGGTCGACTGGTATCCCGGCATCCTGATCGCCCTGTTCGTGATCGCCTCAGGGGTCACCCTGCTGCAGGTCGCCGCCAATCCGCTGGTCGCCGAGCTGGGGGCGAAGAAGAGCTCGCATCTGCGCCTGACGCTGTCGCAGGCCTTCAACTCGCTCGGCACGACGATTGGGCCGTGGCTGGGGTCGCACGTCCTTCTGACCGGCGGCGTGTTCGCGGCCGGCGCGGTGGTCACTGTCGCTACTCGCGGCGAGTCCATGCGCGCCATCGACCTGGCCTTCCTGGCGCTGGGCGGCTTCTTCGCCCTGGTCGCCGCCTTCATCTTCTCGGCGCGGAAACAGATCAATGCGGCCGCTCCGGTGACCGACGCGGCCGGTTCCAACTTCCTGACCGCCTTCCGCTCGCCCTGGGCGATCTTCGGCGCCGTGGCCATCTTCATCTATGTCGGGTCCGAAGTGGCCATCGGTTCGCTGATGACCAACTTCCTGGCCTCGGAGAGCATCCTCAACCGTCCGCTGGAGGAGGCCGGCAAGCTTGTCGCCCTGTACTGGGGCGGCGCCATGGTCGGCCGTTTCGTCGGCACGCTCCTGCTGCGCTTCATTCCCGCCGGCTGGTTGCTGGCGATGTGCACCGTGGCGGCAGGCATCCTGTGCTTCGTCGTCATCCAGACCGGCGGGACCACGGCCGCCTATGCAGCCCTGTCGATCGGGCTGTTCAACTCGATCATGTTCCCGACCATTTTCACCCTGACGCTGGAGCGGTCCTCAGCCCCGACCTCGGCGACCTCGGGCCTGCTGGTCTTCGGCATCATCGGCGGCGCCGTCCTGCCGCTGCTGGCAGGGCGGATCGCGGACAGCGCAGGCGGGGTGCTGAACCCGGCCTTCTGGGTGCCGCTGCTGGGTTATGTGGCGCTGACGGTGTTCGCCATCGCAGCGGCCCGGACCAAGGTGCGGGGCGAGGTCGCGGCAACGGTGAGCGGCGGGCACTAGAACAAGACCCTCTCCCCTTGCGGGAGAGGGAGATCGCGCACGGCGGCGAAGCCGTCGTTCTGGCGCGGTCGGGTGAGGGGTGACGCGGGGCGCTGACCCGAGAGGCATCTCGACCCCTCCCCCTTTCGCGCGAGGCCGTTCGCTTCGCTCTCGGGCGCTCAAGCCCTCTCCCGCAAGGGGAGAGGGGCCTACCCCCCGTAAACCCGTCCGCCGCCGCCGAAGCCGCCGCGCGAGACCACGGTCGTGCGGCTCTGGACGCGGCTCGGCGCCTGACGCGCGAGGTCGGTCCCGTAGTCGCGGCCATTGGCGACCTGGCGCCCCGTGCGATAGTCGCGGCTCAGATATCCGCCGCCATAGCCGTTCTGGAAATTGCCGTTGCGGTCGCGGTAGAGGCCGCCGCCGCCGCGATAGCCGCCGCCGTTCAGCATCTGGCCGATGACAAAGCCGGTCAGCAGGGGCGTGAAGAATGAGCCGCCGGAGCTGTTCGGACGGCACTGGTCCGGACCCCACTGGCCCTCGCATTCCGACTGGGTGGCATAGCGGGGCGCGGTCGTTTCGGCCTGGGTGCGGGCGTTGGCCTCGGCGGCGTCGCATTCCGTGTCGGTGATGTCATTGGCGGCCTTGCACTCGTCCAGGGACGTATAGGCCAGGGCCGGCACCGGCTCCGGCACCGCGACCTGCGGCGCGCCGCAGGCGGCGAGCGAGAAGGAGGCTGTCGCCATCAGACTGGTGACCTGCAGTGTGCGCGATCGCTTGAGGCGGCGGATGGTGGTGGTCTCGGGAAGGTCGCTCATGTTTCCCTCACGTCGTCATGCAGGCGGCGTTCAGCAAGCCGACGCAGATGGAAATTGTGGCCAGATAGATAGCCGCGGCGGTCTCGCCGGCCTCGATCCGGGTCGCGAGGTTGCGGAACGCCAGCCGGCTGATCACCACGAAGACCCCGATCTGGATCACGCCCGCCAGCGTCGCCCAGGCGGCGAACTCCATCAGGCTGACCGTATGCGACAGGGCCGAGGCCAGCGGCAGGACATAGCCGATCAGGGCGCCGCCCAGGGCAATGGCCGCCGCTGGATTGCCGTCCCGGATCAGGGTCCGCTCATGATAGGGCGTGATCCACTGGTAGATCAGCTTGAACGCCACGGTGAAGACCCCCGCCGCGGCGAATGCGATGACGAAGGCCGTGGCCCCCGTCTGGAATGCAAACCAGTCCATCGTCTCAGTGCTCCATTGTCGTGGGACGGCTCACGCCGTGAACTCGCCGACTTCCAGGGGGATGCCGACCATGATCTCGTGGCTGATGTCGGCGGATTTCCCTGGCACCTTCTCGGGCTCCATTTCCAGCGCCAGCATCAGTTCGCGCCCGCCCGACAGGTCCCGCGCATACAGCATGCAGGTCTGGAAGATCCGGCCATGGGGAACGGTCGCCGTGCGGTCGTCCCAGATCGATTCCCACAACGTCACCGGCGGCTGGCGCGCGTCGCTCTCGGCGAACCAGTAACGGGGGTAGGACGGCAGCTCCTCCGCCGTCCCGTCGAACACGGGCTCGCTCAGCCGGTCGGTCCAGATTCGGCGCTCCCGCGGACCGGGCGGATAGGCGCTTGTCCAGGGAATGAACAGGGAGAAATCATAGGCCTCGGCGCCGGTGGCGTCGTCGCTCATGGCCTGCAGCATCACGTGGTCGTCGGTGTAGAAGCGATGCACATGCTGGCCGCTGTCCAGGGCGATCGTGCCCTGGGCCGTGATCTCCAGCGCGTCGGTGTCCAGGTTGAAGACTGTCTCGGGCTGCAGCCGGCGCCAGGCGAGCGGGTCGAGGGACACGGTGCGACCCACGGTGATGTTGCGCACCACCGCCAGCCGGTTTGTAGGCTCGGGTGGAGGCTGTCCGCCGAAGAGACGCTTGAACATGGCCCGGTCTTTACCCCGCGATTGCCGAGGCATCGAGCCTATTCGACGCGACATAGAACAGACGATCGCCTGGTTCGACGCGGCGGTCTGCCGGCGGGTTGAAGGTCGGGCGGGTGTCCTGTCCGGGCTGAATGGCCAGAAGCGTGGCTCCCCGGTCCAGAAGGACTCTGGCCAGGTCGCCGAACGGACGCGCCGCGCGATCCGGCCATTGCAGGCTGAACAGGGTCGCGCTGGCGTCGAGATGGCTGGTCAGGGCGCTGATGACCTGACTGGCGCCGGGGTCCTTGCAGGCGCGCGCGACCAACTCCGGGCCGGCGGACAGGATCACCTCAACCTCCGGGCAATGCTGGTCGATCAAACGAGCGTGATCTTCGTCTTCGAAATAGCAGACGACGTGGGCCACGTCCGAGCACAGTTCGGCGATCATTTTCGGGGTGCGAGCGGCGTGATGGCCGATCAGCACGATGGACTGGGTCATCCTGGAGTAGTCTCCTTTGCCGGCGCGGCGGAGGCGCCAGACTTCGCCGATGGCGGCGAGGACCTTGGCGACGACGGTGGTGAATGCGGCGATGGCCCCTGGAAAGACCCACAGGGCGGTGATCAGTCTGCCGCCGTCGCTTGAGGGACTCAGATCCCCATAGCCGACCGTATAGGCCGTGGTGGCGTACCAGTAGAAAAACGTCGCTGGGGCCGTCAGTTCCGTTTCTCCGAAAAGCACGAAAAGCACCCAGGTCGAGACGGCATGCAAGCTGATCAGCAGGAAAAGCAGGGTCCAGTGCAGATCGGCCATCGCATGGAAGGCCTCATCGAACAGTCGCGCGAGCTTCATTCGCGGCAGCAGCATTCGCCCGTGACCCCGGCCGGGCCCTATGCCCAAGGTTGAATCTTGGCAGGTGGCTAGCGGATGTCAATCGTTCCTGATACGCGTAACATGAAACATGCGTAATCTGGACACAGCCCCCTTGCAGTCGGCGAATGATCGGATCAGAGCTTGGCGAAAGGCCCGGCGTGAAGCGGGCATGGTCAAGCTGGAGTTCTGGGTGCCGGCCCCGACCCGAGACGATGTCAGGGCTGCAGTGCACGCTATTGTCACCGATTCGACGCGCGGACCCGCGCTTGCGCCGCGCCGTCGGCGCCCCACCTCTTCGACATCAACCGGAGCCGAACCGCACATGGACGCCGTCATCGAAATCGCCTGGACCGTGCCCGCCATCAAGGCCGCGCTGGACGAGTCCGCCCTGGTTCGCGAGGGGGAAATGACCCTGCGCGTGCTGGAAGGGGCCGATCCCGTGCTGTTGGCCACCATGCATGAGTATGGCGACCTGCCGGTCTATCTGAGCGTCGGCGGGGCGCAGATCGTCTGTTCGGTCCTGCTGTGGCCGGTGGCGGAACAGGCCGACACGGCCCGGTTCAACGCCTTCCTGCTGAAGGCCCAGCGGCTGGTGCCCCTGTCGAACTTCGCGATCACCACCGTCGGCGATCAGGACGTCTATGAGCTGATGGGCGAACTGTCGTCCAAGACCACGCTCCAGACTATCCTGATTGAACTGCGCACCCTGGCCGAGAACGCCATCGACGCCACCGACCTGCGCGAAACCTTCGGCACCGAAGCCGCCGCCTGAACCGGAGACCAGACCCATGTCCATGCTCAGCAAACTCTCCGCCCTGTTCCGCGGCACCGCCCATGACACCGCCCAGTCGGTGGTTGACGCCAACGCCCTGAAGATCCTCGATCAGGAAATCCGCGACGCCGACACGGCCCAGGGTAAGGCCCGCGACGACCTTGCCGGCCTTGTCGCCCGCCGCCGCATGGCGGAAAGCGAGATGGCCTCGTTCCGCGACCAGATCGGCAAATATGAAAGTTCGACCCGCGCCGCGCTCGGCCAGGGCAAGACCGATCTGGCCCGCGAGGTCGCAGGCCGGATCGCCGAACTGGAATCCGAGATCGGCACGCGCGGTCCGCTGATCGACAACATGAAGGCCGCCGAGGCGCGCCTGCGCACCGCCATCGCCTCGACCGACCAGAAGATTGAGACCCTGCGTCGCGAGATCGATATCGTGAAGGTCAACGAAAGCGTCCAACGCGCCCAGACCTCGGTCGCCCTGCAATCGGCCGGCGCCCATTCGCGCATCGGCTCCGCCGCCGACAGCCTGCAGCGCATCAAGCAGCGCCAGGCGGTTCAGGAGGAGCGTCTCCGTGTCGGCCAGGAGTTCGAGGACAAGCGCACCGGCGCCGACCTCGACGCCAAGCTTAAGGAGGCCGGCATTCTGCCCGGGCATTCGTCGGCCGACGATGTGCTGGCGCGGCTGACGCAACAGGACATTACGGTGGTCACGCCGCGCATCGGGCAGGCGACGCCGGATAAAGACCCAGCCTAAATCCTCCCCCTTTGGGGGAGGGGGACCGCGAAGCGGTGGAGGGGGCTGGCCCCAGACACCGGATTCGCGGCTGGCCCCCTCCGTCACGGCGCTGAAGTAGCGCCGCGCCACCTCCCCCGACGGGGGAGGATTGGAGATCATATGCAACGCCTCATCCTCCCCGAACGTCCCGACTGGCAGGCCAAGGCCGACAGCCTCGGCTTCACCTGGCACCACACGTCGGGCGATCCCTATTGGTCCGACGAGGTCGCCTACGCCCTGACGCTTCAGGAAGTGGAGGAGGGGATCGAGGCGCCGACCGCCGAACTGCATCAGATGTGCCTCGATCTCGTCGACGAGGCGGTGAAGTCCGAACGGCTGATGAGCCTGCTCGACATCCCGGAAAAGCTCAGGGACTACGTCGCCGACAGCTGGAAGCGGGGCGACCCGTCGCTATACGGCCGGTTCGACTTCGCCTACGACGGCCAGGGCCCCGCCAAGCTCTATGAGTACAACGCCGACACCCCGACGTCGATCTATGAGAGCGCGGTGTTCCAGTGGCTGTGGCTGGAAGACCGGATCGCCGACGGCTCGATCCCGGCCGCCGCCGACCAGTTCAACAGCCTGCATGAGAAACTGGTCGCCCGCTTCCGCGCCATCTTCCCGATGGGCGGGTTCGTGCATTTCTCGTCGGACCCCGATTTCGTCGAGGATCGCCAGACCGTCCGCTTCCTCGAGGATATCGCCAGACAGGCCGGTCTCGACCCGAAATTCGTGGCCATCGGCGACATCGGCCTGAACGCCGACGGGCAGTTTGTGGACGAACAGAACTGGCTGATCCAGGCCATGTTCAAACTCTACCCGTGGGAACAGATGCTGCGCGACGACTACGCCGAGCCTCTGCCCCACGCCGATATCACGGTGCTGGAGCCGGCGTGGAAATCGATCCTGTCCAACAAGGGCATCCTGCCGCTGCTGTGGGAACGCCACGCCGGTCACCCCAACCTGCTGGAGAGCTGGTTCGAGGACGATCCCGGAGCCTCGGCCCTGTCCTCCGCCCACGTCCGCAAGCCGCTTTTCTCTCGTGAGGGCGACAACATCTCGATCGTCGAGCCCGGCGGTACGGAACAGGGAAAGGACGGCGGCTACGACGGCCGCGCCATCCTCCAGGCCGTCCACGCTCCGCCCGTGTTCGACGGCCGTCACGCCATCATCGGCTCATGGGTGGTTGGCGAGGAACCGGCCGGCATGTCGGTGCGCGAGGACGAAGGCCGGATCACGCGCAACGTCTCGCGCTTCGTTCCCCACTTCATCCACGACTGATCCTCCGGCGTTAGAGGCGTCGCCCCCGGGTTCGGCTTGAACGCGGGGAAGCGAGGAGGCATGTGATCGGCATGCTCTCCCGCCTGTTCCCCAATCGGCCTGCACGGCCGGCGTCGCGCACGCCGCCCGACTGTGTCATCTGGGCGGTGGGCGACATCCACGGACGGTCCGATCTGGCCGACCGGCTGATACAGGCCATCCGTGCCGACCTGTATGCGGCCGAGGTGAAGCGCAAGGTCGTCGTCGTCCTCGGCGACTGTGTCGATCGCGGTCTCGACTCAAAAGGGGTCCTGAATCAGCTGATCAATCTCGCGGCCGATCCGGGGCTGGAGGTTCGCTTCATCCGCGGCAACCACGAGGACCGGATGGAGGCCTTCCTGCGCGATCCCCAGGTCGGCCCGTCTTGGTGCGACGACGGCGGCCGCGACACCCTGGTGTCCTACGGCGTCAGTCCGCCCCCGCTGCGCGGCGATACTCTGGCCTGGGCCGATGCCTCGCGAGCGCTCGACGAGGCGTTGCCGGATTCCCACCGCGAGTTGCTGGCCAGCCAGGAGATGTCGATCTCGATCGGCGACTATTTCTTCACCCACGCCGGCGCCCGGCCTGGCGTCGCCCTGGCAGTCCAGTCGCCCCAAGATCTGATGTGGATTCGTGAGCCGTTCCTGGATCACGCAGGCCTGTTCGAGCAGGTGGTTGTGCACGGCCACACCCCCGCCGAGGGGGTTCATTCCGATGCGCGCCGAATCGGCGTCGACACCGGCGCCTATGCAACGAATGTGCTGTCGGCGGTCCGGCTCGAGGGCGAGACGCGGACCCAGGTACGGGCCACGGGCCGGGCTGGCCGCGTCGCGATTACCACCTCGTCCCTGGCGGTCTAGGCCCGGCCGAACCGTTTCGTCCGGATCGCCGTCCAGACATCGGCGACGATCAGTTGGCTCAGGCTCCACGGCTCTATCAGATAGCGGCGCGCCAGCCGCCTCGGGTCATGGACCAGGCGAAACAACCATTCGAGGCCCATCCGACCCATCCAGCGCGGCGCGGCTTTCTGCTCACCGGCCTCATAGTCGAATGCGGCGCCGACCGAGAAAACGGCGCAGTCGGGCAGGGCGTCCAGATTGTCGAGGATCCACAGTTCCTGACGCGGCATGCCCATGCCGACGAACAGGATGTGCGGATCGAAGGCCTTCACCTCGGCGACCACGACTGCATTGTCGCGCGAGCCCGGGGTGGGGACGAAAAAGCCGTCACGCGCGCGAATGTCGGCGTTCGGGTACTCCGAAGCCAGACGGCCGCGCGCCCGCTCGACCACCTGCGGCGCACCGCCGATGTACATCACCCGCCAGCCCTTGCGGTCGACCAGGCTCCAGAAGTGGTCGCGCCAGTCCAGATAGGTGCAGCGGTGAAACGCCTTGCCCTGAAGGCCCAGCAGCCTTGCGAAATGGATCAGCGGCGTGGAGTCGACCTCGACAAGATCGGCCCGATCATAGAAGCGCTGAAGCCTTGGGTGCTTCTGAAGCAGGGCGAGGCTGTTGAGGTTGTGATTGGCGATAAGCACCTTGCGGCGCGCCTCGACCCAGGTCTCGACGTGGTGCAGAACCTCCTCTGGCCTGACCAGGTCGACAGTCTGGCCCAGCAGGCGGACGCGCTCGTGCTCACGCCGCGCCTTGCGGAAGGGCGCCCGCGCCTGCTGACGGCGATCGGTCGCAACAGCTTCGGGCAGGGAGAAGCGGGAGGCGTCGGTCATGCGCCTACCCTGACGGGTCCGGCTCAAGATCGGGTAAGGGGACAGGCTTAACAGGGCGTATCGCCCGCCTTTTGCGCCGCCGGGATGACTGGGCTAAGGCTGCCCGCGCTCTCGCTGGGAATGTTTTGATGCGCGTCACGATGATTGGCACTGGTTATGTCGGCCTGGTGTCTGGAGCCTGTTTCGCCGACTTCGGCCACACCGTGGTCTGCGTCGACAAGGATCCCTCGAAGATCGAGCGACTACATCGGGGCGAGATCCCGATCTTTGAGCCCGGCCTGGAACAACTGGTGGCCGACAATGTCAGGGCCGGCCGTCTGGAGTTTACCCTGGACGGCGCCGAGGCGATCCGCTCGGCGGATGTCGTCTTCATCGCCGTGGGCACGCCGACGCGGCGCGGCGACGGCCATGCGGACCTGTCCTACGTCTATGCGGCAGCCGAGGAGATCGCGGGCCTGATCGAGGGCTTCACCGTCATCGTCAACAAGTCGACCGTTCCCGTGGGCACTGGCGACGAGGTCGAGGCCATCATCCGCCGGGTCAATCCGGACGCCGACTTCGCCGTGGTCTCGAACCCTGAGTTCCTGCGCGAAGGCGCCGCGATCGAGGACTTCAAACGCCCGGACCGCGTCGTGGTCGGTACGGACGATGATCGCGCCAAGGCCGTGATGGCCGAGGTCTATCGTCCGCTGAGCCTCAACGATTTCCCCGTCATCTATACGTCGCGCCGGACGTCCGAGCTGATCAAATACGCTGGCAATGCCTTCCTCGCTTTGAAGATCACCTTCATCAACGAGATCGCCGACCTGTGCGAAAAGGTCGGAGCCGACGTGCAGCAGGTCGCCAAGGGCATCGGTCTGGACGGAAGGATCGGCTCGAAATTCCTCAACGCCGGCCCCGGCTACGGCGGCTCCTGCTTCCCCAAGGACACCGTCGCCCTGGTCCGCACGGCCCAGCAGTACGGCACGCCGGTCCGGCTGGTGGAGACGACAGTCGAGGTCAATGACGCGCGCAAGAAGGCCATGGCCGACCGGGTCATCGCGGCCTTGGGCGGCTCCGGTGCGGGCAAGACCGTCGGCATTCTCGGCCTGGCGTTCAAGCCCAACACCGACGATATGCGCGACGCCCCCAGCCTCGACATCGTGCCCGCCCTGATCGCTGCCGGGGTCAAGGTCCAGGCCTATGATCCCGAGAGCATGCACGAGGCGCGGAAGCTTCTGCCTGACGTCGACTACCGGGACGACGCCTACAGCGCGACACAGGACGCCGACGCGATCGTGATTCTGACGGAATGGGATCAGTTCCGCGCTCTGGATCTCGACCGGATCAAGCTGATGGCCCGGGCGCCGGTCATCGTGGACCTGCGGAACATCTATCGTCCGGCGGAAATGCGCGCCCGCGGGTTCGCCTACACCAGCATCGGACGGGGCTGAGCCTCATGACCGTCGTTGTGACCGGAGCGGCCGGCTTCATCGGCATGCACGTGGCGCAACGCCTGCTGCAACGCGGAGAGACCGTCGTCGGCGTGGACGACTTCAACGCCTATTACGACGTCGCGCTGAAAGAGCTGCGGGCGGGGCGGCTGGCGACCTATCCGGGCTTCCGCATGGTGCGCGCAGATATCGCCGACGCCGAGGTCATGGCCGAACTGGTCCGCGCCTCGGGCGCCGACCGTGTGGTCCATCTCGCCGCCCAGGCCGGGGTCCGCTACTCGATCGAGAACCCCTTCGCCTACCAGCGCTCGAACCTGCAGGGCCACCTCTCGATCCTTGAGGCCTGCCGCCACAACCGCGTCGAGCACCTGGTCTACGCCTCGTCCAGCTCGGTCTATGGCGACCGGCCGCTGGCCGGGCAGGGCTTCCGCGAGGACGATCCGACGGTCAGCCCCGTCTCGCTCTATGCCGCCACCAAACGCTCCTGCGAACTGATCAGCCAGAGCTACGCCTCGCTCTACGGCTTCCCCCAGTCGGGCCTGCGGTTCTTCACCGTCTATGGGCCGATGGGCCGGCCTGACATGGCCTATTTCAGCTTCACCGAGAAGATCATGGCGGGCGAGCCGATCCAGGTCTTCGGTGAGGGCCGGATGGCGCGCGACTTCACCTTCATCGACGACATCGTCGACGGCGTCATGGGCGTGCTGGACAGGCCGCCGGCCCCGGGCGGGCACGAGATCTACAACATCGGCGATTCCAGCCCGGTCGGCTTGATGGAGATGATAGCCACCCTGGAGACGGCGCTGGGTCGCGAGGCGGTCAAGGTCATGCGCCCGATGCAGGCGGGGGACGTCACCGCCACCTGGGCCGACGTGTCCAGGCTGACCGCCCTGACCGGCTATGCGCCCAGGGTCGCCCTGGCCGAGGGGCTGGGCCGGTTCGTGACCTGGTGGCGGGACTGGCGCGGGCTGTAGGGCGTCGTCAGCTTCCGTATGCGCGCCATCGCTATCTCAGCGATGAAGCGGTGCTATATCTGCGCGCCTGACGGCCGGGTTTCGGCCGGATAGCTCGTGGGGGGCTCACATGCCGGATCAAGTCACAGTCACAACCAACCAGGGCTGGTTCAGCCGCATCGGCTCGGCCTTCGCCGGCGTTCTGGTCGGTATCGTCCTGATCTTCGCCTGCGTGTGGGGGCTGGCCTGGAACGAGGGTAATGCCGTCAAGGTCGCGCGCGGCCTGACCGAAGGCGCCGGCGCCGTGGTCGAGGCGCCCGCCTCTCCGATCGATCCCGCCAACGACCAGAAGCTGGTCCACGTCACTGGCCAGACCGTTGTCACCGCGCCGCTGGAGGACAATCAGTACGGTGTCGCCGCGACCGGCCTGAAGCTGTCGCGCACCGCCGAGATGTATCAGTGGCAGGAGGAGTCGAAGTCCGAGAGCCGTACCAAGCTCGGCGGCGGTGAAGAGACCGTCACCACCTACACCTACACCAAGGCCTGGTCCTCGACCGCGATCGACTCCAGCGCCTTCAACACCCCGGCCGGTCACGAGAATCCGGAGATGTCGGTCGAGAGCGCCGACATCTATGCGACCGACGCGACGCTGGGTGACTATCGTCTGGAGGAGAACGTCCTCAGCCAGGTCGGCGGCGCCGAGGCCGTGAACCTGACAGAACAGACCGATGCCATCGAGGCCGCCGCCGGCGAGGCTTCGACCCTGACGGTGTCGCAAGGCGCGATTTTCTTCGGCGAGACCCCGCAGACGCCCGCCATCGGCGACACCCGCGTCTCCTATGAGGCCACCCCGGCGTCGGAAATCAGCGTCGTCGCCCGTCAGAACGGCGACAACTTCCTCGACTACCGCGCCCGCAACGGCTCGGAATTCCTGCTGGTCGCGGACGGCGACGTGCCCGCCGGCGACATGTTCCAGTCGGCCCAGGACGCCAACAACGTGATCGCCTGGATCATCCGCGTCGTCGGCATGGTCCTGCTGATGGTCGGTTTCGGTCTGATCCTGGCGCCGTTCGGGGTGCTGGCCGACGTCCTGCCCCTGGCCGGAACGATCGTGCGGATGGGCACGGGCCTGATCGGCTTCGTGCTCGGCCTGATCGTCGGCACCGTGACCATCGCTTTGGCGTGGCTGGCCTTCCGTCCCATCACCACGATCATCATCCTGGCCATCGGCGGCGGTATCGCCTTCGCCGTCTACCGGGTCGGTCGCGGCCGTTCAAAGAAGAAGCTCGCTGCTGAAGCCGAAGCCGCACCTGCGGCCTGACGTTTCCGCTGCCTCATGCTAGGCGGGGAGGACCATGTCCTCCCCGTTCGTTCTCCGCCTCCATCCTGATGACGACGTCGCCGTCGCCGTCCGCGCCCTGACCGCCGGCGAGACCGTCGATGGCGTCACCGCCACGACCGATGTCCCCGCAGGCCATAAGATCGCGCTCAAGCCGGTCCCCGTCGGCGGCCAGGTCCGCAAATACGGTCAGGTCATCGGCGCGGCCAGCGCCGCCATCGCGCCCGGCGACTGGGTCCACGCCCACAACCTTGGCATCGGCGATATTTCGGCCCGTGCTGACACCGGTATCACGGCCGGCGTCGTCTCCGTCGCCAGTGAGCCGCGCACCTTCGACGGCTACCTCCGCGCCGACGGACGGGTGGGAACGCGCAACTATCTGGCGGTGGTCACCTCGGTGAACTGCTCGGCCATGGTCGCTCGCCGCATCGCGCGCGAGACCGAGGCGCGGCTTGGCGACCGCTATCCCCATATCGACGGCGTCGTCGCCATCACCCACGGCTCGGGCTGCGGCATGGCCTCCGAGGGCGAGGGCATGGACATCCTGCGCCGGACGCTCGCGGGGTATGCGCGCCACCCCAATGTCGCGGGCGTTCTGATGCTGGGCCTCGGCTGCGAGACCAACCAGATATCCAGCCTGATGGAGGCGGAGCAGATGGCGGGGTCCCCCGACCTCGGCGTCATGGCCATCCAGGACGAGGGCGGCGCCGCCTCGACCATTCAGCACGGCGTCGACCGGCTGATGGAGATGGCCGACCGCGCCGCCTCGCTTGAGCGTACGCCCCAGCCGGTGTCGAAACTGATTGTGGGTCTCCAGTGCGGCGGCTCGGACGGCTATTCCGGTATGACCGCCAACCCGGCCCTCGGCCGCGCCGTCGATCTGCTGGTCGCCCATGGCGGCACGGCGATCCTGTCGGAGACGCCCGAGATCTACGGCGCCGAACACCTGCTGACCGGCCGCGCCTCGCCCGAGGTCGCCGCCAAACTCATGGGCCGCATCGCCTGGTGGGAGAAGCACGTCGAGACGACCGGCGGCTCTCTCGACAACAATCCCTCCGCAGGCAACAAGGCTGGCGGCCTGACGACCATCCTCGAGAAGTCGCTCGGCGCCGTGGCCAAGGCAGGCTCCGCGTCCTTGGCGGCCGTCTACGAATATGCCGAGCCGGTCACGGCCCACGGCCTCGTCTTCATGGACACGCCCGGCTACGACCCCGTCTCGGCCACGGGCCAGATCGCGGGCGGGGCGACCCTGATCTGTTTCACCACAGGCCGCGGCTCGGTCTTCGGCGCCAAGCCGGCCCCCAGCCTGAAGCTGGCCACCAACAGCGCCCTGGCCCGCCGCATGCCGGACGACATCGATATCGACTGCGGCCGCGTGCTGGACGAGGGGATATCGCTGGACGCCCTCGGCGCCGAGATCTTCGAGACCATCATCGCCACCGCCTCGGGCAAGGTGACGGCCTCGGAGGCGCTGGGCTTCGGCGAGGACGAGATCCAGCCCTGGCGCCTCGGCGCGACGATGTAGGCCCCGACAGGGGACCTAGTCCGCCTGGGTCTTCAGATACGCAATGATGTCGGCGCGGCGCTGGCCGTCCTTGATGCCGACGAAGGTCATCTTCGTGCCTGGCAGATACCCGCGCGGATTCTCGAGGAAGTCGTACAGCCGCTGTTCGTCCCAGGCTCCGCCCGCTGCGGCCATGGCGGTGCTGTAGCGATAGTCCGCCACCGTCCCGACCGGTCGCCCGACGATCGCGTGCAGGCTCGGCCCGACCCGGTTCACCCCGGCCTCGACCGCATGACAGCTGCGGCATTGGCCGAAGCCGATCCGCCCCGCCTCGGCATCGCCCGTCAGTCGGGTTATATCGGCGACCTGAACGACGGGCGCCTCAGGCTTGTCCGGCCGAGCGGGCTCGCCGGAACAGGCCGCCAGCAGGCTGGCGCCCAGCAGCGTCAGGACTTGCAATCTATTCATGGACGCCTCGTTTCGCAGCCGACCTAGGCTGTGGTCCACAGCCCTGTCAACGCGACGCGACGCGCGTCTTGGAGACGTAACGATGTGGGTCTAAGCGGGGCCATTGCAACTGCTCCGGTGTCCTTGATGTCCCGACTGTCCGCTCCCCTGCTGCTGACCTTGGCGACCTGTCTCATCGCCCCGGCGGCAATGGCTCAGACCCCGTCATCGGCGACTCCTGGCCCGCCGCCCGAGCGCCCGTCGCTGGTCGTGACGATCGTCGTCGATCAGCTCAGTACGAATCTCTTCAACCAGTACCGCGACCGCTTCACCGGCGGCCTGCATACCCTGGCCTCTACCGGCCTCGTATACGCCAATGGCTTCCAGCAGCATGCGATGACCGAGACCTGCCCGGGTCACGCCACGATCCTGACCGGGGTCAACCCGGCCAGTGCGGGCATCCCCGCCAATGACTGGATCGACCGCACGACCGGCGCGGAAGTCTATTGCCTGGCCGCACCCCGGAACACGCTCGCCCACGGCCGCATCACCGACAACGGCCCGGTCGGCCCCGATCAACTGCTCGCGACGACCCTGGGTGACTGGCTCAAGGCCGGGAGTCCCACCAGCCGCATCTTCGCCGTCTCCGGCAAGGACCGCGGCGCCATCAACCTGGCCGGCCACCATGGCGACGGCGCCTTCTGGATGACCGACGGCTTCGGCTTCACCACCTACGTCGAACCGGGCCAGACGGCCGAGGCCAAGCTTGCGCCCGTCGCCGCCCTGAACGCCCGCATCAACGCCCGTCTGGCCGCCTCTCCACCGACCTGGACCTACACCCGCGCCGAGTGCCGCGCCCTGGAAGGTGACTGGACCATAGGAACCGAGACCTTCCACGCCACCTTGCCGCCCGCGACGGGCTTCAAGCTGGACACGTCGCCGATTCTCGACGAGCTGACGCTGGAGGCCGCGACCGAATTGCTGGACACCCAGTCGCTGGGGCGTCGCGGCGTCACCGACATCCTCGGCGTCAGCCTCTCGGCCACCGACCGGATTGGTCATGCCTTCGGCACCCAGGGGCCGGAGATGTGCGAGCAGATGTACCGGCTTGACGCCGCCCTCGGCGTCTTCATGGATCGCCTGTCCCAGCTTCCGGGCGGCGTTGTCGTCGTCCTGACTGCCGACCATGGCGGCTCTGACTTCCCCGAACGGATGCAAGAGCGCGGCTACGACGACGCGGTGCGCGGCGACCCGGCCCTGTTGGGCCGCATCAATACGGCGCTCAGGGACCGCTTCAACCTGACCATCGATCCGCTGTCCTATGGCGGCTCCGGCCTGATGGTCGTGGGTGCGGGCAATGTGGAACTGGCCGACCATCGCCGGGACCAGATCGCCGCAGCCGCCGTCGCCCTCCTGCGCGCCGAGCCCAATGTCGCCGGCGCCTGGACGATCGAGGATGTGCTGGCCTCGCCCCTGCCGCCGCGCAACCTGAGCCCCCAGGAACTGACCCTGCTCCAGCGCCACCGCCTCGGCGCCGTCGAAGGCCGCTCGCCCGACATCGTCGTGGCCCAATGGCCGAACACCACCACGGTCGCGGGCCGCGTCGGCGGCACCCTGTCCACCCACGGCACGCCCTGGGACTATGATCGCGGCGTGCCGATCGTCTTCTGGTCTCCGAACATGCAGGGCCAGGAACGGTTCTTCCCCATCCGCACCATCGACATCGCCCCGACCCTGGCCAATATCGTCGGCGTCGAGGCCCCGAAAACGGTCGAGGGTCGCTGCATGGATCTGGGACTGTTCGGCGCCGGCGATTGCCCTGTCGTCGCTCCGGCGGCGTCGGCGGCCGAACGTCGCCCCTCCGCCCTCCAGCGCACGGTGACCGGGATGGCTCGTCGACTCGGCGCCAGGTAACAGAGACTCACTTCTCGTTTCCCGTGGGGGAGCCGGCCTTCCTCCCGGCGCGTTTCGTGGCACAACGTCGTCTCAGGAAACGCGACCGGCCAACGGGACCATCATGAACAGAGCACGCCGCGCGCGCATCGTCGCGACCCTGGGACCGGCCAGTCGGGCTCCCGGCATGGTCAAGGCCCTGGCCCAGGCGGGGGTCGATGTCTTCCGCCTGAACTTCAGCCATGGCTCGCATGAGGATCACGCCGCCAACCTGAAGGCCGTGCGCGGCGCCGAACTGGCGCTGAAGCGTCCGCTGGGCGTCCTCGCAGACCTGCAAGGCCCCAAGCTGCGCCTCGGCCGCTTCGCCGATGTCGAAATCTCGGTGAAGCCGGGCCACAAGATGCGCTTCGACCTGGATCCGACGCCCGGCGACGAGACGCGGGTTCAGATGCCGCACCCGGAAATCTTCAAGGCCCTCCGAGAAGGCATGCTGCTGCTGCTCGACGACGGTCGGGTCCGTCTGCGCGTAGGCAAGCGCACCGACGAATGGGCCGACGTAACCGTCGAGAGCGGTTCGAAGCTGTCGGATCGCAAGGGCGTCGCCGTGCCCGAGGCCGTGGTGCCCGTCTCGGCCCTGACCGCCAAGGATCGCGAGGATCTGGCCTTCGCCCTCCGCATCGGCGTCGACTGGGTCGCCCTGAGCTTTGTTCAGAAGGCCGAGGACATGGCCGAGCTGAAGGCGATCGTGAAGGGCCGCGCCGCCTGTCTCGCCAAGATCGAAAAGCCCCAGGCGCTCGACGCCCTCGAAAGCATCCTCGACTACTGCGACGGCGTCATGGTCGCGCGGGGCGACCTGGGCGTCGAGATGGAGCCGGAAGAGGTGCCCGTCGCCCAGAAGCGCATCATCCGCGCCGCCCGCCAGCGCGGCGTGCCGGTCATTGTCGCCACCCAGATGCTGGAATCGATGACAACCTCGCCCGCGCCCACGCGGGCCGAGGCTTCAGACGTCGCCAATGCGGTCTACGAAGGCGCCGACGCCCTGATGCTGTCGGCCGAGACGGCGTCCGGCGACTATCCGCTCGAGTCCGTCGGAATCATGAACCGGATCATGGAGCGGGTCGAGGCCGACCCCCTGTGGCCCAGCCTGATGGACGCCGAACACACGGGCATGGACGACATCGACGCCGACGCGCTTGTCGCTGCGGCCCGCAAGGCCGGCGAGGCCCAGTCCACCGCCTGTATCGTCGTCTTCACCACCCTCGGCGGCACCGCCCGGCGCATGTCGCGCGAACGCCCGCTCCAGCCGGTGCTGGCCCTGACCCCCAACCCCGACACCGCGCGTCGCCTGTCGCTGGTCTGGGGTCTGGAACCGCGCCTCGGCAAGGAGCCTGCCTCCCTGGAGGACGTCACAGAGGATGCTGTGAGATCAGCCATCGAATACGGCCTCGCCCAGCCGGGCCAGCGCGTCCTGATCCTGGCCGGAACGCCCTTCGGCGCGCCGGGGGCTGCGAATCTCCTGCGACTGGCGCATGCTCCGATGAAGAAGGCGCGCAAATAGCAATCCTCCCCGTAGGGGGAGGGGGACCGCGAAGCGGTGCAGGGGGCCAACCCCGGACACCGCACTCGCCGTGAGCCCCCTCCGTCAGGGCGCGAAGATGCGCCGCGCCTTGAGGATCTGCTCGTATACGAGCAGACCGCAAGCCCCGACGGGGGAGGATTGGGAGCGTCATGATCAAATACCTCGGCTCCAAGCGGGCCCTGCTGGATCCGATCGCCGCCGCCGTCCGCGCCCTGCTGCCGGAGGGCGGCCACATCTGCGACCTGTTCTCCGGCACGGCCCGCGTCGGCCATGCCCTGAAAGGCGCCGGCTTCCAGGTCTGGTCCAACGATCACAACGCCTATGCCCACGCTCTCGCAACCGCCTATGTCCAGGTTGACCGCGACGTGTGGGCGGATAGAGCCGAGGCCGTCCTCGCCGACCTCTCCGCCACGCCCCCCGCCGCCGGTTGGTTCACCAGGGCCTTCTGCGAGGACGCCCGCTATTTCACGCCCGAGAATGGCGCCCGCATCGACGGCATGCGCGACCGGATCGAGGCCATGGGTTTGGAGCCCGAACTCAAGGCCATCGCCCTTGTCAGCCTGATGGAGGCCGCCGACCGGGTCGATTCCACGGCCGGTCTGCAGATGGCCTATATGAAGTCCTGGGCCGCGCGGGCGCTGAAACCCCTGACGCTGCGGATGCCGACGCTGCAGCCCGCCGTCGCCGCCGGTCCCTGCCGCGCCACCCGGGCCGATGCGCTGGAGACCGCCGCCGCCTTCGACGGCGATCTCGTCTATCTCGACCCGCCCTACAACCAGCACTCCTACCTCGGGAACTACCATGTCTGGGAAAGCCTGATCCTGTGGGACCGGCCCGAGACCTACGGGATCGCCAACAAGCGGATCGACGTAAAGACGAGGAAGAGCGCCTTCAACTCCCGCCCCGGCATCGGCCCGGCGTTGCAGGCCGTGATCGAGGCGATCCGCGCGCCCAACCTGATCGTCTCCTTCAACGACGAAGGCTATCTGAGCCGCGATCAGCTGGTCGAGATGCTGTCGGCGCGCGGCCATGTGCAGGTCGTGGAAATCCCGCGCCCCCGCTACGTCGGCGCCCGTATCGGCATCCATAATCCCAAGGGCGAGAAAGTCGGGGCCGTGGGGCGTCTGCGCAACGTCGAATACCTGTTCGTGGTCACTGAACGGCCCGTCGCACTCGCAGCTTGACCATTCTGGGAACGAGGGTCTCATTGCGTCGTTAGAGCGGCATGGAAGAGCTGATCGTGACCCAGGGCCCCGTCAATCCTACGCGTCCCGGCGCCGTTCGCGACGCTTTGAGCGCCTATCAGACCGCCGCCTGGCGTGCGCCCGCCGCGACCCGATTCGACAGCCGCCCGGCCAATGACTTCCTGTCGCGCGCAGAAGTCATCGCGCCGACGACCTATGGCGTCCAGCCGGCCGAGATGGAGCCCTTGCCGCGCTGGATCGTAGTCGCCATCGGCTGCGTCGTCGCGGCCCTGCTCGGCGCCCTGCTGGGCGGGATGATGTCCGTCTAGGTTTCGAGCAGCGCCCGGATCGGCGCCCAGCTGCGCCGGTGGATGGCGCAGGGTCCCATGGCCTTCAGCGCCGCCTGGTGGATCGGCGCGTTGTAACCCTTGTGCGAGGCGAAGCCGTAGCCGGGGTATTCGGCGTCCATCTCGATCATGATCCGGTCGCGTGCCGTCTTGGCCAGGATCGAGGCCGCCGCGATCGACAGCGACAGTCCGTCACCGCCCACCGCCGTCTCCACGTCGCAGGGCAGCTTGAACCGGTAGTTGCCGTCGACCAGCGCCGCCTTCGGCTGCACGCTCATCGCCTCGATTGCCCGACACATGGCCAGGCCCGTCGCCTGCAGGATGTTCAGGTCCTCGATCTCTTCGGGCGAAGCGAACCCGACGCCCCAGGCGACGGCGCAGCGCTTGATCTCGACCGCGAGCACCTCGCGCCGACCAGCTGTCAGGGCCTTGGAGTCGTTGATGCCCTCGGGGATGTCGTCGGCCGACAGGATCACTGCGCCCGCCGAGACTGGCCCGGCCCACGGCCCGCGCCCCGCCTCGTCCACACCGCACACGAGCCCGCCGACCCGCTGCGCCAGCAAGGTCTCGAGCACAAGCGTCGGGAACGACTTTCCCATCCCCATCACCCTGCACCCCGGCGAAGGCCGGGGTCCAGTTGGAAAACCCGGTCTTCCGATCTGTGGAACCTGTGCCCGATCCCGACCGCCCGTGACCGTGATCTGGGCTCCGGCCTTCGCCGGGGTGCACGGGGGGATTGTTGGATCACCAGGGTCACGACGCGCCCATAGCCCGGACATCCTCACAGCGGAAGCATCCGGCGACGTGGTCGTTGACCATCCCCGTCGCCTGCATCGAGGAAACTACTGTTGAGTAGGTGAGGTGGGTCACGTCTTGAACTGGATTGGACATCTCAAACGTCAGCGATGGGAGGTTAGCGAGCGTCTACGCAGCCTATGTCAATTCTCGCGCTTTTCTGTCAGCCCAAAAAGCCAAGGCGAACACCACGAAAAGCAAAACCATCAAGCCGTTCAGCGTCCATTGCTGAAGTCCAGAGATGTAGAACGGATCGCCATGATCGGAGAGTCGGAAGAGTTTGTCCCCAGTCGGGATGTTTGGACTGTTCTGTCCCAGCCAAGACCGGAATGCGAGAAAGGCCGCCCACAGCATGAGGGACGTCGCGCCTAAAGCGTTTCGGATCAACCGCATCGATGTGTCCTCATGATCCCAGAGGTGTCCGACACCTCATTAGTGTCCGCAACGGACCGGAGAGGTCAAATATTCAAGGCCGAAATCAGACGATAACATCAGGGGGGCCCATCGCGCGGACCTCTTCACAGCGGAAGCATGAGTTCATGTGATCGTTAACCAGACCCGAGGCTTGCATGCGACCAGCTACAGTTCTGCACATAGGTTAGGCCCGATCAGGTCGCGGGATTTGGCGCCTGTAACCGAAGCCGAGGTTGACGCAGAACCAGCGAAAAAGCGCAACGGGCGACACTCCAATGGGGTCAGGCTTCCCTCGGCGCGGTCACGGCTTTGGGTCCGCTCGATTTACCAGCCATCTTCCGCGCAGCCTTGGGCTTCCGCCCGCCCTGCCCCAACCCCAACGATTTGGCTATCGCTGACCTTTTGGCCGAATAATATGGCGAAACCATCGGGTAGTCGCCCTTCAAGCCATAGCGGTCGCGATATTCCTTTGGGGTCATCTCGTGGCCGTTCAGATGCCGTTTTAGGCTCTGGTAGGTCTTCCCGTCGATAAAGCTGACAATACCCGCTTCGCTGACGGACTTTCTAATCTCTGACGCTGTTGGCAGGTTGTCTGTCGTTTGCTCCTCGGCATTCACATCTCGCCCAGCGTTCTTCAACGCCTGATGGGTGGCAACAATCAGTTGCGGTAGATCAACAGGCGACACGGCATTGTTCGAGACGTAGTTGGCGACAATTCCGGTCGTCATTGCCAAAAGTGCGGTCGATTGATTGTCGGCCATGCAGGTGTCTTTCTCGATTTGTAGGTTACTCTACAGGCCGAGAATCGGCCCGAACATGATTGTAAAAGCAGAAAAAGGTTTGCCGTTGGGAAAACAGTTGGCTCCAACCTCCAGATGTCCCCAGAGAGCCGCGCACAGCCCCTTCAGGGGCGTTTTGTAGTAGTGATACGGCCGACACCATTCATGCCGTCAGAGACGCGCTGAGAGCCATCCGGCTATGATCAGGTTGCCTATTGGACGAGGTGTGGCCTCGATATCATCCAAGCCGCCAGTCCAAGCCCCATGGCAGCGGCCATCCAGATAACCACCACGACTATGGCCGCGCCCCGGCTTGTCGGTCGTTGGGCTACTGCCTCGGCTCTGGCTCGCAGTTCGACGACGAGGGCGACTGGCATCAGCTTCACCGCCAACCAGATTCCGACCGGCACCAGCACCACATCGTCAAGGTACCCTAGCACGGGGATGAAGTCGGGGATCAGGTCGATGGGCGACAGGGCATAAGCGGCGACCGCCCCGGCCAGCAGCTTGGCTTGCCACGGTGTCCTCGGATCGCGCGCAGCCAGCCAAAGCATCACCACGTCGCGCTTGATCGTCCGCGCCCAGTCTCGCAGCCGCTTCCACATGAGCGCCCCCTACCAGTTCTGCCGTTCGGCGAGAACCAGCAGATCGCGAAGCTGGTTCTCGACCGTCTGGGTGCGGTCGGCCGTCGAGACACAGGCTTCGATGGCCTTGGCGAAGGAACAGCGGACGAGCGTAGGCGTTCGCCTGTCATGATTAAACGCTCCCTTCCGATCCTGCTGCTCGCAGGTGCCGTTGTTGCCCTGTCGGCATGCGCCACCCTTCAACGTGGCCCTGTCGGCAACACGGCTGTCCCCCAACCCGCCAAGCCCGTGGACCTTAGCCGGTATGCCGGTCGCTGGTATGAGACTGGGCGTTATGAGGCTGGGTTCCAGCGTGGCTGCGAAGGCAGCACGGCGACCTACGAAATGCGCGACGACGGTTTGGTCCGCGTGGTCAACACCTGCCGTCAGGACCGGCTGGACGGCGAACTTCGCTCGGTCGAGGGCAAGGCCAAGATCGTCGATGGCAGCGGGAACGCCAAGCTGAAGGTGTCCTTCTTTGGCCCCTTCTACATCGGCGACTACTGGGTGCTGGATCACGCCGAAGACTACTCTTGGTCCATCGTCGGCGAGCCTTCGGGACGGTATCTCTGGCTTCTCTCGCGCACGCCCCAACCGTCCGCAGAGGCCCGCGAGACGATCATGAACCGGGTTCGTGAACTCGGCTACGATCCGACGCTGGTGCGGCCCACCCAGCAGCCGGAAGGCTGATCAGGCCGCGACGCTCTCCATCGACCGCTTGATGGCCATCACAGTGGTCGTGGAGGCAAGATGTAGCCGAGCGGTGGCGCTGATGGAAGAACAGGCTCTTACGGGTCGTTCAAGCGTCAAAGAAAAGGATCGAACGACCGATCTTCCGTCAACGGCGCGATGAACAGGCGGTCGCACTGGGCATCGCTGTTGGTTAAGGCGATCACTTCGAACTCGTCGTTCCCCGCTTCCATCACCTCGGCGGCCAAATCGGTGAACTCCTGCTCAAAGCCGGAACGCCGGAACAGAAGCACACCGTCTTTAGCGTCGAGCACGCCGTAGACCGGAGAGCCTTCGAGAAGGGTGTCGAGAAGAACGGACATAAAGACCGAAGCCGCAATCCCACAGATGGTTCACCGCTCAGGTTGCCAACGAGTCGACGGAGCCTAGTCCATCGGCATCACGAACATCTGGCTGTAGCCGACGCCAGCCGCGTGCCGCTCACCTACTATCTGTTCCCGCTGATCGCCGGAACCGGCCTGACTCTCGTTCAGGAGATCGTCTGGGATCGCTGCGCCCAACAGAACACCACCCAGCGTTTTTCGACGCGCACGGAGCGGTGGCTCTATCTGGTGAAGCCGGGAGTGCTGAAGGGCGGTCGCGGTCGTCCCAAGATCATCCACCCTACGTTCAACCTCGACGCCGTTCGTCGCCCTTCGACGTCGGCTGACAAGCGCAACAATCCCGAAGGCGCGAACCCCTCGGACATCTGGGCAATCACTCAAGTCCACGGCACGTCCAAGGAGCGCACCGATCATCCGTGCCCGTTCCCGCAAGTGATGATCGAGCGCATGGTGCTGGCGTGTTCCAATCCCGGCGATGTCGTTCTGGACCCCTTCGGCGGTTCTGGCACGACGGGCGCGGCGGCGCTGGCCCATGGGCGTTCTGCGCTGATCATCGAGCGTGAGCCGACCTACTGGCCGATCATCGAGAAGCGTCTCGGACTGCGCGATGATGCCGTTCGCCTGATGCTGGGTGAAACGATGGCCCGAATGGCTGAAATACCCGACCAGTCGGTGGACCTGATTGGCGCGGACCTTCCGTATGGATGCACGCGGGCACAGTGGGATGAGATCATCCCGATGGAAGCACTCTGGGCCGAGTATCGCCGCGTTCTGAAGCCGACCGGCACCGTCGTTCTCACGTCTGCGGGGATGTTCTCCGCGAAGCTGATGATGGCCGCGCCCGACCTCTACAAATATTCCATGGTCTGGGAGAAAACTCGGGCCACGCGCTTCGTCCATGCGAAGTCGCAGGTTCTGATGGAGCACGAAGACGTTCTCGTGTTCTCCAAGGGCGGCATCGGAAACCGCGCTTCCAGCCCCATGACCTACAACCCGCAGGGACTGGTCGAACTCCATGAACCTCGCGTGAGCCGCAACGGCGGGGTGGGATCGGTGCTCTACAAAACCCACCCCTACCGTTCCGATTCCCAACGCCGCCAAACGCACACCAACTACCCCCGTTCGGTCCTGCGCTTCCTTCCCGTCTGTCTACAAGCCGGTTCACCCCACCCAGAAGCCTATCGAACTGTTCGACTGGATCGTCCGCACCTACTCCAATCCCGGGGACGTCGTACTGGACAACACGATGGGGAGCGGGACGACCGGCTGCGCGGCGGTGGCCGCTGGGCGCAAGTTCATCGGCATCGAGCGCGATCCCCAGTTCTTCCAGATCGCCAAAGAACGAATCGAAGCTGTCAGCGACGTCGCCAACGACAATGCTGGAACGAGCGCGGACGCTGCGGCTGTGCCGATGCAGTTCGAGGCCGCCAACGACGCCGCGCCACGCCATGATGTCATCAGATACGGAACCGTGTGCTCTGGGGTCGAAGGGGTGAGTTTGGCGTGGGAGCCGTTGGGCGGCTTCGAACCTGCCTTCTTCTCCGAGATCGAAACCTTTCCGAGCGCGGTCCTGAAACACCACTGGCCCGACGTCCCGACCAGACGGCGAGCACGAGTGAACGGCTCCGCCCTGACCTTCGGCTAAGTTCTGGGTTGGGCGACGAGAAACGCGAGGTGCGGCCGTTCGCCGAGTCGCGAAGTGATGAACTCGGTCAAGTCCGCCTCGCTGGCTACCATTTGCTCCGGCGTGATCGCCCCCCTGAACAGTTCGTATCGCAGCCACACCCGGTAGGTGTTCACAACATCGGTCTCACCGTAGTCGGCGCACTCTTGGATGCGACCGGCGCGGACGTGCTCCCAGACCTTCGAGCCGTCGATGCCCTCCGGCTTGCCGGGCAGCCCCATCATCTTGCAGAGGTCGTCGAGCGTGGTCTTCGCGTTCGATTGGAAGCTGGCGCGCTCGTCGCACAGATCGACGTGCGCTTGGTCGTATCGCTTGAAGTAGGGGCGGGAGGTCAGCCCCGGCGCGGCGATGCCGTTGACCATCGCACGGTAGCGCAGGACCGGCATGTCGAACCCGTTGCCATTGAAGGTCACCAACGTCGGCCGGAGGCTGTCTACGCGAGCGGCGAATGCCGAGATCAGATCGGTCTCGCTTCGCTCGCCGATGTGGGGGGCACCCAGCGACTGGACGCGCCAAACGCCGTCGATCCGCTCTGCGATCAGCGCAGCGAGTACGGCGACCTTGTGAAGCGGAAGCTTGGGGAACTTCTCGCCGAGCAGTTCGACAGCCACATCGTCGGTGAGGGCCTCGCGACCGTGAAGGCGACCGCCCGGTTTTTGAGAACCTTGGCGACTGTCGCGGAAGACCAGACGGAATAGGTGTCCTTGCGACCGTTCCCCCATGGTCTGACATCATTGGCGTTGAGCCGCTTGGCGATGACCGAAGCGCCATAGCCGGAGAGGTAGAGGTCGAAGATGTCGCGAACCGTCTTCACCCGTTCGTTGCGTTTCGATTTGTCTTGGTTCAGCCACCCCGGAAGAGCCGTGGTCATGTTTACGCCATTGGCTCTGGCCCGTTGCCAGTTGTCGGTCGTGCGGATGGACTTGGCCTCAGATTGACCGTGTGCTCCCGCCATTTGTGCCAGAGGGTCGATGATGCGGGTCCACTGTTCTTCGAACGTCTCTTCGTTCAGCCGTGCCTTGTTCGCGACGGTGATGATCGTGACCCCGGCATTGGTGAAGACGCGAAGCTGATCCCACGCCTTCATGACTTTCTCGCGGGAAAGCCGGTCGATGTTTTCCGTGAGGATTATGTCGCCTTGGCCAAGTTCGCCGGAAGCCACCCGTGCCAGTAGCTTCCCCATCTGACCGCGAACGTGGACAGCGTGGAACGCGGACTTGGCACGGTCGATCAGGGGAGGCTCCGTGATCGTCAGACCGTTGGCCTTCGCATACGTTTCGGCCATCTCCACTTGACGTTCGACAGAGTTCCCGTCGTGCTGGCCAGAGCCGGAATAACGGGCATAAATCAAGACCTTCATGGAGCCGGAATACCGAATGCCATTAGGTTGTCAAACTGTGGTTGGGTGGATGAAGGCATAGACGATCACGGGGCCGCAGAAGTTGAAGCCCCGCGTCTTCAGCGCCCTGGCCATGGCGACGGAGGCCTCCGTCTGGGTCGGAACGTCGCCGCCCACGCGATGTCCCTGCACGGGCGTCCCGTCCACAAACGACCACAGCCAGGCCGAGAAATCCTCGCCGTTGTCGCGCATCTCGACGAAGATCCGTGCTCCCCTGATCGCCGCCTCGATCTTGGCGCGCGAGCGGATTATGCCGGGGTTGGCAATCAGCCTCTCACGGTCCGCATCGTCGAACTTCGCCACCACATCCGGGTCGAACCCGGCGAAGGCTGCGCGCATCGTCTCGCGCTTCCTCAGGATGGTGATCCACGCCAGCCCGGCCTGGAACCCGTCCAGCACCAGCTTCTCCCACAGGGCGCGGGAATCGTACTCGGGCACGCCCCAGTCAGTGTCGTGGTAGTCGACATACAGCGGGTCCGTCCCGCACCAGGTGCAGCGTCCGGGCGATTCGGTCATGCCCGCAGCCTACCACGCCCCGAACAAGCGAAACCCCGCCCGTGTTTCCACGGGCGGGGCTCCTCGGGTCTCGACAGCGATCAGGTCGTGCGGAAGCCGGCCGGACCGTTCATGCCGGCGGGGAAGAAGCCCCCGCTGGTCTGGCCTGTACCGGACTTCAGATAGACGATGTTCAGGCCCTGTTGCACGGTGCGGCTGAACGCCAGGGCGTTGGCATCGCCCGGGAAGATATTGGACGCGGCGGCGTTGCCGGTCCCGGTCGTCGTGATGCCCTGATCCAGGTCCGTCGTTCCATCCAGGCTGTCACGAGCGTTGGAGATCGCCAGGACCGGCGTCTCCAGCCCCTTGGCGGTCAGCACGGTGCGAACCAGCCCGGCGTGATACGCCTCAGCCGCCAACAGGCCGGCTGCCGCTTCCAGGAACACCTTGCTGGTGACCAGCGGCGAAGCGCCCTTGTAGAGGGTCACGCCGACGTCTTCGAAGATGAAGGCGCCGAGCAGGAAGTTGTTGTCGTTCAGATACGGGTCGAAGGCCTGACCTGGCCCGACGAGACCAGCGGCGCGTGCAGCGCTGGAGAAGGCGCCGTTGGGATCGGTCCCGCCGACGTCGATCGCCGGTTGGGCCACGGCCGCGCTGCCCAGGGCGGTGCGCAGGAAGTTGACGTGGGCGACCTCATCGGCCGCGATCTCGTTGGCGTAGCGGCGGACGAGGGGATCGGAGAAGGCGACCTGACGCCCGCCGATGACCGCGCCCTGGGTCCCAGTGCCGCTCAGCGAGCTCTGCGGCAGGCCGGTCCCGAAAGCGGCAAACGAATAGAACTGGGCTTCCAGATACTCGAGCTGCAGCGCGAAGTTCAGGATCTCGACATCAAGGTTGGGCGAACCTGCGGGCGGGTTCTGGGCCACGGCCGTGTCACTGGAGCTGGAACAGGCGCCCAGAACTGCGCCGCCGACGGCGCCGACAGCGAAGCCGCCGCCCCATTTGAAGAATTTCCGCCGCTCGTTGCGGCGTTCGACCCGCTGGTCGAGGGCGTCGATGATGAGGTCTGTCTTGGACATGCCGAAAATCCTGCGTCTATGAGCCCGTTCCGCAGGAAGATACTCGTGACCGTGACGTTTGGTTGCGTCCGGCCTTGGGCAATTGCCTAAATTTTTCCACCATTTAGCCGGACTTATCGTTTCAGCTTTGGCTGAATACGCGTGTCAGACTGGAAAGTAAGCTGGACGGTAGACCGCTGCCACACGCCCATCGACGGACAAATTTCCATCCAGACGGTCAAGTCGCACCAGCGCCATCGCAGCCCCATCGCGACCGGTCAGGACCTCGCCCGCGCGCAGTTCGCCGTTCAGCACCTCTGTCCCGGCCGCCGGGGCCGGGCCGTCGAAAGTCAGCGGCAGCATCCGCTTCTTGATCTCGCCCCGCCGCTTCATCCGCGACGTTGTCTCCTGGCCGACAAAACACCCCTTGGCGAAGTCTATGCCGTTCAGCAGGTCGAAATTGGCCTCGATCGGATAGGTCCCGTCATCGACGTCCCGCGCAGGATCGGGGACCCCGACCGCCAGTCGGTGCGCCTGCCAGTCGTCCTCGCTCGCGTTTGCGCCACGCTCGCCGACGGCACGCCCGCCGAGCGCCGCCGTGCGCGGATCGGCGGTGAAACCTTCCGCGACGCCCGGCCAGCTGACCGCCACCGGCCGCTGATCGGTTGCGACCTCGACCTTCGCCCTCAACCTGTACATCGACAGCCGCTGGATCAGGGCGCCGCGTTTCTCCGCCGCCACGTCCAGCATCACCCCATCCTCGTCGCCCCACAGGAACAGGTCGAACAGCAGCCGCCCCGGTGGCGATAGCATCGCTCCGAATCGCAGGGCGCCCGGCTCGAGAGTCTCCACGTCCTGGGTCAGCAGGTTGTGCAGGAAGTCCCGGGCATCCGGCCCGCTGACCTTCACCAGGGCGCGACTGTCGAGGCGGGCGATGTGTTCGGTCATGGGCGAGAGATAGGGGGTGCGAGGCGAGATGGGGAGGGGAGTGATCCGTCTCCCTCCCCAAACGAGGAGGGAGAACGACGCAACAACCGCCTCACACTCGCCACGAGAGAATCCGTATACGGTGTGCCCATGAACGTGCGTTTCCCCATTCTCTATATCGCCGAGGCCGACGCGGAGGCCGCTGTGCTCTCGTCCGGCGCCCTGGCGCATCTCGTCGATGCCGTTCCGAACGCGGACTTCACCATCGTCGGCTCGGCGGCCTCCGCGCCCCTGTTCGCCGACACCCCACGCCTGCATCGCCTTATCGTGCTCGACAAGACCGGTCGCTGGGACTGGATCGCCCTGTGGAACCAGGTCCGCGACACCCGCTGGGGTCTCGTCGTCGACATGCGCGGCACGCGATTCTCCGAACGCCTGCGCCGCCAGAGGCGCGCCGTGCGCGGCTCCGACCTGCCGGGCCTGCACGCCGTCGAACAGGCCGCTCGCATCCTTCAGCTCGATGACATCCCCGCGCCGCGTCTGTTCTTCAGCGAGGAGACCCATGCCGCTGCTGACGCACTGATCGGGCCCGACACGGCCCCGCTGCTGGCGGTCGGTCCCGGCGCCGACTGGATCGGCAAGCGCTGGCCGGCCGAACGGTTCGCCAAGGTCGCCGCGCCGCTTCTGGCCGATGACGGCCCGCTCGCGGGCGGCCGTCTGATGATCGTGGGCGAGGAGGCCGATCGTGACGCCGCCCACGCCATCCGCCTCGCGGTTCCCCGCAAACGGGTGATCGAGCTGCAGGGCAAGCTGACGCGGCTCCAGACGGCCGCCGCTCTGTCGCGGGCCTCCCTCTATATCGGCGGCGACTCGATCTGGACCCAGCTAGCGGTCGCTGCGAGCGTGCCCTCGGTCGCCGTCTTCGGCCCATCGGACGATGGCCTCGTCGGCCCATGGCAGGGCGTCTCGATCCGGGGCGAGCGGTCTCTGGACGAGTTCAAGGCCGTCGATCCGCGCCTGAACCAGGCCATCCACCACATGCTCGGCCTGCCCGCCGACCGGGTCCTGCGCGCCGCGCGCGGCCTGCTGGCGAAAAAAAATGCGGTTCCGAACCCGGCGCCCCTCAAACCTGAAGTATAACAGCGGCGAAAGCTTCGGACTGATCGGACGCTTCGGACGGTGTTCTTGACGACCGGACCGCGCCCAAGACCCAGACCTTTGACCTGATCGTCCGTGGCCGGGTCGTCATGTCCAGCGAGGAGCTGATCGGCTCGGCCAAGGCCGCCCGGTCCGCTTCCAGGAAACATTGCCCGTCTAGAGGATCGAGAAGCTGACGCCGCAGCCACAGCTGGTCGCCGCGTTCGGGTTGCGGATTACGAACTGGGCGCCCGCCAGTTCATCGATCCAGGCGATCTCGGAGCCCTTAAGGAAATGAACCGAGATCGGGTCCACGAGCGCCGCCTGACCGTCGGTCTCGATCCGCAGGTCGTCCGCCTCGCCCGTCTCAACGAGGTCCATCCGGTACTGGAAGCCGGAGCAGCCGCCGCCGTCCACCGCCACGCGCAGCAGGACGGGATGGCCCTCGACCTCCGCCAGCCGGGCCAGTCGCCTTGCCGCGCTCTCGGCCAGCACGATGCCCTCCGGCGCGCGTTTCGCGATCTTCAGTTCAGTCGGGGCCGGTTGGACGGAGGTCATGCCTGTCTATATGAGGCTGCAAAGGCCCGTTCGCAAAGGCCGTCCGCGAGAACATTGCGCTTGAGCCAGACCGACGCCCGCGCTCCGTACGCCGAACTGGCCGCCAACTCGCGCGGACGCCTTGTTCCGGAGGCGCCGAGCCGCACGCGCAACGCCTTCGCCCGCGACCGAGACCGGATCATCCATTCCACCGCCTTCCGCCGCCTGAAGGGGAAGACCCAGGTCTTCGTGGCGCACGAGGGTGACCACTACCGCACCCGGCTGACCCACTCTCTGGAGGTGAGCCAGATCGCCCGTTCGCTGGCCCACGCCCTGCGGCTCGACGGCGAACTGGCCGAGACCGTCGCCCTCGCCCACGATCTGGGTCACCCGCCCTTCGGCCATGCGGGCGAGGACGAACTTCAGGCCCGAATGGAGCCCTGGGGCGGCTTCGATCACAATGTTCAGACGTTCCGCGTCGTCACCAGGCTTGAGACCCGCTACCCGGCCTTCGACGGCCTGAACCTGAGCTGGGAAACGGTCGAAGGCGTGGTCAAGCACAACGGGCCGGTCTCGCACATGCTGGATCAGCCGGCCTGGCGGGCTATCGCCGACTTCGCGCCGGGCTGGGACCTCCGGCTCGACAGCTTCGCCTCTCTGGAGGCCCAGTCCGCAGCCATTGCTGACGACATCGCCTACAACAACCACGACGTGGACGACGGGGTTCAGGCGGGGCTGTTCACCTTGGCCGACCTCGCCGACGTGCCCTTGATCGGCCCGGTGCTGCACCAGACCCGCCGCGACTGGCCCGATCTGAACGGGCGGATGATCCGGCTGGAGGCTGTGCGACGCATGATCGGGGTCATGGTCGAGGATGTCCTGGCAGAGACCGAACGGCGCCTGGCCGACGATAACATCCGGTCCGTCGAGGAGGTTCGGACCGCCCGTCGGACCCTGGTCCAGTTCTCCGATCCGATGATGGCGGACCTGGGCGTCCTGCGCCGGTTCCTGTTTGAGCGAATGTATCGCCACTACCGTGTCAACCGGACCCGCAGCCAGGCGCGGCGCATCCTGGCCGACATGTTCCAGCTTTTCGTGGCCGAGCCAGAGGTCATGCCGACGGAATGGGGCGAGCTGGCCGCAACCGGGGACCTGCAGAAGCGAGCGCGCGCCGTCTGTGACTACATCGCGGGCATGACCGACCGCTATGCGATCGAGGAGCACCGAAAGCTGTTCAACCTCGACCTCGCCCTCGATCTGTGATTCGAAAGAGACGCTGCAGGGGCTAGACTGTCAGGCCGGAGCGTCGATTCGCGCTCTGGTCCCCGAGAAGGCGACGACCATGTCCTATGACGACGACCAACGCCCCCGCGACCGTGGCGCCTATACGCCGCCGACGGATGACGACCTGCCGTTCAACCGCGGCGGTTTCGACGCCCGTCGAGGTCCGCCCGCCAAGGCCCCGCCGGTGACCTTGATTGTCAGCGCCGGCGTCCTGCTGGTGCTGATCATCGCGGTGGTGCTGTTTTATCGTTCCGGCCTGCGCTCCTCGACCGATGCGCCGCCTGCTGTCGGCACCCCCATCGCCCAGCTGAAGGTCGAGGCGTCCGAGGAGGCCCAGCCAATCGATCCGGAAGCCGGCGTCGGTCTCTACGACCAGGCCGAGGATGCGGCCACGGCGCCCGAGTTCACGGCCCCGCCCGAAACCCCGCTTCCCCGTCCCGCCCCGCGCCCGATCGAGACCGCCGAGGCCCTGCCGCCTGCGCGTCCCGCGACGCCCGCGCCCACGCGCCCTGCGGCCCCGGCCGCCACAACGCCCGCTCCGGTCGCCAACGGCGCCGGCGGAGCGGCTGCGGTCCAGATCGGGGCCTTCTCCTCAACAGCCATCGCCGACCGGGAGTACGCCTCGGTCGCCGCCCGTTTCCCGCAGTTCGCCCGCAACGCCACCAAGCGAGTGCAGGAAGTCACGGCGTCAAACGGCTCGACCGTCTATCGCACCACCTTCACGGGCCTCAGCCGCGAAGACGCCCGCGCCTTCTGCTCCGCCATCGAAAGCGGCGGCGGCGACTGCCTGGTGCGATAGGGATTTGAACAGCGCCGCCATCTATGGCTGCTCGGGGCCCGTGCTGACGGAGGAGGAGCGCACCTTCTTCGCCGAGGTCCGGCCGTGGGGTTTCATCCTGTTCCGCCGGAATGTGGACAGCCCGGAACAGGTTCTGAAGCTGACCAGCGACCTGCGTGACGCCGTCGGCTGGGACGCACCGGTGCTGGTCGATCAGGAGGGTGGACGGGTCCAGAGGCTGGGGCCGCCGCATTGGTCGAAATACCCGCCGGGAGAGGCCTATCTGAAGGCGACCAACGATTGGCTCGCGGCCCGGGAACTGGCGCGGCTGGGCGGCCGGCTGATGGCGCACGACCTGAAGGCGGTCGGCATCAACATCGACTGCGCGCCTGTTCTGGACGTGCCGACGCCGGGCGCCCACGACATCATCGGCGACCGCGCCTACGCCAAGGATCCGGCGACGGTGGCCCAACTGGGCCGGGCGGTCGCAGAGGGCCTGTTGGCCGGCGGCGTCCTGCCGGTGATCAAGCATATGCCCGGTCATGGCCGCGCCTTCGCCGACAGCCACAAGGAGCTGCCGACGGTGCATGCCGACCTCGAAACCCTGGACAACTGGGACTTCGCACCGTTCAAGGCCCTGTCGGACATGCCCATCGGGATGACGGCCCATATCGTCTTCACGGCCATCGACAGGAAGCGGCCGGCGACCCAGTCGAAGAAGGCGATCAAGCTGATCCGCGACCATCTGGGTTTCGGCGGCCTCCTGTTGTCCGATGATCTCTGCATGAATGCCCTGTCGGGGACGCTGACGGAGCGGGCGGAGCGGTCGCTGAAGGCCGGATGCGACCTCGTCATCCACTGGACCGGCGACATGGCCGAGATGCGTCAGGTGGCCGAGGGCGTGCATCGGCTGAAGGGCGGGGCGGCGAAACGAGCGGAGGCAGCGCTGGCCCGGATCGTCCACACGCCGGAGCCGCTGGATGTCCGCGAGGCGCGCGACCGGTTCGACGCCCTGCTCGGCGGTCGGCTCGACGCCTCGCAGGGGCCGGACGTGGGCGAGGCGCAGGCCCCCGCCTCAAGCCGCGCCAACGCGCGGTAGGCAAAGAGAATGTCGGAAGCCTTCCAGCCCAATCTGGACTTCACGGCTGCGCAGGAGGTCGATGCGCGCGACGCCTTCGTGGTTGATCTCGATGGCTACGAGGGACCGCTGCACGTCCTGCTGGCCCTGGCACGGACGCAGAAGGTCGATCTGCTGAAGTTGTCGATCACCCGGCTGGCGGAACAGTATCTGGCCTTCGTGCATGAGGCCCGACGGCGGAACTTCTCCTTGGCCGCCGACTATCTGGTGATGGCGTCATGGCTGGCCTATCTGAAGTCGCGGCTGCTGTTGCCCCGGACCGAGAAGGGCAAGGGCGACGAGCCGCCGGCGGAGGAAATGGCCGCAGCCCTGGCCTTCCGGCTGCAAAAGCTGGAGGCGATGCGGAAGGCCTCCGACGCCCTGCTGGCCCGGCCGCAGCTGAAGCGCGACGTGTTCACGCGGGGTGACCCGCAGGCGACGGTCATCGTGCCGTCCGACCGCATCGACGCCAGCCTGTACGAGCTGATGGCGGCCTATGTCGGCCAGCGGCGGCGGGAACAGGCCCGGCACTACAATCCCGGCCAGCGGGTCGAGGCCTATCCGCTGGAGGCGGCGCGGGACTGGCTGCGCGAGATCCTGCCGCGCATGGCCGACTGGACGCCTCTGGAGCGGGTCGCGCCTGTCCGGGACGGCGAGGGGCCTAGCCAGGCCAGTCTGACCGCCTCGACCCTGTCTGCCAGCCTGGAACTGGTCAAGGAGGGCGCGATGGATGTGCGTCAGGAGAAGGCCTTCGACGAGGTCTGGTTGAAGCGGCGCGGGCAGGGCCAGCCGCTGGAGCTGACGCCATGAGCGGCGTCCAGTTCGCGCCCGACGAAGGCGAGATCGAACGGCGGGTCGAGGCCCTGCTGTTCGCGGCGGCCGGGCCGCTGTCGGCGGCGGATATCGCCCGAAGGCTGCCGGAAGGCGCGGATGTGGGGCGGGCCATCGCGGGTCTGCGGGCCCGCTATGAGAGCCGGGGAGTGGAGCTGGTCTGCGTCGCCGACCGGTGGAGCTTCCGGACGGCGGGCGACCTCGGCTTCCTGATGACCGAGGAGCGGGAAGAGCCGCGCCGGCTGTCCAGGGCGGCGCTGGAGACCCTGGCCATCATCGCCTACCACCAGCCCGTCACCCGGGCCGAGATCGAGAGCGTGCGAGGCGTTTCGATCTCCCGGGGGACGCTGGACCTGCTGCTGGAGATGGGGTTCGTGCGGCTGAGGGGCCGTCGGCGGACGCCGGGGCGGCCGGTGACCTATGCGACGGCAGATCGGTTCCTCGAGCATTTCGGCCTGGCCAGCCTCTATGACCTGCCAGGCGCCGCGGAGATGAAGGCGGCGGGGCTGCTGGACCTGTCCCTGCCCGTCGGGTTCGAGGTTCCGGACCCGTCGCGGTCGGGACCGGAGGAGGAGGACCCGATCGAGGACGGGGATGCGCCCGAGTTCGCCCAGGACTTCGTGGGCGACTGATCCGGGACCGACTCGGGTTGACGTCTCGGGGGTGTCTGGCTATACGCACGCCTCCGCCGCCGGGCTTCCGCGCGGCTTTTCTATTTCTATTTGCCCCTAGCCTGCACTGAGCAGCGAGCCGCCGAGCGGCAAGCGTCAGCGCCACCAAGGATTCAGACCATGAAGGTCCGCAGCTCGCTCAAGTCGCTCAAGACCCGTCACCGCGACTGCAAGGTCGTTCGCCGCAAGGGCGTCGTCTTCGTGATCAACAAGACGGACCCGCGCTTCAAGGCGAAGCAGGGCTAAGGCTCTTTTTGATTCGCTAAGGCGCGCGACACGGTCGCGCGCTGCTTGAGCGCCGAAAGAACTACCCACAGGTCGCGGACTTTGTCCGCGACCTTTTTCGTGCCCGGCGTTGAGCCTGTGCCTCTGGCATGGTTAGCGTCCCCGCTCTTCTTTGTTGCCCTGCCGCCCATGGGCGACCTGAGGGCGGCCAGCCTGATACACGGAGACCTCCCATGGCCGACGACGCCACTTTCGACGCCTCGCCGGACGTCATGAACGCCACGGCCCAGGGTCGCCTGCGGACCATCATCGAGCGCATCGAGCGTCTCGAAGAGGACAAGGCCGCGATCATGGCTGACATGAAGGAGGTCTTCCTCGAAGCCAAGGGCGAGGGCTACGACGTCAAGATCCTGCGCAAGGTCATCCGCATCCGCAAACAGGACAAGGCCAAGCGCCAGGAAGAGGACGCGATCCTGGACCTGTATCTGTCGGCGCTCGGCGAGATCTGATCCTGAAGCGGACGCCCCTCTCGGGCGGTCCGAAGACCCAGCCAGGGTCACTCAAGCGCTCGACCGGGTTCAAGCCGGGATCGGGCTTCAAGACCAAAGACGCGCCGCCGCCCAGCCCGTTCGAGGCCGAGCGCGAGGCCGCGCGTCGCAAGGCGCTGAACGCCCTCAAACGCGCGAAGCGGGCCGCCGACAAGGCCGGGATCGCCCTGTCCGAATGGGAGGGGGAGTTCATCGAGGGCGTTTCTGACCGCATCAAGACCTATGGCCGCGCCTTCGGCGATCCCGAGAAGGGCGCGCCGGGCCAGGCCCTGTCATCGATGCAGGGGCGCAAGCTGAAGGAGATCACGGCCAAGGCGCACGGCGAGGAGCCGAGGCGGCGCTGGGGTCGCAAGACGCCGCCGGCCGACGAATCCTGATCCCTACCGTCCGGATCGTCCGGACGAAAAACAGGGTGACGAAACGGACGAAACGCGAAAAAGTCGTTTCGATTCAAATCCTGACGCGACCCCTGTTTCGTCCGTTCGCCAGGGAGCCGGGCGGACCGCCCGCGCGCGGCGCGATGATTGTCAAAGACCCGACGAACAGGTGGGGAGACGGTCGCGAGGTCGCAAGAGATGATTAGGAATAAACTCATATTTACATCGCCGAGACCTCGTCCTGGGGGGTGATAGCCCACCACCCGTTGCAGACGGTCGGCATGTCCATAGCCAGGAGAAAGACACCCCGCGGCTCAGCTTGACGAAGGTTGGCGGGCCAGAGCTAACTGACGCCGCCACAACCGGAGCGCGCTCTGTTGTTGATCTCCCTTCTGTCCGCGATGGTCTTTCAGGACGCGCCTGTCGCTCATCCTGAGACGCCGCAGCAGTTTCGAAACCGGCGCTCTGCTTACGTCCAAGGAACGCTTAATGTGGCCTCAGGCGAGCGGGCTACCCTGCGTCAGAACGCTGATGGAACCTATGACCTGATCCGGGTCGACCGGATCCAGATGCGAGACGTCTTGCCGCCGTCGGACCGATCGACTGCGGCGGTGAACGATGCTGACGCCGGAACCCTGAGGTTCGCGCTGCAAAGTCGCCAGGACGTCGGCTCCATACTGAAGGTTGAGAACGGCCAGTCCCAGGGGCTGGCCTATTCAGGGTTCATCGTGCGCTACGTCGGCGGACAGGCGCGCGGGCCCGACCCGACTTCGGTTTGTACCGTGCCGCCAGGGATGGCCACTTATGAGCACTGGCCGGAGCCCATCATCCAGGTCGTGATCGGAGGGGTCCAGCGCTCCGAAGATACTGTGCCGACCTGCCCCCCGCACCTCGATAACCCGCCGGACGCTGCGGCAGATGCCCTTACCACGGAAGGTGAACACCTCGGGCGGCTATCGACCCTGTTCGCGCTGTGCGAGCCCTACTACACCGTCGATATCGCTGTCGGGCACCGCCTCGCCGACGATTTCGAGCGGCGCTCACGAGAGGTCGGTTGGACGGACGAACGACAGACCGGAGCCTATGACCGGGGCCGAGAGGTGGAACGCGCCGAGGTGGGCATCGTCATGAATGCGGCCGGCGTGACGCCGCAGGAGGCGCGTCGCCAACTGCGCGACATGTACCCGCGCCTGAAGTCCCGGTGCCAATATCTGTCGCAGCAGGTCCCTGGCGCGGTTTCGGACCTGGAGACCGGTGACCGACGCCTTGACGCTGCCGCCCGTCGCTACCGCTAGGTGAGATCGGCTGGAACCCTGATGAGTGAGGCGTCCACCCCATCACCCACTGCAGCATTGGAAGCAGGCGATTGCGGTCCATTTTGATCCGCCGAACGATATGATCACGCGGTGGAACTTCGGGGGACCTCAGTATGGTGCAAAAACCTGTGACAGAGCCGACTCTGGTCGTGGCGGAAACCCCTGAGGATTTTGAGGCTTTTGGAAGCGTCTGCCGGGCGTATGTCGAATGGTGCCGCGAGCGTTACGCGGACATGCCCTGGTTCGTCGAAGAGGTCTTCGGCTTTCAGGCTCTGGACGAAGAGCTGAAGGGGCTGGCGCAGAAATACGGGCAACCTGCCGGGCGTACCCTGCTGGTCATGGGCAGTGACGGCGTCATGGCCGGAGGGGCCTACCGGCGGCTGTCGGACACGGCTTGCGAACTCAAGCGGCTGTTCGTGACGGACGGGGCAAGAGGCTTGGGTCTGGGCAGAAAACTGTCGGACGCCCTCATCGGCGCGGCGATCGCCGATGGCTATTCCACCATACAGTTGGACACCGGCAATCGCCTCACCGAGGCGATCGCCATGTATGAATCGATGGGGTTCAAGCCCATCGAGCCTTACCAGACCTATCCGGAGCGATTGGTGCCCTATCTGGTTTTCATGGAGAAGCCGCTCGATTGAGCGGCGATCAAGGTCTGCTGGCGGCGTCAGTCGAGGCCGTGCACCCCGGCCTTCGCCAGGGAGCACGGTGGAGGTGATGGCCGCTAGAACAGGATCTTGCGCAGGCTGATCGAGAAGACGCGGCCCTGTGGATCCAGGAAGTCGGGCTGGTAGTTCAGCGGGACCGTGCCGGTCGAGGAGGTCACCTCGGTGCGGCTGTCGAACAGGTTCTGGATGCCGAAGTTGAGGCGCGTGCCCTTCAGGATCGGGAATTTCTCGACCCAGCTGGTCCGCTGGGTCAGGTCGGCGAAGACGTTCAGGTTGACCGTGGTCTGGTCGCTGAAGGCCAGGTCCGAACCGCCCGCGCCGCCGTCGACACGGGTCGCCTGACGCCAGTTGGCGTTCATGAACGAGCCGAATCCGTTGCGGAACACCCCCGCCTGGACCTGGATCTCGTTGCGGGAGGTGCCGCCCCGGGCGCCGGTGGCGTCCCCGTCCAGCAGGTCCAGCTCGGGCAGGCTGTCTCGGATGCTCACCGTGTCGGTGAACCGGACCGTATGATAGATCGACAGGTTGAAACGGCCCTGGCCGGGCTGCATGCCGCCGCCGCGTCCCCCGCCCGGACGGCCGCCGCCCATCATCATCATCATCATGCCGCCGCCGCCGCCGCCGGCCATGCCGCCCCGTCCGCCGCCCATGGCCGCCGGCGGAGTGGGCGTGCCGAAGGCGCGCGAGACGTTGAAGCCGGTGCGAAGCTCGGCCCGCTCGGTGCGGGCGAAGTTCAGCGGCCGGGCGTCCAGGGCGATCAGATTGCCCGTGGCGTCGCGGGTGAACCGCTCCGGCAGGGCCGCCTCGAGGTCGGCCGTGATCGTTGGGAAGGCGATAATCGCGTCGTTGACGATCGTGCGGGTGTAGTTGGAGCTGACGGAGAAGTCCTGCTCGGACCAGGGCCGGAAGTTCACTCCGAGGGCGAGGACCTGACGATCCTCGGGGCTGAGGTTCGCATTTCCGCCGCTGACGCGGGTGATCTGGACCGTCCGGCCGGTGCGGAAGTCGAACACCGAACTGTTGGGCGTCGAGATGGTCGGATCGTTGAGCTGCTGGATCGTCGGAGCGCCCTCTTCATCCTTGTAGCTGGCGCTCAGGGACAGGGCTTCGATCGGCGACCAGCTCGCCCCGGCGCCCAGGGTGACGAGGCCGCCGATGTCGGAGGCCTCGTCATAGCCGGCGTTGGCCGTGACCGAGAGGTCGCCGAGCCCGGCGAGAATTTCGCGGCTGCGGCTGGCGATCGGCAGGGAGAAGTTGACCGTGCCATAGGCGCGGTCGCGGCCGATGGCGCGCTCCGAGAACACGCCGGAGAGGGTGCTTTCCGAGTTCAGGTCGCGGGTGTCGAAACCGACCTTCCAGGTGGAATAGAAGCCTCCGGCGGGCGCCTGAAGGAGGTTGCCCATGAACACGGCTTCGAGATTGCCGCCGCTGGCGACCGAGTTGGCCGAGTCGACGAGGCGGCCGAAGCTTGACGGCGACAGGGCGCCGAAGGGGTTCAGCGTGCCGGCAGTGACGGAGGCTTGCGCCGCCGTGGCGCTGAGGCCGCGGCCGGTCGTGGTCTCGGTTTCGACCCGGTCGTAGGCGCCCGCCAGGGTCCAGCGCCAGTTGTCGCCGATGAAGCCGTCGAGCAGCAGGCCCAGGTTGGCGGTCGAGATGTCCGTGTCGCGGGTCAGGGCGCCGGCGTCGCCGATGAACCGGTAGACGGCGACGTCGCGGCTGAAGGGCGAGCCGTTGCGGCCGGCCGGGGCGATCAGGGTCACCCCCGGGAGTCCGCCGTAGGAGAAGCTCGAGGCCTCGACCAGGTTGAGACTGACTGTGCCCTTGGTCGTCGAGTTGAGGTCGCGCGCGAGCGAGGCGTTGAGCGTCGTCGTGTCGCCGCGCGGGAGGAGGGTGCGATAGTCGCTGAGATTTCCGGTGCGCGGAGCGTTCGCTCCGGCGGCGAATTGGGCGAGCGTCGGATTGGCGACGCCGGGGTTGGCCGCGACCACGGCCGCCAGGGCCGGGTCAATCGGGGTCCCGTAGGGGATACCGGCGACGTTGCCGATCAGGTCGAAGGGCTGGGAGCCCGGTTCGCGGGTGATGTCGCGTTCGCTCTCGAACAGGGCTGTGTCGTGCTGGCGCTCCAGGCTGACGTTGATGCGGGTGCCGTCGATGATGCTGAAATAGCTGGTTTCGGCTTCGGTCGAGGTGCGGCCGCCCTGGGTCGGTGCCCGGTTGGACAGTTCGGCCGTCGCCTGGCGGAACTGGGCCTTCAGGACGATGTTCACGACCCGCTGATCCGCCGTGTAGCCGTAGGTCAGGGCGACCTGTTCCGGCAGGATCTCGGTGCGTTCGATGGCCTCGAACGGGATGTTGCGGATCTCCTGGAAGCCGGAGGTGCGGCGACCGTTCAGCAGGACGACGGGGCCGCCGGAACCGCGCGAGCTGCGGGTCAGGGGCTCCAGCGCTGTCAGCAGCTCGGCAATGTTGGAGGCGCCATAGGCGCGCAGTTGTTCGGCATCCAGGACGAGATCGGGCGGGACGTCGCCCTGGACGCCGCCGCGCAGGCGGGTTCCATCGACCACGACGTCGTCGACCACGTCGGCGTCTCCGGCGGGCGCGCCTGTCGGGAGGTCCCCCTGATCGTCATCCTGAGTCGCCGGAGGTGTCGTCTGGGGCGTGGCCTGCGCGGGGGGAACGGTCGTCTGCGGCGGGGGCGCGGTCTGGATGGCGCCCGAGGCGAGGGCATAGAGCAGGGCGGCGGCGATGGTCATTCAACAATCCGAACGAGGCGTGGGGAAACGCCCGTCGGGAGGCGAACGCGCAGCGCTGCGATCAATCCGACGGCCTAGTTATACGGGTCAGTCATCATGATCCGTCGCGGCGGCAATGTGGCGCTTTGTTGCAGCCCTGCGTCGAGAGGGAAAACTGTGGTTTTCGGGCCGCATTCGGCCCTTCCTCCACTCCGCTGCGCTCCGAGTCTCCTCCCCATCGCTACGCGGCGGGGAGGAGACGATCGAAGACTATCCCGCCTCTTTCAGCGCACCCTCCAGCCCCTGCTCGCGGACCTTGCGGTAGAGGGTCGAGCGGCCGATGCCGAGGCGGCGGGCGATCTCCGACATATGGCCGGCATAGACCTCGATGGCGTGCTGGATCAGGTCGCGTTCGATGTCCTCCAGCGTGCGCAGGTGGCCGCGCTCGTCGAGGATCCTGATCGGCTGGTCCGGAAGGGGCGGCAGGTCGGCGTAGTTCATGATCGCGGCCGACGGCGCCTCGGCCTCCAGCGGCATGGCGACGCCCGAGATGGCCGGGAAGTCGTGCGGCTGGAGGAAGGGGGCGTCGGCCAGGACGATGGCGCGATAGATGGTGTTCTCCAGCTGGCGCACATTGCCGGGCCAGTCGAAGGCGGTCAGCAGGGCCAGGGTCTCGGGCGCGACCCCGGCGATCCGCTTGCCCTCCTCGACGTTGAAGCGGCCGATGAAGTGGTCGATCAGGGCCGGGACGTCCTCGCGGCGTTCGCGCAGGGACGGGGCCTCGATCGGGAAGACGTTGAGGCGATAGAACAGGTCCTCGCGGAACCGGCCCTCGGCCACGGCCGTCGACAGGTCGCGGTTGGTGGCGGAGACGATGCGGACATCGACCTTGACCGCACGCTTGGCGCCGACGGGGTCGATCTCGCCTTCCTGGAGGGCGCGCAGCAGCTTGACCTGCATGTCGAGCGGCAGTTCGCCGATCTCGTCCAGGAACAGGGTGCCGCCGTTGGCCTCCATGAACTTGCCGAGGTGTTTGTCAGAGGCGCCGGTGAACGCGCCCTTCTCGTGGCCGAACAGGATGGACTCGACCAGGTTGGCGGGCAGGGCGCCGCAGTTGACCGCGACGAAGGGCTTGCCGGCACGGTCACTGGCGCCGTGCAGGGCGCGGGCGATAACCTCCTTGCCGACGCCGCTCTCGCCGGTGATCAGGACCGGGATCGACGACTTGGCGGCGCGGGCGCCGAGCTGTTTCACCATCTGCATCGGGCGGCTGTCGCCCACGAGGTCGGCGAAGGTGACGCGGCCGGCGACGTGTTTCTTCAGACGGCCGACCTCGGCGGTCAGCTGGGTCAGCTGAAGCGCGTTGCGGATGCCGACCAGGATGCGTTCCGGGCTGGCGGGCTTGATGAAGAAGTCCTGGGCGCCGGCCTGCATGGCCTTGACCACGGTCTCGATGCCGCCGTTGGCGGTCAGGACGATGACGGGGGTGGTGACACCGGCGGTGCGGATCTCGGCCAGGGCCTCCATGCCGCTCATGCCCGGCATGACGAGGTCCAGCAGGACGATGTCGGCGCCGCCGCCCTTGGTCAGGCGGTCGATGGCCTCGCCGCCGGATTCGGCGTGGACGACGATATAGCCCTCCCGATCCAGAACCGCCTGGACGAGGCGGCGCTGGGTCGGATCGTCGTCGACCACCAGAACGGTCTTGGCCATGTGCGGGCGCCCTTTGTCATCACCGATGGGGTGTCGCGTTCGAGGTGCGCGACTGACCCGTTTCGGGACGGTTTTAGGCCCGATGCGGTGAAGATCGGGTGAGAGGGCGTGGTGTGCGGTGGGTTAACGGGCGGGCGGGCAGGCGAATGGGGCGGCGGGCGACAGGGCCGACTGACGCTCCCCGCCGGTGTCTAGGTCGGGCAGAGTGTCGCTGTCGCCGGCCTTGAGCTTGCCCTGACGCAGCAGGTCGCGCGCGTCCGTGGTCGCCGTCTCGTCGCCGCACCGCACCGGGACGTAGGTTCCGAGCGGGATATAGGTGCCGAACTCGGCGTCCTCGCCATAGATCGTGACCCGGTAGGACTGGGCCAGCAGGACGGTGTTCGGCTGGAAGCCGATGGGCTCGCCGACCGTGGCCAGGCAGTCGCCCTCGGCCCGGCACTCGCGACGGGCGTCGTCGTCGGTAACCGGCTGGAAGAAGACCTCGGGCAGGGCGGGGGCGCCGGGGAGGGTGGCGATCGTCGGCTTGAAGTCCTCATCAGCGGCAGCGTCGGCGACGGGAAAGATGTCGGCCTGGGCTTGCCGGGCGCGCTCAGCGACGTCGGCGTCATCCGAGCCGGCGAGACGGGCGAGGGCGGCGCGGCCAGTCTTGCCGCTGCTGTTCTGGAGGAAGGCGTAGTCGAACTTGTCCGGCGCGACCTTGCCGTTTTCCAGACGGGCGACCTGGTCGGCGACGGACAGGCGGGCGGGATCGGCCAGCGGCGTGAACAGGGCGAGGATGACGGCGACCACTAGGACGGCGGTGACGATATTGGTCAGCTCCAGCGCCTTCATCCACGGCGAGCCCTTGCGGACGAAGGGGACCAGGGCGCCGAGGCCGTAGCCGATCGCGTAGGCGGCGCCGACGAGGGCGCAGGCGACGGCGATGATCCTGTCGGGCGTCAGGCCGTGCTGGCCTATGCGCAGGCTGAGGCCCCAGAAGGCGATCAGGACCAGGGGCGTCAGCAGGACCGAGGCGACGCGGACGGCCACGCGCAGCACGGCGGGCGGCAGGTTCTCGGCGCGGCCGTCCTGATAGGCGGCGTTGATGAGGATGATCAGGCCGCCCGCCGCCGAAAGGACCAAGGCGGTGGCGCTGCCGGTCTCCCACAGACCGTCGAGACCGGTGAAGGGCAGGGCGGCGAGGAAGCCTCCGACCAGGACGGTCAGGACCAGCAGCAGCCAGGACAGCAGCATCAGGGCGACGGTGCGCACGCCCCGGATCAGGCCGTCGCGAACGTCGGTCAGATGGACGGCCGTGGCGAAGGCGAGGCCGGTCAGGGGCAGGGAGAACCAGCCCTCCTCGATCAGGTCGCCGAGGAAGCTGAGGCCGATAATGTTGAACAGGGCGGCGCCGAGGAACAGCAGCAGCCAGAAGGCGCCGGCGAAGGCGATCGACAGCACCAGCTGCACCCCCGCCATCCAGGCAGCGTCGAAATAGGCGGGGAAGGAGGCGATCGGCTTCCGCTCGCGATCGGCCGGGACGATCAGATGATGGGCGATGAACAGGGCCGCCGCCGAGAAGGCGAACAGGGGGAAAGTCATCTGGCGGCCGACGTCGCCCGCCTGACGCGCCACGTCGTGCCAGGCGAGGAATGCCAGGGCCGCCGCCGCGACGACGCCCCAGATCGCCAGGGTGGGCCAGCGCAGGCGCCCGACGCCGGCCAGCAGGGGCGGCGGCAGGAAGAGGGCGACCAGGACGAGGGGGCCGAAGGTCTCGGGGAAGCGCGAGGACCAGGTCGCGCCCTCGCCCTCGGAGGCGCGGACCAGCAGATAGAGGGCGATCCCCTGCGCCAGACCGATGGCCAGCCGGACCAGTCCGACGAGGCGGTCGCTCTGGCCCAGGTCGCTGCGGCCGGCGGTGTCTGTCTGGTCGGTCATGTCGTGTCTCCCCCGGGCTTGACCATGAACCGGGGTGAGGCGTCGGGGAAGCTACGTTTCCTGACGGACGGCGCGAGCCAGGTAGCAGCCGCGTGGGGCGAAATGGATGTGAGCCTGTTCGACCGCCGGGTTCGCGAACCACTGCGCCAACGTGTCGTCGAGGTCGGCGCCGTCGATGACCTGACCCTCGATCATCATGTTGCGCCGGTCGTAGACCCGCAGGGACAGGGGGCGTTTGCGCAGCATCTCGGGCGCCTCGGCCGCCGGTTCGGTCCTGACGGCGGCCTCGCGCACGAAGATCGGGCCCGAGGCGCGATAGGGCGAGGCGGGATCGGTCAGGTGGGCGTGGTTGACGACACGAGGGCCTCGCCCGCGTCGGCGTCCTGGAGGCTGACGCGGCAGGGGGCGCGGCCGGGGGCGTCGGCGACCCAGCGGCGGGCGCCGACCTCGGCCAGTTCAGCGTCGGTCATGGCGAAATAGGCGGTGAAGGGCTCCAGCGGCAGGGCTTCGATGCGGTAGGTCATGGGTGTCTCTCCGTGTTCGCCGGGAGAGATGCGACGAACCGCGCGGGACGTCTGGCGGGTTTCGGCCGTTGCGCCACGGCCTCGGCGACCCCACAACGAAGGGCATGAACGCGCCCTTCAAAGCCCCGCCCCATCCCGTCGATCCCGCCGAACCGCCTCTCTGGGACCTGTCCGATCTCTATGCGTCGCGCGAGGACGCGCGGATCGCCGCCGATCTGGAGGCGGCGCGGAAGGCAGTCGCGGCGCTGAACGAGCTGCAGGGCCGGTTCGTCGGCGCGCGCGCCGATGCGAAAGCGCTGGGCGCGAGGCTGGACAGGGCCATCACCCTGTACGAACAGGCCTCGGAAAAGCTCGGCGCCCTGGGCGCCTATGCCTTCCTGGCGGCCTCGACCAACCGGGCCGATGCGGGCGCGCAGGGGTTCGAGGCGGATCTGCGCGAGAAGATCACCGCCATCGCCACCCCGACCGTCTGGCTGACGCTGGAGATCAACCAGCTGGAGGAGGCCGAGATCGAGGCGGCGCTGGCGGCTGATGATGGCGCAGCGAAGTGGAAGCCGTGGCTGCGGCGGGTGCGGGCGATGAAGCCGCACGAGCTGTCTGGCGAACTGGAGACCTTCATCGCCGAGCGAATGCCGATCGCGGCGCAATGGCCCCGGCTGTTCGACGAGACGTGTGCGGCGCTGAGGGTCGAGAGCGGCAAGGAGAGCCTGACCCTGGCCGAGGCGCTGAACCAGCTGTCCGACCCCAGGCCGGCGAAGCGACGTTCGGCGGCCGAGGGCCTGAACACGGCGCTGGCGGCGCGGACCTCGACGCTCGCCCTCGTGCTGAATACCGTCGCGGCCGACAAGGCGATGGAGGACCGCTGGCGCGGCTTCAAACGCCCCGCCGACAGCCGCCACCTGGCCAATGAGGTCGACGGCGAGTCCGTAGATGCGATGGCCGATGCGGTCGCCGGCGCCTATCCGAAACTGTCGCACCGCTACTATGCGCTGAAGGCCAGGGCGCTGGGCAAGGCGAAGCTGGACCAGTGGGATCGCAATGCGCCGCTGGAGACGACGGCGCCGCGCGGGTTCGACTGGACCCAGGGGCGGGAGCTGGTGCTGGAAAGCTTTGGCGATCTGGGCGGGGAGTTCGCGCAGGCGGCCGGGCGGTTCTTCGACAAGCCCTGGATCGATGGACGCGCGCGGGCCGGGAAACAGTCGGGCGCCTATGCCCACCCCGTGACGGCCGACCGCCACCCCTATGTCTTCCTGAACTGGATGGGCGAGCGCCGCGACGTCCTGACCCTGGCGCACGAACTGGGGCATGGGGTGCACCAGACCCTGGCGGCCGAGAAGGGGACGCTGCTGGCCGATACGCCTCTGACGCTGGCCGAGACAGCGTCGATCTTCGCCGAGGGGCTGACCTTCGACCGGTTGCTGGCGACGGCCCCGAAGGCCGAGCAGCGCGGCCTGCTGGCCGGGCGGATCGAGGACGGGCTGAACACCGTGGTACGCCAGATCGCCTTCCACCGCTTCGAGACCCGGTTCCACGACGAGCGGGCGAAGGGCGAGGTCTCCGCCGACCGGCTGGGCGAGTTGTTCCTTCAGGAAATGGGGGCCTCGCTCGGCCCGGCGGTGACGCTGAACTCCGGCTATGAGGCCTGGTGGGGCTATGTCAGCCACTTCGTCCACTCGCCTTTCTATGTGTACGCCTATGCGTTCGGCGACCTGCTGGTGGCGGCCCTGATGGAGACGCGGCGGGCTGACCCCGATGGGTTCGCGCCGCTGTATCGCGGCTTGCTCGCGGCCGGAGGGACGAAGACCTATGTCGAGGCGCTGGAGCCGTTCGGGCTCAATCCGCGCGACCCGTCCTTCTGGACCATCGGCACGAAACGGCTGGAACGCCTGATCGATCAGTTCGAGGCGCTGGGCTCGTAATCCTCCCCCATCGGGGGAGGGGGACCGCGAAGCGGTGGAGGGGGCAAGCCTCAGACACCGGTTTCGCGGCAGGCCCCCTCCGTCACTCCGCTTCGCTTCATGCCACCTCCCCGGTGGGGGAGGATTTGTTCCTGCACCTTGAGCCAACGCCCCGCATCGCTATAAGAGCGCGCAATCGCCTCTCCGACGGACGCAGACTCATGGCCGACCATCATTCCCCGACCGAACACGCCGATCACGACGCGGATGCCTATGTCCACGGCAAGATGACGGTCGAGGAGCAGACCGCGACCTACGGCCTGTTCATGACCCTCGCCAAGTGGGGTTCTCTGGTCATCGCCGCGGTGCTGCTGTTCCTGACCCTGTGGTTCCAGCCGGGCGGCAGCTTCATCGCCGGCGCTCTCGGCGGCGGGGTTCTGGCCGTGGCCGGCTTCGTCTTCCTGAAGGGCGGCAAGAGCCACTAACTCTTAAGGGCGCTATCGCTCGCCGCGCGGCAGCTCCCTGCTGGAGCGCGGGTCGGCTCGTGCGCGTGCCGGCGTGGATAACGCGCCGTTCTGATTGAACCTTGCCGACTTTCCGCCTTTGACGCATCCGTATCCCAGCGCCTAACGTTCTCCGATCCAGTCTGGATGGGGAGATTCGTTTGGCCGTCGCCATCGCCGTGACCCGGGAACGCCGTGAGGGTGAGACCCGCTGCGCCGTCACTCCCGAGACCGTGAAGAAGTTCACCGCCCTGGGCGCGACCGTGACGGTGGAGGCGGGCACGGGCCTAGGCTCGTCCATTCCCGACAGCGAGTATGTGGAAGCTGGCGCCACGGTGAAGCCGGACACCCGCGCCACTCTGGACGGCGCCGATCTGGTGCTGAAGGTGCGCGGCCCGACCGCGCAGGAGATCAGCGCCATGAAGCCGGGCGCGGTCGTCGTCGCCCTGCTGGACGCCTATCGCGAGAAGGACACGGTCGCGGCCATGGCCGGCGCCAATGTCACCAGCTTCGCCATGGAGTTCGTGCCCCGGATCACTCGGGCCCAGGTGATGGACGCCCTGTCGTCCCAGGCCAACCTGGCCGGATACCGCGCCGTGATCGAGGGCGCCTATGCCTATGGCAAGGGTTTCCCGATGATGATGACGGCGGCGGGCACGGTCGCCCCGGCCAAGGTCTTCATCATGGGTGTCGGCGTCGCGGGCCTGCAGGCCATCGCCACGGCCCGGCGTCTGGGGGCGGTGGTCACGGCCACCGACGTGCGTCCCGCCACCAAGGAACAGGTCGAGTCGCTCGGCGCGAAATTCCTCGCCGTCGAGGACGAGGAGTTCAAGAATGCCCAGACGGCCGGCGGCTATGCCAAGCCGATGTCGCCCGAGTATCAGGCCAAACAGGCGGCCCTGACCGGCGAACACATCAGGAAGCAGGACATCGTCATCACCACCGCCCTGATCCCCGGACGCGCGGCGCCGGTGCTGGTCAGCGCCGAGCAGGTGGCCTCGATGAAGCCCGGCAGCGTGCTGATCGACCTGGCCGTCGAGGCGGGCGGCAATGTCGCGGGATCGAAGCCGGGCGAGGTCGTGATGACGGCGAACGGCGTGAGCATCGTCGGCTACACCAACCTGCCGGGACGGATCCCGTCGGATGCGTCGAGCCTCTACGCCAAGAACCTGGTCGCCTTCGCTGGATTGCTGATCAAGGACGGGGCGCTGACGGTCGATCTGGAGGATGAGATCCTCAAGGCGTCGGTGGTCACGAATGGCGGCACCGTGGTGCATGAAGGGGTGCGGGGATGAAAGCCATCTCGAGGCTATTCGAAGGATGGTGCGATGATTGGGCTTACCTGACCATAATGTTGGCAGTGATCGGATTGTCGGCAGCGTGCGCGGGCATATTTGCCCTGCCAGTCTGGGTAGTTGCCGACCTGCTTGAGTCTGACGCATTCCCAGAGGATTCCGCAGCTTGGGGCTTAAGTGCCTGGGCATTCAGCTTCGTGTTGTTCGGGCCTAGATTTTTGCGCCAATGCCGTCCGGTTCTGGATGGTTTTGGCCGTGCAAAAGGACGGAATTAAATGGAACACGTCGACCCCACCGTCTTTCGCCTGGCCATCTTCGTGCTGGCGATCTTCGTCGGCTACTATGTCGTATGGTCGGTGACCCCGGCGCTGCACACGCCGCTGATGGCCGTGACCAACGCGATTTCCAGCGTCATCATCGTCGGCGGCCTGATCGCGGCGGCGGCCGTGTCGGGCGAGGCGACCGGCCCCAACGCCTGGATCGCCAAGGGCGCCGGCGTCGCGGCCGTGACCCTGGCCAGCGTCAACATCTTCGGCGGCTTCATGGTCACCCGGCGGATGCTGGCCATGTACAAGAAGAAGGAACGGCCCGCGAAACCCGCTGAGACGGCCAAGGCCTGATGTCCTTCGACGCGCTGAATCTCGCACCCGACAGCATCGCCTGGACCGGCTCGTGGATCGCCACGGGCATCGGCCTGGGCATGTGGGTGTGGAGCTGGGTCGGCGAGAAGAGCCCGATCCAGAAGCTGCGACTGCGCGACTGCGGCGTGGTGCTGCTGTTCTCGGGCATCCTGGCGCGGATTGTGGTGCAGGACCGGCCGATGATGGCCGTGGACTGGGCCATGGTCTTCCTGGGGCCCCTGTTCATCGCCGCCGCCCTGTGGCGACTGGCGCGGACGGCGGCGGGTGTCGGGACGGACCCCCGGTGATGCGCGGGTTTGTCGGTCTCCTGATCCTGATCGTCCTGTCGGGCGCGTCCACCGCCTCGGCCCAGACCCATGTCGGTCCGAATGTCGAGGGCGGCCTGCACTGGTCGGTGGCGGCGCCCCAGGGCGCCAGCTGGTCGCTGGTCTGCCGGTTCGCACCGGTGACCTATGAGGCCAGCCAGTGGGACCAGCGCCACTGGACCAACAAGATCGCGACGACCGGAACGGGCGCGGCCCGGGGTCGTCTGCCGCATCAGGACGGACGCTGCACCGTGACCAAGACCGGCGGGCCGGGACCGGTCGCCATCGCCATGGTCAAGGATGGTGCGGTCCAGTCTGACGCCACCAACGATACGGCCCATCCGGCTGCGGTGGGCTTCCTGTGATGACACGACTGAAGAAGACGATTTCGGGGGAAACGACATGAACGCATCCATAGCGGCGCTGGCCTATCTGGCGTCCGGCGTCCTGTTCATCCTGTCGCTGCGCGGCCTGTCGAGCCCGGAGACCAGCCGTCAGGGCAATACCTTCGGCATGATCGGCATGGGGCTGGCGGTGGGCATCACCCTGCTGACGCTGGGGACATCGGGGGCGCTCGATCCGGTGACCCTGGCTCTGCTGGCCGGGGGCGTGATCGTGGGCGGGGGCGGCGGCGCGTTGATCGCCAAACGGGTCGCCATGACCGACATGCCCCAGCTGGTCGCGGCCTTCCACAGCCTCGTCGGCATGGCCGCCTGTCTGGTCGCCATCGGAGCCGTCTATGCGCCCGAGGCCTTCGGCATCCTCAATGCGGATGGGGTCGGCATCAAGACCATCTCGATCATCGAACTGAGCCTCGGCGTCGCCATCGGCGCCATCACCTTCACCGGCTCGGTGATCGCCTTCGCCAAGCTGAATGGCAATATGTCGGGCGCGCCGATCATCCTGCCGGCGCGGCATCTGATCAACATCGGTCTGGCCCTGGGTCTGGTCTTCCTGATCGGCATCCTGATCGGCACTGGCGGCACGGCGGTCTGGGCCTTCTGGGGCGTGTTCGCCATCGCCCTGATCCTCGGCGCGACCCTGATCATCCCCATCGGCGGGGCCGATATGCCGGTCGTGGTGTCGATGCTGAACTCCTATTCCGGCTGGGCCGCGGCGGCCCTGGGCTTCACCCTCGAGAACATCGCCCTGATCATCACCGGCGCGCTCGTGGGCTCATCGGGCGCGATCCTCAGCTACATCATGTGCAAGGCGATGAACCGCAGCTTCATCAGCGTGATCCTGGGCGGCTTCGGCGGCGATGCGGGTCCGGCGGGCGTAGCAGGGGCGGCGGAAACCCGCCCCGTCAAACAGGGCTCGGCCGAAGACGCCGCCTTCATCCTGAAGAACGCCTCCAAGGTCATCATCGTCCCCGGCTACGGCATGGCCGTGGCCCAGGCCCAGCACGCCCTGCGCGAGATGGCCGACAAGCTGAAGGAAGAAGGCGTCGAGGTGAAATACGCCATCCACCCCGTCGCGGGCCGGATGCCGGGCCACATGAACGTCCTGCTGGCCGAGGCCAACGTCCCCTATGACGAGGTGTTCGAGCTGGAGGACATCAACGCCGAGTTCGCCTCCGCCGACGTCGCCTTCGTCATCGGCGCCAACGACGTCACCAACCCGGCGGCCAAGACGGACCCGACCAGCGCCATCTACGGCATGCCGATCCTCGACGTGGAGAAGGCCGGCACGGTCCTGTTCATCAAGCGCGGCATGGCGGCGGGCTATGCCGGCGTCGAGAACGAACTGTTCTTCCGCGACAACACCATGATGCTGTTCGCCGACGCCAAGAAGATGGTCGAGGGGATCGTGAAGGGGCTTTAGTCGTGAAGGTCCACGGACCAGACCTGCGTGCCTGCGCGCTCGAGTTTCGTCAGTCTCTGCGTGCCGTGATGCCGTGGCGAGGCAAAGAAAATGTAGCGGTGGAGCTCTGAGCGCGCGGACATCTTCTCCAGATCCTTGGCGAGCTTTCGGTTGTTCGACGGATCGACTGCTGCGAAAGTCTCGGCTCCCAGAAGTCCGACGTCTTCGCTCATGATGTCGAGTTCCTGAGACATGTGCGCCCCGGGAGCCACGCGGTAGGCCGTGATCTCAGGATGAAGCTCGAACAGCTTTCGGACTGCCAACAGGGCCACCGCGTATGTCCAAGTCTGATTGATCTGTTCGATGAAGTTAAGCGGCCGGTCCTCGACCGGATGAAATCCGACAGTCTCGAATTTCAAATCGCGCAGAAGGTCGAGCGGGTCCTCCCGATGGCCGGAAATCCACTCTCTAGTGCGTGCGGCGGAGGTTCGGACGAGAGCTAGGTGGTGCTGAACATCGGCTTCGTTGGCTATCGTGAGATGCACTAAGCCGCCGCGCTCTCGAACTTCAGCACGCCCGCCGCCCGCATGTCGGCATGCAGCGCCTCTGGGCTCCAATCGTAGCCGTTGGGCCAGGTCAGGGCGCCGAAGTCGAGGAAGACCTCATTGAAAAATTCGGGGTCGCGGAAGGGCAGGGTCACCGGTTTTTCGCTGGTTGCGAGGTCAGAGAAATCCCACTCGCCCGCGAGGCCGTCGGTGAACTGGAGCCACAGCCGATAGGGACCGATGATGCGGTATCGGCGGACGTGAACGACGTCTCTCATTTCTTTTCACCCAGACCCGGAATGCGACCCAAGGCGTTGGTTTCGCCGCGTTCGGCGATCGCCCAGACGCTCCTCAGTTGGGCAATATACTTCAGTCTCCATTCTTCGACCAATCGCGCGATCCGGGGTGGCAATCGACCCACGGTGATCTCGCCTGTTTCGATCAAGACGAAGGCAACGCTTGATTCGTAATAGGCATGGAAGTGCGGCGGCGGATGATCGCTGACGTACATCCGGATCGCGATCCCGTAAAACCATGAGATGGTGGGCATGCCGTCCGCATATCACGGATAGGTTGTGTCGCAAAAAGTGCTTAAGCCCCCACCTCCTTCATCGACACCGCCCTGTCCGCCAGCTTCTCCACATCCACCGCGCGCCGTTCCCCGATCAGCTTCCGGCCCATCATGAACTCGGGCGGGGCGTTGATCGCCTCGACCGCCTGAATCCTGTCGCCGGACAGGTGGAAGACCGCGAAGCTGGCGGTGGCCGGATCGCCGCGGACGACGATGCGGTCGCTGTCGAAGGGATAGCCGGCGATCTGGAGCTTGAGGTCGTACTGGTCCGACCACTGCCAGGGGGTCTCGCCGGCGGGGGCGGGGCGGCCGGTGATGGCGGCGGCGGCCTGTTTCGCCTGTTCCAGGGCGTTGGGGACGCTCTCCATGCGGAACATCCGGCCGTAGATCGGCATGGGGCGACGGGTGACGTCGCCGATGGCGAAGATGGCGGGGTCGGAGGTGCGGGCCTCCAGATCGACCAGGATGCCGCCCTCCACGTCGAGCCCCGCCGCGACCGCCAGTGCGTCATTGGGGATGGCGCCGACGCCCACGACGGCGCTGTCGCAGGCGATGGTGCGGCCGTCGGCCAGGGTCACGCCCGCGACGCGGGGACCGTCGCCGACGAAACCGGTGACGTCGGCGGCCAGTTCGAAGCGGACGCCGCGATCCTCGTGATAGGTCTGGAAGAAGGTCGAGAGGACATCGCAGGCGACGCGGGCCAGAAGGCGCGGCTCGCGCTCCAGCACCACGACCCCGGCGCCCAGGGCACGGGCCGAGGCGGCGACCTCCAGCCCGACATAGCCGCCGCCGACCACGGCCAGGGTGCGGCCCTCGCCGAGCTGGGCCTTGATCGCCTCCGCATCGGCGGCCGTGCGCAGGACGTGGACGCCGACGAGGTCCGCGCCGGGGACGTCGAGTCTGCGGGCCCGCGCTCCAGTCGCAAGGATCAGGTGATCGTAGGCCACGGTCGAGCCGTCCGACAGGCCGACGGTCCGGGCCGTCCGATCAATGCCGGTGACCTCGACCCTGAGGCGAAGGTCGATCTCGTGTTCGGCGTAGAAGGCCAGCGGACGCAGGGCGAGGCTGTCGCCCTCCGCCTCGCCCTTGAGCCAGGCCTTGGACAGGGGTGGGCGCTGATAGGGGATCAGCGGTTCCTCGCCGATCAGGGTGATGGGCCTGTCATAGCCGTACTGGCGCAACAGGGCGGCGGCCGTGCCGCCTGCATGGCCCGCTCCGACGATGACGACGCCTCGATCCGGAAGATTCATACGGGTCTCCTACAGCTCATCGACCGTGCCGTCGTCGGCATCAGCTTCGCGCCTCAGCCAGGCGACGAAGGTGCGGGCCTCCTCGCGGCCGCCGTTGCGGCGGGTCAGCACATGGTAGGCCATGTCGGTCGGCAGGTAGCCGTCGGCGAATGGCGTCATCAGCCGGCCCGAGGCCAGGTCGGCGGCGACGAAGGCGCGGGGGGCCAGGGCCACGCCCCGGCCGTTGGCGGCGTCCTCGATGGCGAAGGCGGTCTGATCGTAGCGGGACCCGGCCGAGGCGTCGACGCCGGTCACGCCTCGGGCCTTCAGCCACGCGGCCCAGTCGGGGCGCGGCTCCTCGACATGCCCGTTGCCGACATGGATCAGGGTGTGGCGAGCGAGGTCGGCGGGCTTCTGCAGCGGCGAACGGCCGGTCAGCAGGGCCGGGCTGCAGACGGGCACGACTCCGGCCTCGAACAGGAGGTCCGAACGGACACCGGGATAGCCGCCGATGCCGTAACGCACGGCGACATCGACCCGGCCGCCGGCCACGTCGGCCAGTTGCATGTCGGCCGAGACCCAGACCTCGATCTCGGGATGGTCGGCCGAGAAGCGGACCATCCGGGGCGCCAGCCAGCGGGCGGCGAAGGAGGGGGGCACGCTGACGGCGAGCGACCGGCGGCCGGTCGGGCCATAGACGATGTCGGCGGCGCGCTTCAGCTGTTCGAAGGCGTCGCGCAGCACCGGTTGAAGCCGGGCGCCGAGTTCGGTCAGGGCCACGGCGCCGCCGTCGCGACGGAACAGGGGGCCGCCGGCGTGATCCTCCAGCACCTTGATCTGCTGGCTGACGGCGCCGGGGGTGACGCCCAGTTCGCGCGCGGCGAGCGAGATGCTGAGCCGACGCCCCGCGGCCTCGAAGGCCTTCAGAGAGTTGAGGGGCGGGAGGCGGCGTCCCGCGTCGCCTGCGTCGCTCATACGCCCTCCAGCCAGGCGGGCACGTCGAACCCCTTGGAGCGCAGGAAGGCGGGGTTGTAGATCTTGCCGGCGTAGCGCTGGCCAGGATCGCAGAGGATGGTCGCGATGGTGTGGCCGGGGCCGAGTTCGCGGGCCAGTCGGACGGCGCCGGCGACGTTCACGCCGCTGGACGGACCGAGGGTCAGGCCCTCGTCCCTGGCCAGATCGAAGATGACCGACAGGGCCTCGGCGTCCTCCATGCGGAAGGAATGATCGACCGTGACGCCTTCAAGATTGCCGGTGATGCGGTTGACGCCGATGCCCTCGGTCACGGATGAGCCCTCGGCCTTCAGCTCCCCTTCGGTGAACCAGGCATGCAGGGCGGCGCCGGGCGGATCGGCGAGGGCGATGCGGACGGCGGCGTTCTTCGACCGCAGGAAGGCGGACGTGCCGGCCAGTGTGCCCCCGGTGCCGGCGGCGCAGACGAAACCGTCGATGCGGCCTCCGGTCTGGTCCCAGATCTCCGGGCCTGTAGTCTCGAAATGGGCGCGGCGGTTGGCGGTGTTGTCGAACTGGTCGGCGTAGAAGGCCCCGTTGGGCTCGCTCTCATTCAGCTCGGCGGCGAGGCGGCGCGAGAAATGGACGAAATGGTTGGGGCTGGAGAAGGGGGCCGGATCGACCTCGACCAGGCGGGCGCCGTGCAGGCGGACGGCCTTCTTCTTTTCCTCGCTCTGGCTGCGCGGCATGACGATAACGACGGGATGGCCCAGCGCGGCGCCGACCAGGGCTAGGCCGATGCCGGTATTGCCGGCTGTTCCCTCCACGATCGTGCCGCCGGGTCGCAGTGTGCCGGAGGCCTTGGCGTCGAGGATCAGGCCGCGTGCGGTGCGGTCCTTCACCGACCCGCCTGGATTGAGAAACTCTGCCTTGCCCAGAATCTCGCAGCCTGTCGCGGCGGACGCCGCGCGCAGCCGGATTATCGGCGTGGAGCCGATCAGGGAAAGAATATCGGAGGCGATTGGCACGGGGAGGTGCTCCATCTGAACGAGGCCGCTTTTAGAATCTCTTGGGTCACACGGGAAGGGAGGTTTGCCTTGGTGACCAGGGCGAAATGCGGGGTTACTGTCCCGCCCGGCGCGCCGGAGGGGCCCGCCTTGTCCTGTCTGGGTGAGAGTTTCCGATGAAGATGCGACTGATGCGTCATGTGGCGCCGACTGTGCTGATGCTGTTCGCGACGCCCGTTCTGGCCCAGACGGCCGGTAGCGCGCTGACCTATCAGCAGCCGCCCGCGCCGATTGCGGACATCCTGGACGCCCGGCCGACGCCCGGCGCCAGCGTCAGCCCCGATCAGAAGACCCTGGTCCTTTTCCAGCGGTCCAACCTGCCGACGATCGCCGAACTGGCCGAGCCGATGCTCCGCCTCGCCGGCTATCGGATCAATCCGCGCAACAACGGACCGGCCAACAGCCGCATCTCCTGGGTGACGGGCCTGAGCTTCCAGTCGGTCGAAGGCGGCGCGGCGCGCGCCGTCGCCCTGCCCGAAGGCTCGCGCTTCACGGGGGCGAGCTGGTCGCCCGACGGCAGGTCTGTCGCCTTCCTGATGGACCAGCCCGAAGGCATGGCCCTGTGGGTCGCCGATGTCGGCACGGCCACGGCGCGCGAGGTGTTTGGCGCCCGCGTGAACGCCGCGACGGGCGCCGGCATGAGCTGGCTGCCGGACAGTTCGGGCCTGCTGGTCCGGGCCGTGCCGGCTGATCGCGGCGCTGCGCCGGACGTGACGGCCGCGCCGGCCGGGCCCACGGTCGCCGAGAGCGGCGGCCGCGCGGCGGCGGTGCGCACCTATCAGGACCTGCTGGCCGATGCCGGCGATGAGGCCCTGTTCGCCCACTATTTCACCGCGCAGCTGGTTGTCGTCCCGCTGACCGGAGAGGCCCGCAGCATCGGCGCGCCGGGCGTGATCCTGGGCGCTTCGGTGTCGCCGGATGGCCGCTATCTGCTGCAGACCACGGCCAGACGGCCGTTCAGCTATGTCGTGCCCGCGCGCCTGTTCCCCGGCGACGTGGTGGTGACCGACATGGACGGCCGGGTCGTGCATGAGGTCGCCGACCTGCCGCTGCGTGACAATATCCCGCCGCCCTTCGACGCCGTAGAGACCGGCCCCCGCGCAGCCCAGTGGCGCGCCGACACGCCATCGACCCTGGTCTGGGTCGAGGCCCAGGACGGCGGTGATCCGCGTACGCCGGCGACCGTGCGCGACCGCGTCCTGATGCTGGATGCGCCATTCAAAGGTCAGGCGACGACCCTGATCGATCTGCCCGAACGCTATGCCGGCGTGACCTGGGGCCGGTCGGACGTGGCCGTGGTCAACACCCAGTGGTTCAACACCCGGCACGAGACCCGGTCGGTCGTCGATCCGTCGCGTCCGGGCGCTGGCCGCGTCATCGTCGATCGCAACTATCAGGATCGCTACAACGACCCGGGCTCGATCGCGACCGAGGCCAACGCCGCGGGCCGCGAGGTGATCCAGTTCACCCCGGACGGGTCGCGCGTCTTCGTCGAGGGCGACGGCGCGACGCGGGAGGGCGAGTATCCCTTCCTCGGCACGCTCGACCTCGCGACAGGCCAGACGGAGCGGATCTGGCAGTCGGCGAGCGGCGAGTACGAGACCGTCGTCGGTCTGCTTGATGACGACGGCCGCCGTCTGGTCACGGTGCGCGAGAGCCGGACCGAGCCGGCAAACCTGCGGGTCCGCGACCTGGACGGCGACGTGACGCCCCTGACCAGCTTCCCCGACCCGGCGCCGCAGCTGGCTGGCGTGACCCAGCAGCTGATCACCTACACCCGAGACGACGGGGTGCAGCTGTCGGGCACCCTCTATCTGCCGGCCGGCTACGACAAGGATCGCGACGGCCCCCTGCCGCTGCTGATGTGGGCCTATCCGGCGGAGTTCACCGACGCGGCCGTGGCCGGTCAGGTCGTGGATACCGCCAACCGCTTCGTGCGTCCGGGCGGCTCCAGCCACCTGTTCCTGCTGACCCAGGGCTACGCCATTCTGGACAACCCCTCGATGCCGATCGTGGGCGCGGACGGGACCGAGCCGAACGACACCTACATCGAACAACTCGCCGCCAGCGCGAAGGCGGCGGTCGATGCGGTGGTAGGAATGGGCGTGGCCGAACGCGGCCGTATCGCCGTCGGGGGCCACAGCTACGGCGCCTTCATGACCGCAAACCTGCTGGCTCACACCGACCTGTTCGCCACCGGCATCGCCCGGTCGGGCGCCTATAACCGCACCCTGACGCCGTTCGGATTCCAGGCCGAGCAGCGCACCTACTGGCAGGCGCCGGAGACCTATAACGAGATGTCGCCCTTCGCCTATGCCGACAAGGTCAATGAGCCGATCCTGCTGATCCACGGCGAGGCGGACGACAACCAGGGCACCTTCCCGATCCAGTCGGAGCGGTTCTACGCCGCGCTGAAGGGCAATGGGGCGACGGTCCGCTACGTCGTCCTGCCGCTCGAGGCGCACGGCTATCGGGCGCGGGAATCGGTCGGTCACACCCTGTGGGAGATGACCCGCTGGCTGGACCAGACGATCAAGAACCCCACCGCTCCGGCGGCGGGATCGCAATAGGTCCGGCCTGGCCTGGCCTCCGGCGGAGGGTGATCCCTCCTGCCGGCGGCCACGGCGCCAAAGGGCGCTGCGAATTTATTCCTGCTCAGGTCTTTCGCGTCAGGCCGGGGCTCCCATCTGATCTTTGCGGTCTTTGACAGGTCTCATCATCACCCCGTCGAAGCGGCGCGACTCTGTCGACTCTGTCGAGTCTATTTCCGGAGTCGCGCGGCGAACCCGCTCCAGCGATGGCCGACGCGCGTTCGCAAGGCCGCGACCCATCCGCCGACGTCCCGGTTCCGTTCGAGCCACCACAGGCCTGACAACACCACCAGCAGCCCGGCGAACCACGGCCAGGGTGAGCCGGGCGCGTCGGAGGTCGAGGCCGGCGCCGCCCGGGTCGGGGCGGTCCCCGCGAGCGCCAGCGTCGCCAAACGGTTGGCGGCCATGACCAAAGAAGGCGCGGCGTCCGCGGGCTGGACATAGAAGGCCGTCTGGCGGTTCTCGCCGTCGCGGATGACGTGCCAGCCCGGTTGTTCGGGCCAGTAGGCGGCGCAGGCGCGGTCGCCGGCGGCCGGATCAACGCGCAGGCCATGGGCGCGGCCGTCCTGGCCCAGGACATTGGCCTGTCCGACGAGGCGGCACACGGCGATGCGGGCGCCGACGCGGGCGATGCCGTCGACCTCGGCGCGGCTGTCGTCGCCGGCGCGGCCGATCTGCGAGAAGAGGGCGCTCCACATCTCGCCGTAGCGATCCGGACGGCCGGTGAGCACCAGGGCGTAGCTGTCGGTCACGGTCCAGACGCCGACCCGGCCGCGGCCGCGCGCGCGCCAACTGGCCAGGGCGACCCCGTCGGCATCCCGCAACAGGGTCACGGCGCCGGAGCCCTCGTCGGTCAGGTCGCGACGGGCCAGTTCCGGCATGGCCTCGGTCTCTTCGGCCGTCTCGGCCTCGGCCCCGGGCGTGGCCTCTTCGGCGGGGAGATCGAGGCGCAGCGGAACGGCCTCGTCGCCGCCCGTCAGGGCGATGCCGAGCCCGGCCCAGTCGCGCCGGGTCGCGGCCGACAGCGGGCCGGTCGGGCGGAACAGAAGACCCATGCCGCCGTTCACTGCCGCCGTCAGGGCCGCACGCTGGCTGCCGCCGAGACTGTCCCAGCGACGGTCATCGAGAACCACGAGATCCTGTTCATCCAGGGTCGCGGCGTTGAACGGCACGGGTGCGTCGCCGAGCCGGACGCCCGCGCCGACGTCGATGTCGAGGGTCAGTTCGACGCCGGAATCCTCGGCCCAGCGCTTCAGATATTTGGTCTCGGCCGTGGGCGCTCCCGCGAGGACGAGGACGCGCGGCGGCGTCGTCGCCATGGTCTCGACCGGGATGGCGATGCGCTCGACGACGGCGCCGGCGGGGTCGCGGAGCCTGAGGTCGAACAGGGCGAGGCCGGGCGCGCGGGCGGCGGCCATCAGGGCGAAACGCTCGCCGGGCGCTGTGCGGGCGCGATCGACGACGACGTCGGCGGGATCGACCAGTTCGACGGTTCCCGCAGGCATCGTTCCAACCTGTCCGCCGACGACGAAGGTCGCGCCGGGCGCCGTCACCTCGGGCAGGGCGATGTCGATCAGGCCGCGCGGAGGGGGCGGGGCGGAGAACTCGACCGGCACAGGCAGGGGAGACTGGTCTCGTGGCGTGAACCCTTGCCCCAGGACCCGGATACGGACCGGCGTGGGAGAACGTCGCAGCGCCGTCGCGAGGTCGGGGACGCGGGTCGCGCCGGTGACGGGGCCGGCCTCGGGCAGGGCCACCAGGATGTCTCCGGGCGCGGTCGGGATGATCGCGGGGGATCCCCCCGTGGCGACGATCAGGGTTCCGGTGCGGATGACGGACGAGGGCGGGTTCAGCGTCAGCCAGACGAGGGCGCCGGCGACGACCTGAAGGCCGATCAGTGCGGCCAGACGCCAGCGCGGGGCCTGGGCCTCCGGAGCCGCGGATCCTTGCCACCGGAGCAGAGGTATGACGCCGAGGGCAACCCCTGCGACGATGATCAGGGTCGTCCAGAGAGCCGGGCTGGAGACGTTCATCGCAGGGCGTCCAGATAGCGTTGGCCGCGTGCGCCGGGAGCCTCGCGGCGGCCGGGCGACGGGGCCGGACGTTGCAGGGCGGTCCACAGTAGGGCGCGCAGGCGGCGGCGGCAGTCGAGACAGGCGGGCTCGTTGCGCACCGTGTCGATGGCAGCTCGCAGGGCCAGGGGATCGGCGAGCCGGCCTCCATTCTCGCGCGCCCAGCGGTCGAGGGCGCCGAGCGCCAGCGCCCCCGAGGCCGAACGCGGCCGTTCCTCCAGCGCGCGCCAGGCGTCGGCGGCGACGGCGTCTGCAGGACTGCGTTCGGGACGCTCGGCAGTCTCCGCCACGATGTCCTCGCGCTTGCCGGTCAGACGGCGGGCGAAGTCGACGGGCGGCAGGTCCGAGCCGAGTCTGGGAAGGAAGACGCGGGTCGCGCGCTGGGCCTCCTTCAGCAGTTCCAGCGCTTCGTTGGCAAAGGGCAGGGCCTGCTCCGGCCGTCCCTGACGCAGCTCCCGCTCCGAGCTCCACATGGCGTCCAGCGCGCGGGCGAGGGCGGATCGGGTCCGGGGCGCGAACAGGGTCGCGGCCTCACCGGTGTCGTGGGCGTGGCCGAACTCGTGCAGCACATCGACCTCGGAACCCATGGCGCCGCCGGCGGCCTCTCCGCCATGGTCGCCGTGATCGTCATGCTCGTCATGCGCGGGCGCTTGGGCGGGCGCGGGCGCGTCGCTGGTCGGCAGAGGCGCGCGGGCGGGCGGAGCGTCGCTGGTCGGCAGGATGATGCCGCTGCCTCCACCGCCCTCCGCCTCCTCGCCCATGAACTGTCCGTAGCGCAGACGCAGCGCGGCCTGTTCCTCGCCGATGACGTTGGAGCGGTCCATCAAGGCGCGCGGCTCCAGCCGACGACGCTCGGCGATCAGGGCCTCGGCGTTGATGATGATCTGGCGCTGGCTGGCGAAATAGGCGGGCATGATGCGCATGGCCATGCCGTCCAGCCCGTCGGCCATGGCGAGGTTGGCGGGCCATCTCAGGATCACGCTGGGACCCTCGACCTGCTGGCGTTCAGGCACCCGGTTATCGGAGACGACGAGCTGGACGATCAGGTCGCTGCCGGCCGCCATGCCCTCGCGGGCGAGATCGAGCGTCGTGGAGAAACGCAGCTGTTTCGCCGCGCCCCGTCCACGCAGCGGCATGGAGCGCTGCTCGAAGGTGATGTTCTCGCCGTCGCCCTTGGTGACAGTGATGCGCAGGGTCGCTGTCTCGATGACGCCGTAGTCGTCGCTGGCCTCGAACACGGGCGTCCAGGTCGTCTGGCCTGGGGTGAGCTGGACCAGCTGGCTTTCGGGTTCGACCAGGCGGACGACAGGTGCGGCGTCGGCGACGGCGTCGAGCCGATTCAGACGCTGCTGGGCCAGACCCGTGGCCTCGATCCGGTAGAGCAGGGGTCGATCGACGATCCGCGCGCCGGTCCAGCGCCGGCCGTCCCGGATCAGGGACACCGGCGTGCTTTCGGGGAACTCCAGTCCGGCCGAGGACGGCTGCGGGGCGAAGTCGATCAGCCATTCCACGCGAGAGCCCTCTGGCGCCCGGGCGTCGAGCGCGGTCTGCTCGCGGACGGGCAGGCCGGTGTAGGCGGGCGGAGTGATCCGCAGGCGCGCGCCGGTCAGGACGGGCGCCGTGGCTCCGGCGGCGGCGCGGGCGGGGGCGGCGGTCCTGGTCTCGGAGCCGTTCGCGCTAGGCCAGATCAAGATGGCGGCGATCAGGATGACGGCGGCGGCCCAGGCGATCAGGATCGGCCGCTGCGACCAGTCGGGGCGGAGGTCGATGGCGGAGGCTTCGTGGACGCGGCTCTCCAGCCGGTCGCGTTGCAGGGCGGCGAGGCCGGCGACGGCGGCGCGGTCCCTGAATAACAGGGCGGTGCTGTCCTCGAAGCGCGGAATGCGGGCGTCGAGCTCGCCGATCAGCCAGCGCAGGTCGAACCGGCGAGAGCGCCAGATGGCGACGGCAGCGAGGGCGATGAGACCAGGCAGGGCGGCGATGACCGCGCCCGTCACTCCGAACAGCCGCCAGCCCAGCGCGGCGAGTACGAGAACGCCGGGCAGGCCGAGGGCGACGGTGTCGAGACCGGCGCGCGCGCGGGCGGCGCTCTGGTGGTTCAGCAGGACAGGGACGGCCGTCATGGCGTGATCGCCCTCTGGCGCCGCATGGCCAGCCAACGCTCGCCGGCGAAGGCGACGGCGATCAGCAGGGCCAGCCACGGACGCAGGTCGAGCGGCGGCTGGTCATAGGGGGCGGCGCCGGTCAGGGGGGCATGATCGACGGCGGCGACGCGGCCGGGCGCCGGACGCGGATCGAGCATGGACAGGAGGGCGTCGGGGAAGTCCGGCTCGACCAGCTGCGGGATGGCGGCGGGTTCCAGCGCGCGGGTCAGGCGGATGACGCGGCCCCGGCCCAGACGGCCCGCGAAAGCCAGCGGTTCTCCGGCCGCACCGCGCCACACGGGAACGGTCTCGCCCTCGACGGGGATGCGGGAGTCGAGCGCGGTCAGGATCACGCCGCCATTTCGGACCCAGCGCTCGACCGGAACAGGGACGCGGCCGGACGCCAGCCAGATCAAATGACGGGCGCTGTTCGGGACGGCGCGATCGACCGGTTCGGCGGCGAAGGTCGGGGCGACGTCGGCCGCGGTCCAGGCCGTGGCGGCGGCGCGGAAATAGCGGACGGCATCCCCGGCCTCCGGGGCGAAGCGGACGGTCAGGGACGGCGGCGCGGGCGAGCCGATCTGGGCCGCGGCCGCTTCGGCGCCGACGGTCCATCCGACACGGCGGGACAGCCTCGGGCGCTCGGCGTCGACGCCGTCGAGCGTGCCGGGGACGACTAGTTTGACCGGGGCGCCGGGCGGGAGTTCGGCGTCGAGCTGGCGGATCAGGCTGACGACATCCCCTGGCGCGACGGGGGTCAGGGCGCCGTGCTCGGGGAAGCCGGGCGCCAGCCAGACGACGCGGTCGCCCTTTTCCGTGGCAGCAGCGATGGTCGCGGCGTCGGCGCCCGGCGCGATGGCCACGACGGGGCGATCGTCGGCGGCGTTCCACAGTACCGGCGCGGCCAGCCAGAGGGCGATCAGAGCCAGCAGCAGGAGGCGAGCGGCCAGCAGCAACCGCTCGTCGATGGTCAGGCTGCGACGCGGCTTCGGCTGGGGATCGAGCCAGCGCAGGGCGGCGAAGTCGATCGTCCGGCTCTCGGTGCGGCGCGCGATATGGATGACGATCGGGATCGCCAGGGCCAGCAGGGCGGCGAGGCCAGCGGGGAGGAGCAGCGCCGGGTTCATTGTCGGCCGGTCGGGCGGAACAGGGTGCGGATCGGAATGTCCGCGCTCTCGTCGATGAAATGCTCGACGTGGCGGATGCCGCGCGCGTCGAGCCGGGCGGCCAGCGCGGCGCGGGCGGCGGCGAACCGGGCGACGAAGTCGGCGCGGAGCGAGCGGCCGTCGCCGATCAGTTCGGCCCCCGTCTCCGGGTCATGGAAGCGATAACCCCGGTCGAACGGGAAATCGCGCTCGTCGCCGGTCAGGATCTGGACGAGGCAGATGTCGCGGCCAGAGGCGGCTAACCGTTCGGCAGTCCCGATACAGCCATCGTCGAAGCCGTCGGTCAGGATGACGATCAGGTCGCGCGCGCCGATCTGTTCGCCGAAGATGCCGACGTCACGGGACCAGTCCGCCGCGCCCGCAGCCTTCAGCGGGGCCAGCGCCAGCAGCAGCCGGTCGCGATGGCGGCCATCGGCGTGCGGCGTCAGGACCATCGGCCCCTCGGCGCGCTCCACCACCACGCCGAAGCGGTCGCCTTGATACAGGGCGATCTCGATCAGGCTGGCAGTGAGGCGGCGCGCGGCGTCGAAGCGGGACCAGTCCGGGCGGGCGAGATCGGCCTGGGCCATGGAAGCGCTGGCGTCGATGACGATCCAGATGGCGACGGGGCTCTCGCGCTCGGCGTCGCGGACGAAGAACCTGTCCGAGCGGGCGTAGAGTTTCCAGTCGATGGCCCGCAGATCGTCGCCACGCTCATAGGCCCGGTACTGGGCGAACTCGAGCCCGCCGCCCTTGTTGCGGCTGTCATGCATGCCCGCACTCGCCAGCACCGCCGCGCGACGCGGGACGATGGACAGACGACGAAGGCGGCTGCGCAACTCCGGGGGCAGGTCGAGCGGGGACATGCCGTGGATCAGTCGGGTGCGGGTGCGGGCAGGGCGGCCAGAAGGGCGGAGACGACGTCGTCGGCCGTTTTGCGCTCCGCCTCGGCGGCGAATGACAGGAGGATGCGGTGACGCAGGACCGGTGCGGCCAGGGCTACGACGTCCTCGCGCGTTGCGGCCAGACGGCCATGCAGCAGGGCGCGCGCCTTGGCGGCGAGGACCAGCGCCTGACCGGCGCGCGGACCGGCGCCCCAGCGCACATAGTCCTGAATGGCTTTCGGCGAGTCCGCCGACGGCCGGGTGGCGCGGACCAGGGCGGTGATCCAGGTCAGGAGGGCCTCCCCGACATAGACGTCGCGCACCCATTTCTGCAGGGCGACGATATCCTCGCCGACCATGACCTGGGGCACCGCGCCGCCGCCGGAGCCGGTCGTCTGGACCAGGATGGCGCGCTCCTCTTCCGCCGTCGGATAGCCGACGCGGATGTTCAGCAGGAAGCGGTCAAGCTGCGCCTCGGGCAGGGGATAGGTGCCGGCCTGTTCCAGCGGATTCTGGGTCGCCAGGACGAAGAAGGGTTCGTTCAGCTTGTGGGTCACGCCGGCATAGCTGACCGTATGCTCCTGCATCGCCTCCAGCAGGGCGGCCTGGGTCTTGGGCGGGGTGCGGTTCAGCTCGTCGGCGAGGAACAGGTTGGTGAAGACCGGGCCGGGCTGGAAGCGGAAGCTGCGGTGGCCGGTGCCGTGATCCTCCTCCAGCACCTCGGTGCCGAGGATGTCCGAGGGCATCAGGTCGGGGGTGAACTGGACGCGCCGAAACTCCAGATGCAGGGCCTGGCCCAGGGTACGGACGAGCAGGGTCTTGCCGAGGCCGGGGACGCCCTCGATCAAACAGTGGCCGCCGGCGAGCAGGCCGATCAGCAGCTGTTCGACGACCTCGTTCTGGCCGACGATGGCCTGGCCGATCGCGGCCTTCAGCTTGCCGAGCTGGGCCAGCCGGGCGTCGATCTCGGTTTGGGTGGGCGTGGTCATAGAGGCTCCGGGGAGGAGGACAGGCGGAAGGTCAGGCCGTCAGGGCGTAGAGGATGATGTTGACCGCGAACTTGGTGTTGTCCTCGGCCAGGAAGCGCTTGTTGCGCCAGTCGTAGTCCCACTCGCAGCCATAGTCCTTATTGGAGTAGAGCACGCCCAGCCGGCCATCGATCTCGATGCCCTTGAGGTAGTCGTGAATGAGGTCGTCGCCCCAGCCATTCAGTTCGAAACTGGTCGCTGGCGGGCCGTCCTCGAACTCGAAGAAGCTCGAGTAGATGGCGTGGTCATTGGGCAATTTCTTCAGGGCCTCCGCGCCGAAGATCGAGGCCATCTGACGCTCGAACGTCGTGGCGAACAGGCCGTCTATGTCGTGGTTGCAATCGTCGACGAAGACGAAGCCGCCGTTCCTCACATAGCGTTCGAAATTGCGCGCCTCCGCGGCGTTGAACTCGACCAGCTTGTGGCCGGCGAGATAGCAGAACGGGGCGGTCAGCATGGCCGGATCGGCCAGGGCCACGACCCGCTCTTCGGGATCGACGCGCAGGTTGGTGTAGTCGACCAGGGAGGTCAGGATGTTGGCCGGCATCCGCTGGTCCACGTCCCAGTCGCCGGAATCATAGCGCAACCGGGTGAACCAGAAATCATAGGTGGCCTGCGCGTCGGCGGCGCGCGGGAAGCCTGCAAGCAGGGCTCCCAGCGCGCCGCCGGTCAGCAGTCGCAAGGCATCCGCGCGTGTCATACTCGAACGCGACACGCACTCTCTCCGGTCAGACGGCGTCGGACAGGGAGGTGAAGGTGAAGTCGCGCACGCGCATGGGCGGGATCATCATGGTCGGACCGTCATCGCCGACGCGGACCGAGCGGCCCAGTTCGTCGATGTTGTTCAGCATGATCACGGGGGACTCGTTGAAGCGGAAATTCTTCAGCGGATATTTCAGCTCGCCGTTCTCGATGTAGAAGGTGCCGTCGCGGGTCAGGCCGGTTAGCAGCACCGTCTGCGGGTCCACCATGCGGATGTACCAGGTGCGGGTCACCAGGATGCCGCGCTCGGTCTCGCGCACCAGGTCGGACGTCGACTTGGAGCCGCCCTCCATGATAATGTTGCCCGGCTGGGCCATCTGCGGCTTGCCCTGTTTGTCGGCCCAGAAGCGCGAATAGCCCAGGTTTCGAACGACGCCGTTCTCGACGATGTTGACGCGCTCGCGTGGCAGGCCATCGCCGTCCCAGGGCAGGGCCGGGGTCTCGGCGTGGCCGGGATCCGAGTAGACGTTGACGCGCGGGTCGAAGACCTGTTCGCCGATCTTGTTGCCGCCGCCCGCCTTGGACAGGAAGCTGCGGCCCTCGTCCGCCGAACGGGCGTCGAAGAAGTTGAACATGAAGGAGATCAGGCCCGCGGCCGCGGCCGGTTCCAGGATCACCGTGTACTTGCCGGGCTCGAGCGCCTGGGCGTCGCGCGAGGCGCTGGCCTTGCGCATCGCGATCTGGATGTCGGTATCGACGTTGAAGGTGCTGGCGTCCTGAAGGTTACGGGCGACCCAGCCCGATCCCGTGCCGTCCTCGGTCCGCACCGTGCAGGTGTAGTCCATCTCGGTGGAGCGCTGATAACCGAAGGCGCCCTTCGAGTTGGCGAAGGCGGTGAAGCTCTGGTTGTCGTTCAGGAACCCGGCGGCGATCAGATTTTGCGATTTGCAGGGGGCGATCGAGGCGCGGGCGATTTCGGCGCGGTTCTCTGGCGTGATGGCCGCCGTCGCCGCGCTGAAGGTGTTCGTGGCGCGATAGGTCTGAGGACCGACCGCCGGCATGAACTCCGGGTTCTCCGGGGCCAGTTTGGCCAGGTCCTCGGCGCGCTTGACGACGCGGGCGAGGGCCACGTCCGAGAACTCGTTGATCGTCGCGGTGCCCACGCGCTTGCCGAACGCGACCTGGACGCTGAGGTCGATGTTGGAGATGACGCCGCTGGTCGAGACGTTGTTCAGGGCGAAGCGGATATTTCCGTCGATCGTCCCGTCCAGCTGCGCGGTGCATTCGTCGGCGGTCGACAGTGCGATCACCTTGTCGAGGATCGTCTTGGCCTCGGCTTCCGTCATGATGCTCATGTGATTTTTCCCTTGGGTCCGATCAACCGAGCGAACGCGCGGTGTTGATGACATTGATCTTGTCGAAGCGGGTGGAGGAGGAGCCGTGGCTCACCGCCGACACCTGGCTGGGCTGGCCCTTGCCGTCGAAGAACGAACCGAACATGCGGTAGTCGCTCTCGTCGCAGATGGCCGAGCAGGCGTTCCAGAACTCGGGCGTGCGCATCTGATAGGCGACATCCTCGAGCGGCTGGGTGATCTCGCCGTTCTTGATCTCGTAGAACAGGGTGCCGCCGAACTGGGCGTTGTAGCGCTGCTGATCGATCGAGAACGACCCGCGGCCGAGGATGTAGATGCCGTTTTCGACGTTCGAGATCATGTCGTTGCGGGTCATCGGCTGCGTGCCCGGCTTCAGCGAGACATTGGCCATGCGCTGGAACTGAACCGTCGACCAGCTGTCGGCGTAGGAGCAGCCGTCCGAAGCATTTTTGCCCAGGATGTGAACCTGATCGCGGGTCGCCTGGTAGTCGACCAGCTTGCCGTCCTTGATCAGATCCCACGACTTGGTCTTCACGCCCTCGTCGTCGTACTCGACCGCGCCCAGGCTGCCGGGCTGGGTCTTGTCGGCGAACAGGTTGACGATTTCCGACCCGTACTGGAAGCGGCTCTCGCGCTTGTCGAGCGTGGCGAAGCTGGTGCCCGCGTAGTTGGCCTCATAGCCCAGCACCCGGTCGAGCTCGAGCGGGTGACCGACGGACTCGTGGATGGTCAGGCCGAGGTGATCGGGGTCCAGGACCAGGTCGTACTGACCCGGCTCCACCGACTTGGCGGTCAGTTTCTCGCGCGCCTGACGGGCTGCGGCGACCGCATCCTCGCGCATGTCGTAGGACATGCCGTAGCTGATCACGGCGCCGTTGGCCGACTCCAGCTTGTCCTCGCTGCGGCCTTCCAGATATTCGTAGCCGAGGCCCATCGGGGCCGACAGCCCCTGACGCGAGCGGAACTTGCCGGTGGTCTGGTCGATGACCGTGACCGACATCGGGGCCCAGATGCGGTGCACGTCCTGGTCGATGTAGGAGCCGTCAGAGCTGGCGAAATACTTCTGCTCGTTGACCAGGAACAGCTGCGAGTTGACGAAGTTGGCGCCGGCCGCCATCGCCGCGGCGTTGACGCCCAGCAGCAGTTCGACCTTCTCGGCGATCGGTACTTCCATCGCGTTGCGGCGGATCGGGGTCTTCCAGCTGACCTCGCCGACGCCGGGCGTAGGGGCCAGTTGGACGGGTTGGGTCTGGTTCCGGGCGTTGGCCTTGGCGATGGCGGTGGCGAGGCGCGCAGCCTCTGCCACGGCTTCGGCCGTCATGTCGTTGGTGGCGGCGAAGCCCCAGGCCCCGTCAGCGATGACGCGAACGCCCGTGCCGATGGACTCGGTGTTGACGATGTTCTGGACGTTGGCTTCCCGGGTGATCACGAACTGGCGCAGGTAGCGGCCGACGCGAACGTCGCAGTAGCTGGCGCCGGCTGCCGAGGCGGCGCTCAGGCCGGCGTCGGCCAGGCGTTTCTTGACCGCGATGTCGATGGTCTCGACCAGCTGGGATTCCGCGATGGCGCGTCCGGCGAACCCGGGCAGCAGAAGCCCGCCCGCGCCGATGCCGCAAGCGGCGAGGAATGAACGTCTATCCAAGGCTTCTCTCCACCCGAATGGCCTGCCGCGGGGGCGCACAGGCGGTGTTGAGCGGGCATTGTACGCAGCCCCCTCGTCACGCGGGCCGCATCTTTGACAGCCGGGTGACACAGGTCAAACGATCGGAGCCATTCCGGCTGATCATTACGAAATCTTCACGCCGAGACCAGTGCTGGCGGGTTTTCAGACTGCTGGGTCAAACGGTCGCAGCGGCGACAGCGGGGCGAATTCGCCCTCCGTCCGCGTCATGCGCGCCTGAATCGCGGCCATGACATCGGCCGGGCTCCACAGCGAGCCCTGCATGACGGCGATCCATTCCAGCCCCTCGGCGACGGTGTGGTCGCGGGCGTGGTTGAGGGCGGCCTTGGACCCGGAGATCGCCAGCGGCGCTTTGGTCGCGATCCGTTTCGCCATGTCGAGCGCCGCCGTAACGACCGCCTCGGCGTCGGGCAGGACGGCGTTGATCATGCCCAGTCGTTCTGCGCGATCGACCGTCAATTTGGTGCCCGTATAGGCCAGTTCCCGCACCACGCCCTCGGGCATGAGCTTCGGCAGGCGTTGCAGGCTGCCGATATCGGCCATCATGCCGATGTTGATTTCCTCGATGCGGAAGTACGCATCCTGCGACGCCAGCCGGATGTCGCAGGCGGCGATCAGGTCGAGCCCGCCGCCGACGCAGGCACCCTGGATGGCGGCGATGACGGGGAACCGCATCTTTTCCAGCGTGGTCAGGGTTTCCTGCAAGTCTCGGGCGGTCTGGTGGAAGGCCTGGCGGTCGCTGGCCTTGTCGGTGTTCAGGATCGCGCCGCCCGAAAAGACGGAGATGTCCATGCCGGCGCAGAAATTTCGGCCTTCGCCGGAGAGGACCAGGGCGCGGACCTCGCCCGTCGCATCCAGCACCTTGAGCTCCGGCCCGAAGCGGCGCCAGAAATCCATGTCGAGCGCGTTCGACGCCTCCGGCCGGGTCAGACGCAGATGCGCGATCGGGCCATCGCGGGTGATCTCGAAGCTCGCCAAGGCTTAGGCCGCTTTCACATTGGCGCGGCAGGTCATCAGCGGCTGAATCTTCTGGCCGAAGTCCTCGATCCCATTCTCGAAATCGTCGAAGGTCAGCAGGACGCCGCCGGTGCCGGGCACCTCCGACATCTCGTCCAGCATCCGCGCGACCGAGGCATAGGAGCCGACCAGGGTGCCCATGTTGATATTCACCGCCCCCTCGGGCGCGGCCAACTGGCGGACGTTGGTGGTGGCGTTGACCTTGTCGGCCGCGCCCTGATCCTTGAGCCAGCTGATCGCATCCACGTCGACGCCGTCGTTGTAGAGTTTCCACCTTGCCATCGCCTCTTCGTCGGTGTCGGCAGCGATGACCATGACGAGGACGAACATCTTCACGTCGCGACCAGTCTTCGCGGTCGCCTCGGCCAGACGCTCATTGTTGAAGGCGAAGGCCCTGGGCGTGTTGACCCCCTTGCCGAGGCAGAAGGCGTAGTCCGCCCACTGGGCCGAGAAGGCCAGGCCCTCGTCCGACGAGCCGGCGCAGATGATCTTCATGTCGGTCGACGGCGTCGGGCGGACCAGACAGTCGTCCATCGTGTAGTAGTCGCCCTTGAAGTCCGAGCGACCCGTCTCCCACAGCTCGCGCAGGATGCGGGCGTATTCGTCGAGCATCTGATAGCGGTTACGGAAATGCTCCTCGCCAGGCCACAGGCCCATCTGGGAGTATTCCGGCTTCTGCCAGCCCGTGATCAGGTTCAGACCGAAGCGGCCGTGGCTGATGGAATCGATCGTGTTGCACATCCGCGCGGCGAAGGCCGGCGGGATGACCAGGGTCGGGCAGGTTGCATAGATCTTGATCTTCTCGGTGACGGCCGCGAGCCCGGCCATCAGGGTGAAGCTCTCCAGCCCGTATTCCCAGAACTCCGTCTTGCCGCCGAACCCGCGCAGCTTGATCATCGAGAGCAGGAAATCCAGGCCGTAGTGCTCGGCCCGCTGGGCGATGCGCTTGTTCAGGTCGAACGAGGGCATGTACTGCGGCGCGGTCTCTGAGATCAGCCAGCCGTTGTTGTTGATCGGTACGAAGACGCCGACTTCCATGATGATCGCCCCTCAGCTGTCGCCGTTCAGAAAGGCGACCAGGCGCGCATTGAACGCACCGGAAACCGTCGCCGTAAAGGCGTGTCCGCCCCAGGGCACGACGTCGAGCGTCGCGCTGGGCAAACCCTCAGCCAGACGTCGCGACAGGAGCGGCGGAACCAGCATGTCGTCGGCCGAGGCGGCGACCAGAACCGGGTGCGGAATCTCGGCGAGCCGGTCGTCGATGTCGAAGGCCAGCAGGGCGCAGATCCGGGCCAGCATGACGTCGGTGCGGGGGAAGGTCTGGATGTGATGGTGTTCCTGCGTCTTCAGCAGGGCGTCGTTCTCGCTGACCCAGTCGGGCGGGTAGAGGAACACCGCCTGGGCCTCGACATAGGCGGTGGGGCCAAAGGCCTCTAGCAGGCGAATGCGGGCGGCGAAGCAGCGTGCGACATGCGGGTCCGGTCGCGACCAGCCGTTGACAACGACCAGCCGGTCGAGCCGTTCGGGATGGTCGAGCGCCAGCTGCAGCCCGGCATTGCCGCCCGCCGCGTGGCCGACGAGGTGGGCCCTTGCCGTGTCCGTGGCGTCGAGGACGGCGGCCATGTCCTGCGCCATCGCGGCGACGGAGTGCCCGGGCTTCAGGCTGCGGTCGCTGCGGCCCGTTCCTCGGTGGTCGTAGAGGATGACGCGGAAGCGCTCGGTCAGGGCGTCCATCTGCGGGGCCCAGAAGGTGGCCGATCCGCCGAGACCGGCGGACAGGATGACCGACGCCGCGTCTCCGGGTCCGTCGTGGATTTCCCAATAGAGGCCGTCAGCGGTCCCGCTTGTCACAGCTTCAAGCCAAAGCGCGGGCCGACGGCGGTCATCGCCAGATAGAGGCCGATGGTCAGGGCGCAGCCGAGGCCGAGTGCGGGCCAGAACGCCATCCCGCGCCTCAGCAGCATGGGGATCAGCAGGAACATGGGCAGGGACGGCAGGACGTACCAGAAGGTCGCCTGGGCGTGCTGCGCCATGTTCTCCGGATCGGGCTTGGCCGACCACAGCCAGATCATGCCCAGCACCGACACCAGGGGCAGGGACGCGATCAGGGCCCCGATGCCCGGCTGGCGACGCGCGACCTCGGAGGCGGCCACGATCAGGATCGCGGAGATGACCGCCTTGATCAGCAGGGTCGCGAGCGGGCTCAGGCGCGTTCACCGATGTGGGCGATGGTGGCGATCTCGACGAGGAAGTCGGGGCGGACGAGGCCGCAGACGATGCAGAACCGGGCCGGCTTGTCGCCGGGGAAATACTCCGCATAGACCTTGTTCAGGGCGGCGTAGTCGGCCCAGTCCTTGAGGAAGATGTGGTTCATGGTCACGTCGTCCATGGTCCCGCCGGCGGTCTCGATCACCGACTTGATGGTCTCCAGCACGATGCGCGTCTGGCCCTCGGCGTCGCCGACGCAGGCGACGTTGTTGTCCTTGTCGAAGGCCAGGGTGCCCGAGACATAGACGATCCCGTCGGCCAGGGTCCCGGGCGAGAAGGGGGCGATCGGGGTGACGGTGCCGGGCGGTGTGATGACGGTCTTGGGCATTCAGGCCTCCTGTGCGCTTTTCGATTCTGGGGGCGCGATCTGACCGACGGCGCCCTTGAAGTCGGCGACGCTGGAGACCCAGCCGAAAAATGTCTCGATGTTGTAGATCGCGGCCTGCTGGACAAACTCGGGCCCGGCCTGATGGGTGGCGTCCTCCAGCACGATGCCGAAATATTCGAGGAAGAACCCGTCCCGGAGCGTGGACTCGACGCAGACATTGGTGGCGATGCCGACGAAGACGAGGTTGCGGATGCCGCGCGAGCGCAGGACGCTGTCGAACTGGGAGTTGAAGAAGCCGGAGTAGCGGGTCTTGTGCAGACAGATGTCGCCCGCCTGCGGCTTGAGCGCGTCGACCAGTTCGTAGTCCCACGTTCCACGGGCGAGGAGCGTCCCCGTCAGTTCGGGCCGGGCGCGCATGGTTTTCAGCGCATTGGACTTGTGCCAGTTGGGTGAGCCGGGGCCGCCGGCCTCGACATAGTCGGGATCCCAGCCGTTCTGGAAATAGATGACCTGGACGCCCGCACGGCGCGCGACCTCGAGCACCCCTTTGGTGTTCTCGACCACCCTGGCGGCGCCGGAGATGTCGAAACCGGCCAGATCCAGATAGCCGCCGGGCGAGGCGTAGGCGTTCTGCATGTCGATGACGATGACCGCCGTCTTCGCCGGATCGATCTCCAGCGGTTCGGGTCGGCAGGGCAGGGTGAGGGTGGCCATCCCTCCACCATGACAGATGCGCGGGCGACGCCAAGTCGGCTGGAGCGACTTATGTCGTGGCGCATCGGCTTCGCGCCCTGACGCCTATTCCGGCGGAGACGCCAGTCCCATCCGGACCAGGGCCGGCAGGCTGTTCGCCTGCATTTTGGTCATGACCTTGGCGCGGAAGATCTCAACCGTGCGCGGGCTGATACTCAGTTCCGCGGCGATCTCCTTGTTGGACCGACCCTCGACCAGGGCGCGGAACACCTGGTTTTCGCGCTGGCTCAGCTGGGCGATGCGTCCGGCGGCCTCAAGCCGGCTCTGACGCGCGCCGCCCTCTTTCATCAGATGAACCAGACAGCCATGCACCGCTTCGACAAGACGAGGGGGATCGAACGGTTTCTCGATGAAATCCACGACGCCCGACTTCATCAGCTCGACCGCCGCGGCGACGTCGCCATGGCCGGTTATGACGATGATGGGCCAGGCATTTCCCTTCATCTCGGCAAGGCGGCGCACGACCTCGACGCCGTCCAGTCCGGGCATGCGAAGATCGGTGACAACGCAGGCGACCGCGTCGGCCGGCATCCTGTCGAAGAAATCGGTCCCGCTGGCAAAGCCCCGGGACGGCAGGCCTTCGGCCCGGAGCAGGGTCACCAGGGCGTCGCGGCAAGATCATGGCTGCCGGCTTTCCTGCCCGCGTTGGAGACGAAAGGCGAAGACCGCGCCGCCCAGGGGGCTGGTCGCGACGGCCAGGGCGCCGTGGTGGGCCTCGACGATCGTCCGTGTGACCGACAGGCCCAGTCCCATACCGTCGGCCTTGGTGGTGGTCAGCGGTGTGAAGATTCGCTCGACCTCCTCGGGGGGCACGCCGGGGCCGCTATCCTCGACGCGGATCTCATAGTGCGTCGCCGAGACGGCATGGCCGAGGACGTGGACCTCGCGGCGCTCGCGGCCGCTGACCGCCTCGACGGCGTTTCGGACAAGGTTGATCACGGCCTGCTGGAACGGAATGCGATCGGCCATGACGAGGTCGTTGTCGCCGCCGATATCGATTCTGATCATCGCATCGGCTGCGGGCGCGATCAGCTTCAGCATGGGCCCGATTTCCAACAGCATCGACGTCATGCGCTCAGGCTTCATCGCCTGCGATCCCACCTTCAGCAGGTCGCGGGCATGGCGGATGACCTGACCCGCCCGGAGGGCCTGTCCCTTAGCCATTTCCAGGGTGCGGCTGGCGTTGGCGATGACCGGCGGGGTCCGCGCCAGATCGGTCTGGGCTGCCTGCATGTAGATCGCTGCGGCGCTTAGGGGCTGGTTCAGCTCGTGGGACAGGATTGCGGCCATTTCGCCGAGGGAATTCAAGCGCCAGACCTGGTTCAGCTGTTCACTGAGCTCTTGATTCCTGGCCTGCGCGGCGTGCCAGTCGCTGAGGTCGGTCAGGGTCAGGACAACCCTGGAGAATTTGGAATGGGCATCGACATAGGCCACCCGAATTCCCACCGGGAACAGATTGCCGTCGGAGCGGCGGGCCATCCAGTACCGTCGCAGCGGGGTATCACCCTTGCCGGGGTTATCCGCTGCCCAGGCATCAAAGGACGCCACGAAATCCTTGAAGGCGCGGCCGGCGGCCTCGGGCTCGGTTGTCTGAAAAAGCGCGCAGGCCGGCCGGCTCATGTTCAGCACGACGCCCCGCGCATCAAGGGTCGCCAAGGGCGTCGCGGCCAGCATGGCCTCGAGCGTCGCGTCGCGCCGCTTCAGCTCCGACGCCAGAGCCGCCGAGCTGGCCTTCCCGGAACGACGCGCGATTGCCATCTCGCCGACGGCCAGGCCGACGGCGGCGAACGACAGGGCGTAGACGATCGTGTCGCCCAATCCCTCGCGCTGAACCAGAATGATGTTGGACATCACCGCCAGCCCGATCGCCAGGATGGTGGGCCCGCGTGACGCCAGAAGCGCCGGTATCAGGACGGCCGGGATCAGCGGCAGATAGTGAAACCGGCCCACGATTCCGAGGCGGAGGGCCACAACGCCGAGGGCGACCGAAGCGATCGCGAGCATATAGCCGTTTGCACCCCGCGACGCCCAGCGGACGACCTTGGCGACGACGTCCGTCAATCGCGGCCAGGGCCGGTCGACGCGTCGGAGGCCGGGGCGGATCAAAACAGCCATGATCCCGTCAAACACATCCGGTGCTGCGGGGCCTGCGGCAGATCGTCCACGTCACGACGCGGCGTGTCCCTGACCGGCGTCGCGGCCCGAAGACGCCGTCACCGCCCGGCGCAACCGCCCGGGAACGGCCCGAGAGCGGTGCGGTCTCCACGTCCGGCTGCAAGGGGGGCGGGCACATGGCATTCATCCCTTCGTGAATAATCAGAGTGTTGACCGCACGAACCCTGATTCGTCCATCACGGAAATCGCGGATCTCTGAAACGGGGCTCAGTCGGCAGACGTCGCGGCCCGTGGGCGAATCCGTCCCGCGCCGCAGTCGTCCGGGCCTGGGCGGGGACAGGGCCCGGCTTTCGCGGGCGCATAAGGGTAACCGGTGTCCGCACAGACAGGCCGGCCGCTCCCTGCCCGGTCGGTCCGAAGCAAGCGGGCAGGCTTGCGATTACGTATTTATACCTAACTGTCTGTTTACCAACAATAATCGAGATCGGTCTAGCCAGAAACCACGCTTGATAATCAACCTGGAGCTGGCTGGATGAACGGGACGATCAACAGGGGCGGATCGCCACGCCGGCTCGGGAGCCCGCTTGCGGGTCGTATTGCGGGTGCGGCCCTGACGATCTTCTCACTGCCGATCGCCGGTACGGCTCTGGCAGAAGGCCCCACCGCGGCGCCGGCCCCGGCCGGGCCACGCCTCACGGGAACCCTGGGGGTGGCCAGCCAGCACGTCTCCAAGGGTATCGGACGAAGCAACGGCGAGGCGAGCGCCTCGGGCTCGATCGAACTCTCCAGCAATGGCTTCTATGGCAGCCTGTTCGCCTCCTCCGCCGAACTCTCTCAGGGCTCGGACGCGGAACTCGTGACCACCCTGGGCTACCGAACCACGATCGCCGATTTCGGTCTGGACGTGGCGGTGATCAATCGGGACTTCCCCGGAACCCGGGCGGGTGTTGACGACAACATCACCGAGTATCAGGCGGACCTTTCAGGCGAGGTCGGCCCGGTCTCGACCCGGTTCCGCGTCAACTATTCTGCGGACGGATTCGCCTCGACAAAGGAAGCCTGGTGGGTCGAATTCCAGGGCGGGATCGCTCTGGATGACTACACCAAGGCCACCGCCGCGGTCGGGAACCGCACAGCCGACGGCGGGGCCGAATACGCGGCCTGGAACGTCGGTGTGAAGCGCAAGCTGCCCCACGATCTGGCCCTCGACGTGCGCTGGTACGACACCGACGGCCACAGTTACGGCGACGCCTATGAAGGCCGTCTGGTCGCCGCCCTCACCTATTCTTTCTGACCGCAACCCTGACCGGCTGCTGTCAAGCGGCTCCTTGAGAAGGAACTTACCGTGACCCTCGACAACGTCAAAATCTCGCGAAAACTGGCCGGCGCCTTTGCGTTCATCGTGCTGACCATCGTCGCGCTGGGTGCGGCGATCTTCCTGCAGGTCAGCGCCCTCGAAACCCGAAAGGAGGCGGTGTCCAAGGAGCACAAGACGCTTGAGACGCTCAATGGCCTGGAGATGTCCATGGCGAGCGTGGAGAGCAGTACGCGAGCCTACCTCGTCTATCAGAACCCGAACTATCTGCAGGTCATTGAGGACGAGTCCAAGACGTTCGATGCGGACATCGTCCAGTTGCGGGAGGGCCGGCGCACATCGACGGCGCCGCCGGCCGCATCGATACCCTGGCACAGGCCGAAGCCACCTATCGGGCCGAAGTCGTCCAGAAGGAAATCCGCCTTGCGGCCAATCCGGCAACGCTGGGTCAGGCCGTGGCGCTTGTCCAGTCCGGCATCGCCGGCCGCTACATGGATGAAGTCACCAAGGCGTTCGACGATATCCGCTCGCGCTCCCAGGGTCGGATCGACGCCGCCGACGCCGCCAATGAGGCCGCGTTTGACGCGGCGCGGCTTACCCTGATGCTCGGGGTCGGTCTTGCCATGATCCTGTCGGTCGCTTTCGGCCTGATCCTGACGAAATCCATCGCCACCCCGGTCGTCGCCATGACCGGCGCCATGCGTCGCCTCGCGGATGGGGACAAGACTGTCGAGGTTCCAGCGGTCGGCCGCAAGGACGAGATCGGCGAAATGGCCCAGGCGGTCCTCGCCTTCAAGGAGGCCGCCATCGCCAATGAGCGTCTGGAACTCGAAGCCACCTCGGGCCGCGAGACCGGAGAGCGCGAGCGGGCCCGCAATCAGGAAATCTCGGCTGCCGCCGCCCGCGAACAGGCGCTCGTCGTTTCCGCCCTGGGCGAAGGCCTGGATCACCTGACACGCGGCGATCTGACCTACACCCTGACCCAGTCCTTCCCCGAAGACTATGTGAAGCTGAAAGAGGACTTCAACGCCGCCATCGGTCAGTTGAAGGAGGCGATGTCGGTGGTGGCCGGGAACGTCTCGGCCATCCGCTCCGGCGCCGGTGAGATCGCCCAGGCCTCTGACGACCTGTCGCGCCGCACGGAACAACAGGCCGCTTCGCTGGAGGAGACTGCCGCCGCCCTTGACGAGATCACGGCCACGGTGAACCGCACGGCCTCGGGCGCCCGCCAGGCCTCCGAGACGGTGCAGGCCGCCAAGGGCGACGCCGAGACTTCGGGCAATGTCGTCCGCGACGCCGTCGGCGCCATGGGCGCGATCGAGAAGTCTGCTCAGGAAATCAGCCAGATCATCGGCGTGATCGATGAGATCGCCTTCCAGACCAACCTGCTGGCCCTGAACGCCGGGGTCGAGGCCGCTCGTGCCGGAGACGCCGGCCGCGGCTTCGCGGTGGTCGCCTCCGAGGTCCGGGCCCTGGCCCAGCGCTCGGCTGAGGCCGCCAAGGAGATCAAGGTGCTGATCTCGGCCTCGACCAGCCAGGTCAACGCCGGCGTGGCCCTCGTCGGCCAGACGGGCGAGGCGCTGCAACGCATCGTCGGCCGCGTCGCCGAGATCGACGGCCTCGTGTCCGAGATCGCCGCCTCGGCCCAGGAACAGGCCACCGGCCTTCAGCAGGTCAACACCGCCGTCAACCAGATGGACCAGGTCACTCAGCAAAATGCTGCGATGGTCGAGGAATCCACCGCCGCCAGCCACTCGCTGTCGCAGGAAGCCGCGACCCTGGCCAACTCGGTGTCGCGCTTCCAGATCGGCGCCGTGGTCCACGTCCCGGCGGAGCGTAGCGCGCCCCGATCCCAGCCCCGTCCAGCCAATCGTCCGGTCGCCCAGATGCGCACCGTGGGGTCCGGCGGCGCCGCGCGCAAGCCCCAGCCGGTCGCCTCCGAAGACGGCTGGGAGGAGTTCTGATGAGCGCCTCCCTGTCCCTTCCGCCTGTCCTCGACCTGGCCCAGGCCGACGCGCTGAAAGCGGCCCTGCTGCCGATGCGCGGTCAGCCGGTCGTCATCGACGCCTCGCGCGTCGAGCGCCTGGGCGGTCTGTGCCTCCAGGTCCTGATCTCGGCGCAGCAGACCTGGGCCACCGACGGTCATGTGCTGAAGATCGATGATGTGTCGCGTGAGTTTGCCGATCAATGGAATGCATTCGGGGCGGCCTCGGCCGATCGCCCGCTGGGAGCCCTCTCGTGATCAAGACCGTGCTGACCATCGATGACAGCCGCACCATGCGCGAGATGCTGATGATGGCCCTGGTTGAGGCGGGCTACCGCGTCATCCAGGCCGTCGACGGCATCGACGGTCTGGAGACGCTGGCGGCCGAGGGGGCCGACGTCATTATCACCGATATCAACATGCCCCGCATGGACGGCTTCGGCGTGATCGAGGGCGTCCGAGCGGACCCCAACCATCGCGCCACGCCCGTGCTGGTGCTCACGACCGAGAGCGATGCCGTGAAGAAACAGCGTGCCCGCGACGCCGGGGCCACCGGCTGGATCGTCAAGCCGTTCGACCCGGCCAGGCTGATCGACGCCGTCCGTCGCGTGGCGGCCTGATCCATGACTGACGCGGTCGATCCCTTCGAGGCGATCAAGGTCGTCTTCTTCCAGGAGTGCGACGAGTTGCTCGCCGACCTGGAAACGGGCCTGCTCGCGATCGAGCAGGGTAGCGCGGACATGGAGACGGTCAACGCCGTCTTCCGTGCGGTCCATTCGGTCAAGGGCGGGGCGGGGGCCTTCGGCCTCGACGCGCTGGTGCGGTTCGCCCACGTCTTCGAGACCCTGCTGGACGAGATCCGTTCGGAGCGGAAGCCGTGCGACGACGTCACGGTCAAGACGCTGTTGCGCGCCTCGGACGTGCTCGCCGACCATATCGCCGCCGCTCGTGGTCAGGGCGCGCCGGTCGACGAGGCCCGTTCGACCGGTCTGGTGGCCGAGCTGGAGGCCCTGACGCACGGCGAGGCCGGCCCGGCCGCCGTCGCCGGGGTCGCCGACATCGAACCCGCCTTCGCCCCGGTCGCTGCCGCGCCGGCGGACGACGGCGCCGACGAGTTCGGCTTCCGCCCCGTCGCCTTCAACTTCGCCGCTCTGGATGGACCGGCTGAACCGGCTGAACCGGCTGAACCGGCCGCACCCGCCGCTGCCCCTGCCGCCAACGCCTGGCGTATCGTCTTCCGTCCGCACGGCCGGATGTACGTCAACGCCAACGAGACCGGCCTGCTGCTGCGCGAGCTCTCGCATCTCGGCGAGATGACCGTCGATCTGGACGTCTCCGCCGTGCCGCAGCTGGACGCGCTGGAGGCCGAGGAGTCCTATCTGTCCTGGACCATCGAGCTGACGACCGACGCCGGAGAGGCCGCGATCCACGAGGTCTTCGACTTTGTCGAGAGCGACTGCGACCTGTCGATCCGTCCGGCTTCTGCGGCAACGGAAGCCGTCGAAGCCGAGCCTGCACCTGCGCCCGCGCCCGCTCCGGAATCCGACATCGCCGCCCTGCTGGCCCGTGCCCAGGCCGAGGTCGTTGTGGTCGCCGAGCCCGAGCCCGAGCCCGCGCCCGCCCCGGTCGCTCAGGTCGCCCCCGTCGTTCAGCCGGCCGCCGCGCCGGCGCAGATCCCGGAACCCGACCCGGCCGCAACCGCCGCCAACGCCGCGACCCCGGCTGCGGCCAACGCGCCCGCTGCGCCCGCCGCCGTCACCATCCGCGTCGATCTCGACCGCGTCGATCGTCTGATCAACGTCGTCGGCGAACTGGTCATCCAGCAGGCCATGCTGGCCCAGCGGGTGATCGAGAGCGGCCTGGCCCGGTCGTCCGGCATCTCGGTCGGTCTGGAAGACCTCGAACTGCTGACCCGCGAGATCCAGGACAGCGTCATGGCGATCCGCGCCCAGCCGGTGAAGTCGATGTTCCAGCGCATGCCGCGCCTCGTCCGCGAAGTCGGCGAGATGACCGGCAAACGTGTCCGCCTGGTCACCGCCGGCGAGGACACCGAGGTCGACAAGACCGTGGTCGAACGCCTGGCCGAACCGATCACCCACATGCTGCGCAACGCCATCGACCACGGTCTGGAGGGACCGGAAGATCGCGCCGCCGCCGGCAAGCCGGTGGAAGGCACGGTGCGCCTCGCCGCCCTGCACCGCTCGGGCCGGATCGTCATCGAGATCTCCGACGACGGGCGCGGCATCAACCGCGAACGGCTCAAGGGCATCGCCGTGTCCCGCGGCCTGATCGCCGAGCAGTCCTGACCGACGACGAGATCGACAACCTGATCTTCCTGCCCGGCTTCTCGACCGCCGAGGTGATCTCCGACGTCTCGGGCCGGGGTGTGGGCATGGATGTGGTGCGTCGCTCGATCCAGGCGCTGGGGGGCCGCATCACGATCGCCTCCAACCCGGGCAAGGGCTCGACCTTCACCCTCAGCCTGCCGCTGACGCTCGCGGTGCTGGACGGCATGGTCGTCACCGGCGCCGACCAGACCCTGGTCGCCCCCCTGACCGCTATCGTCGAGAGCCTGACCCCGCGTCTGGAAGACATCCACTACGTCGGCGGCCACGACCCGGTGATCCGCTTCCGCGACCAGTTCGTGCCCCTGATCGACGTGGCCCTCGGCATGGGCTTCCGCGACGTTCCCGTCGAGGCCGGCACCGGCGTCGCCGTGGTCATCGAGACCGAGGCCGGCACGCGCGCCGCCCTGCTGTTCGACGCCATCCAGGGCCAGCGCCAGGTGGTCATCAAGAGCCTTGAGACCAACTACCAGCAGGTCGAGTGCGTCGCCGCCGCGACCATTCTGGGCGACGGCCGCGTCGCCCTGATCCTGGACGTCGACGCCATTGTCGCCAGTTCGCGCCGCCGGTTCGTGCGGCACGAGGCGGCGCGTTCCGAACTGAAAATCGCGAGCTGAACATGACCGAAGCCACCAACGCCCCCCCCGGTGAGCTGATCGCATTCCGCATTGGAGAGCAGGAGTTCTGCGTGGACATCATGTCCGTGCGGGAGATCCGCGGCTGGACCCCGGCGACGCCGCTTCCCCGTGCGCCCGGCTTCATGAAGGGCGTCATCAACCTTCGCGGCGCCGTCCTGCCGATCATCGACCTGGGCGCCCGCTTCGGCCTGCGCACTTCGGAGCCGTCCGAGCGCCACGTCATCATGGTGGCCCATATCGGCGGCCGGATGGTCGGCCTGCTGGTCGACGCCGTGTCCGACATCATCCAGCTGACAAACGAAGCGCTGCAGCCGACGCCCGACGTCGCCAGCGAACAGGTGAAGTCCTTTGTCAAAGGCCTGTTCGCCCTTGAGGGCCGGCTGATCAGCCTGATCGAGCTGGATCGGATCGTTCCAGAAGTCGAAGCCGAAGCCGCATGACCTCGGATTCAGGGTCACGAAGGGCCGCCGGGCGTGAATCCCTGGTCGAAGGCGAGTTTGTCTTCACCGCCGAGGACTTCCGCCACATCGCCGAAATCCTGCACAGCCATGCCGGTATCGCGCTGAACGACGGCAAGGCCGCACTGGTCTATTCGCGCCTCGCCAAGCGGCTGCGGACCCTCGGTCTGCGCAGCTTCCGCGACTACTGCGAACTGGTGCAGGGCGTAGACGGCGTGGACGAGCGTCAGTTGATGACGGCCGCCCTGACGACCAACGTCACCCGCTTCTTCCGCGAGCCCCACCATTTCGAGCACCTGCGCGACCAGGTCATGCCCGGTCTGGCCGAGCGCGCCCGTCGGGGCGAGCGGGTCCGCCTGTGGTCGGCCGCCTGTTCGAACGGGCAGGAGCCCTATTCCATGGCCATGACCGTGCTGGCGGTCCTGCCGGAAGCCAACGATCTCGACTTCCGCATCCTGGCCACCGACATCGATCCGAACATGGTCGCCGAGGGCATCGCCGGCGTCTATTCCGCCGAACATCTTGAAGCCGCGCCGCCGATGCTGCGCAACCGCTTCTTCGAGAAGGCGCCGGCCCAGGGCCGCGACATGCTGTCGGCCAATGCCGCGCTGCGCGAGCTCGTCTCGTTCCGTGAGTTGCACCTGATCGGCGACTGGCCCATGCGGCACAAGTTCGACGTCATCTTCTGCCGCAACGTGGTGATCTATTTCGATGACGCGACCCAGGAGCGGGTGTGGAAGCGGTTCACCCCGTTGATGACCCCCGGCGCCACCCTCTACATCGGCCATTCCGAACGGGTCAGCGGGTCCGCCGTCAACCAGCTGACCCCCGCCGGCCTCACAACCTACAGGCTGGCGCCATGAGTGCGCCCATCCGTGTTCTGGTCGTCGACGACTCGCCCACGATGCGCGGCCTGATCACGGCCGCCCTGCGTCGCGATCCGGAGATCGAGGTCATCGGCTCGGCCGCCGATCCGCTGGAAGCCCGCGCCCTGATCAAGGATCTGAACCCCGACGTCATCACGCTCGACGTCGAGATGCCCAACATGAACGGGCTGGAGTTCCTCGAGAAGATCATGCGCCTGCGGCCCATGCCCGTGGTCATGGTCTCGACCCTGACCCAGGCCGGCGCCGAGGTCACCCTCAGAGCGCTGGAGATGGGCGCGATCGACGCGGTCGGCAAACCCGGCGCCGGCGTTACCGCCGTCGACGCCTTCGCCGAACTGACCCTGAAGGTGAAGACCGCCGCCCGCTCCCGCGTCCGGGCCCGCGAGGCCGTCGAAGCGCCGCGTCCGCGTACCGATTACCGCCCGGGCGCCGACCACATCCTGGCCATCGGCGCCTCGACCGGCGGCGTGGAAGCCCTGATCACCATTGTGTCCGCCTTCCCGGCCAACTGCCCGGCAACAGTGATCACCCAGCACATGCCGGCGACCTTCACGCCCAGCTTCGCCGCCCGCCTCGACAAGATGTCCGCCGCCACGGTCAGCGAGGCCGTCGACGGCGCAACCCTGATGCCGGGTCACGTCTATCTGGCCCCGGGCGGCGTCGCCCATCTCGAGGTTTCGGGCGCGACGCCGCGTTGCCGCCTGAGCGAGGGCGACACGGTCAGCGGCCACCGCCCGTCGGTCGATGTCCTGTTCCGATCGATCGCCCGCCTGCGCAAACCCATGACCGGCGTCATCCTGACCGGCATGGGCCGCGACGGCGCGCAAGGTCTGCTCGAGATGCGCAACGCCGGCGGACATACCCTGGGTCAGGATGAGGCCAGCTGCGTCGTCTACGGCATGCCCCGCGTCGCCCACGAGATCGGCGCTGTCGAACGCCAGCTCCCGCTCAACCGTCTTTCGTCCGCCATTCTCGATCTGTGCGCCGCGTCCCGCGCACAGACAATCGCCTGAGGATTTCTGATGCCCGCCGCTTCCGCCATTCATGTCCTCATCGTCGACGACCAGATGTCGATGCGCAGCCTCATCCGCAACAGCCTGCAACAGATCGGTTTTCGTGAGTTCCGCGAGGCGGCAGACGGCGAAGCCGGCCTGCGCGAGATGATCACCAAACCCGCGCACCTGGTGATTTCCGACTTCAACATGCCCAAGCTCGACGGGCTCGGCCTGCTGCGCGCCGTGCGCTCTCACCCGCCGACCCAGGGCGCCGCCTTCATCATGCTGACCGGCCGGGCCGACAAGGAACTGGTCCAGCGCGCTGTTCAGTTCGGAGTAAACAACTACCTGGTCAAACCCTTCACCGTCGCCCAGCTGAAAGAGAAGCTGGAAGGCGTGTTCGGCCCCCTGACATGATGTCCGCCGACGCCCTGGCGACCGAAAAGCGAATCCACGTGGGCCAGGGCGAGCACCATGTGACGTCCGACCGGAACGTGATGCTGACCACCATCCTGGGCAGTTGCGTGGCCATGTGTTTGCGCGATCCTGATACCGGCGTCGGCGGCATGAACCACTTCCTGCTACCGGAAGGCGCGGGGGCGGGCACTGACGCAGGCCGCCGCTACGGCGCCTATGCGATGGAACTGCTGATTAACGATGTGATGAAGGCCGGGGCGCGTCGCGACCGGCTGGAGGCCAAGCTGTTCGGCGGCGGCCGGATGTTCGACAGTCTGCGCGACGTCGGGCTGCAGAACGCCGACTTCGCCGAACGCTTCCTGCGCGATGAAGGCATTCCCGTCGTCGGCGGCAGCCTGCGCGGCCCGGGTGGTCGCCGCCTTCACTACTGGCCCGCCACCGGGCGGGCCCTGCAACGCGCGGTCACGGACGGCCATGTGCCGGTCCAGGCGCCCCCCCGCATCGAACCGGTCGCCACCGGCGCCGTGGAGCTGTTCTGATGTCCGAGTCCCAAAGCCGCGACCTGCTGGTCGCCGTCTCCAACGAACTGGCGGAAATCCGCGAGCGTCTCGAAGACCTCGCGGACCTGACGTCCGAACTGATGACGGACTGCCCGGCCGAGCGCCGCGCCAAGGCCATGTCCAGCGTCCAGGACTTCGACCTCCTGATCCAGCGTCTCGATGGACTCAGTGGTCTGGCCGCCGCCCTGGGCGCCGGCGCGCCTCTGGCCACGGCCCTGCACGCCCTGACCCTTTCGGACCTCTACGACCGTCTCGTCGGTGACCCTGGTATTCGTCCCTCCATGTCCGCGCCATCCGGCGAACTGACCCTGTTCGACTGAAGCCATGGCGCGTCCTTCCACCCCGGACCGGGTCAACCTGGCGCGCTCGAAAGTGCTTCTGGTCGATCACAATCAGAATTCGCTCGATATGCTGAGCTCGATCTTCCACGGCTTCGGGGTCAAGCAGCAGATCAAGTGCGGGGCTACGCCCGAGGCGGTGTCGATCATGGCGACGCGCGACGTCGATCTGGTCCTGATCGACTGTTCAATGCCGGAGATGGATGGCTACGACTTCACGCGCTGGCTGCGGCGCGAGACCGAGCCACCCATACGCTACACACCGGTGATCCTGCTTGACCGGACACGCCGCCCAGTCGAAGGTGCAGAAGGTGCAGAAGGTGCAGAAGGTGCAGAAGGTGCAGAAGGTGCAGAAGGGGCGTGACTGCGGGGCCAGCTTCGTCGTCACCAAGCCGCTGACGCCGAACGTCCTCTTGCAGCGCATCCTGTGGCTGGGCGCCGACGAGCGGAACCTGGTGGAATGCGACACCTATGTGGGGCCGGACCGTCGGGTGCGCAGCCTGGGCCCCCCGGTGGGAACGCCGGGCCGGCGTAACGGCGATCTGTCCGAACACGTCGGCGCCGCCACCGAGGCGAACATGGATCAGTCCTCTATCGATATGATGATGAAGCCGATGAAGGTCGCACTGTGAGCGAAGCCCGGACGTTCAAGATCAAGAGCACGCTGGCGCGGCAACTTCAGGATCCGGGCGGCAGCCAGGTCCGCGACCTCGAACGGCAGGCGACCGCCAGGCTGGAAACTCATCGCGACGACGCCATGGCCGCTGTGGTCGCAACGTTGGACGCGCTCGACGCCCTGTGCGCCGAGGCGGCTATCGATGCCGGACCGCGCGTCTACGCCCTGGGGTCGTCGATCGTGGATGTGGCGGGCTATTTCGACACCGGCCCGCTCTTCCATGCGGCCTACAGTCTGTGCGAGGTCTCCGACCGGATGCTCCAGGCCGAGACCTGGCACTGGCCGTCAATCCGGGTCCACACCCAGGCGTTGCGCCTGATCCTCGCGAGCGGATGCCGCGTCGGACGCACCAGCGAGACCTTGCTGGCCGGCCTGCGCTCGATCACCCAGAGCCGCTAGGGGGGGCCTCCGTCAGCCCTGGGGCGATGGGTCGTGAATTTATTCCGGGCTCACCCCGCTGGTGTGAGGCGCTGCCGCCCGCGCCCTGCGCGGATCCTTGAAACCGTCAGGCGCGACTGCCCACGGGTGACCGACAGGCGAGAGAATCGGCAGGGCTGGAAATCCAACCGACTGAATCCATTCAATATGTCCGGAACCCCCGACCGGCTTGCCCGATCGCACCAGCAGGGTCTCGTCTGGCGCCAGGCGCGCAGGCTCTCGACGATCCGGTCGAAACCGGCCCAGGTCCGGGCTGTCATCGCGGTCCCGCGAGGGGCACGGACGATACCGGTGTTGCGCGTGGCGGTCACCGAATCCTCCATGCGGGGTGCAGGAGGCTGTCTGTCGTGGTCTTTGGTGTTATGTCTAGACATTAATTCAGGCAAGCGGCACTTTCGGCGCATGGATCACGCGCCGCAAGACCCTGAACCGCAAACGCCTGAACCGCTTCACGGCCGGAGCGTCGGCGACATCGAATATCGTGTCGCCTCGAGCGAGTGGCGGCAAGGCTTCCGCGTCCCGACCGGGACGGCTCTATTCGGCGTGACCCGGGCTTTCCAAACCTTCCCCGGCGCCGCCTATGATCTGGTGGCGCGCTTTTCTCCGACCAAGGGATGATCATGAGCCATACGTCAGAAGCTCTCGGCTGGCGCTCCGTCGCGGATCTGGTCGGAGATCATCCGGATGCGCCCGTGGCCCTGATCGGCGCGCCGCTGAACGAACGGTCGCTGACGCCCGGCCGCTGCGATCTCGGTCCGAAGGCGTTCCGGGCCGTCCTGCCGCGCCTGTCCACCTATGACATCGAGACCGGCAGGGAGCTGGGCCTGCGGGTGCATGACGCAGGCGATGTGCCGTTGAAAGCAGTGTCGCCCGCCGACGCCTTCATCCCTTTGCGCGACGCGGTGAAGGCCCAGGCGTCCCGAGGCCTGACCATCCTCGTCGGCGGCAATAACGCCATTACCCGACCGGGCGTCCATGGCCTGGGGCTGGACCGCGTCGGGGTGCTGACGCTCGACGCCCATTTCGACCTGCGCGATACGGATCAGGGCCTGACCAACGGCAACCCCATCCAGGCCGTGCTCGACGACGGTCTGGCCGGGGCGCGGATCAGCCAGGTAGGCCTCGCCCCTTTCGCCAACACCCGCCGCGCTCATGAGAAGGCCAGGGCGGCCGGCATCAGTGTCCGCATGGCGCGTGAGTGCCGCGAGCGCGGTCTGGCCGCCGTCGTCGCCGAGGAACTGGAGCGACTGTCCGCCCTCTGCGACGTCCTCTACGTCGATTTCGACATTGATGTGATCGACCGCAGCCAGTGGCCCGCAAGTCCCGGCGCCCGCCCGGGCGGCGTTTCGGTCCACGACTTTTTCGACGCCACGCGCGTCATCGGCGCCCATCCGAAGGTCCGCGCTGTGGACCTGACCGAATACGATCCGTCGCTAGACGTCGGCGATCTCGGTTCCCTGACGGCAGGACGCTGGTTCTGCGAATTGCTGGCCGGGTTCGAAACGCGATGACCACCCTCATCACCGACTGTCACGTCGCCACCATGGTCGAGGGTGGTGAGCCCTACGGGGCCATCGAGGACGCGGCGCTGTTGATCCGTCACGGTCGCATTGCCTGGGTCGGGCCGCGCGCCGATCAGCCTCCGCACGATACCGTCCAAATTCACAGGCTCGACGGCCGCTGGGTCACGCCGGGCCTGATCGACTGCCACACCCATCTCGTCTTCGGCGGCGACCGTTCGGGCGAGTTCGAACAGCGTCTCAACGGCGCCACCTATGAAGAGATCGCCCGCGCCGGCGGCGGCATCGCCTCGTCCATGATCGCGACCCGCGCGGCATCGGAGGACGATCTCTACGCCTCCGCCCTGTCGCGGCTGGACGGACTGAAGGCAACCGGCGTCACAACCATCGAGATCAAGTCCGGCTACGGCCTCGACCTCGATGCCGAACTCAAGATGCTGCGCGTCGCCCGTCGCATCGGGCGAGAGGCTGGAGTCCGCGTCCGCACCTCCTACCTCGGTCTCCACGCCGTTCCGCCGGAGCATCGGGCCGACCGCTCGGCCTATGTCGACCTCGCCATCGAAGAGATCCTGCCCGCCGCTCATGCAGAGGAATTGGTCGACGCGGTCGACGCCTATTGCGAACCCATCGCCTTCTCCAACGCCGAGGTCTCGCGCCTGTTCGAGAAGGCGAAGGCGCTCGGCCTGCCGGTCAAGCTCCACGCGGACCAGCTGTCCGAAGGCGGCGGCGCGGCGCTGGCGGCCCGCTACGGCGCCCTGTCCGCCGATCACATCGAACACTCCAGCGAGGCGGGCGTCCGGGCGATGGGCAAGGCCGGCGTCGTCGCCGTCCTGCTGCCCGGCGCCTATCTGATGCTGCGAGAGACGACCCCGCCGCCGATCGAGCTGCTGCGTCGCTACGGCGTTGCGATGGCGGTGGCCACCGACTGCAACCCCGGCACCTCGCCGCTCGCCTCAATGACCGCCGCGCTCACCCTGGCCTGCGTCCAGTTCCGTCTCACGCCGGAGGAAGCGCTGGCGGGCGCGACCCGCCATGCGGCCAGGGCTCTGGGTCTCGCTGACGAGATCGGCACCCTTGAGGTCGGCAGGGCGGCCGACCTCGCGGTCTGGGACGTCACCCGTCCGGCCGAGCTCTGCTACTGGCTCGGCAAGCCGATCCTGCATTCACGCTATGTGGCCGGCGGCCTGGCCTGATCAGCCCCGACGGGCGGGATTCCAGGCCGCATATGCGTCCAGCGCGCTCTGCGGCGCGCCGACCGATCGAGATATCGTTCGTCGTCATCGATCCTCTGGTTCTTGTCGCCGAAGATCCGCAGGCCGGTAACGAGGTCATGGCTGCGCGACTATAGCGGCCAGCGCCGTCTCGCCCGGGGACGAGCTAGGGCCGCCAGTTCAGGGTCAGGCCGATGGTCCTGGGTCGCAGCGGGGTCATCGCCAGACCCTCGGGCAGGCGGAACGGGTCCCCGAAGGCGAAGGTGTTGGCCTGGGTGTCGAATGGATTATCGACAAAGGCCGTCGCTGACCACGACGCGGCCTCCACGCCGAGCGAGACCCTCCCGCTCATATAGTCACCCATGCGTGAACGGCGCTCGGCGTCGAATGTCAGACGCGACGCTCCGACATAGGCCAGGTGGCCGTCCGCCCGCAGCTCCAGACCGTTCCACAGAGGCCGGTGGTAGGAGGCAACGATGTTGGACGAGACCTTCGGCACCCCCGGCAGGCCCGCGTCGCCGCGCGAGTTGAACGCCGCGCCCGGCCGGGTGATCTCGGGATCGGCGAACAGGGCGTTGGCGCGGATTTCCAGCCCGGACGTCGGCCGCCAGGTGGTCTCGATCTCCAGCCCTTTGTTGGCGCCGTCGCCGACATTGACCGCATAGGCCAGTCCGCTCGGCAGGAATTGGTCGCTCTGGATATTCCGCCAGTGCGCCATGAAGACCGCGATGCGGGCCCGCAGTGTCCCGTTCCAGAGGAACCCCTTGGCTCCGCCCTCGTAGTTCCACAGGCTGTCCGCCCCGTACTCCCGGCCCGGCATCCCGACCGCATTGGTGAATTTCTGACCCGCCGGCCCCGCGGTGTTGAACCCGCCGACGCGGTGTCCCCGGCTGACCTGGGCGTAGACATTCCACTGGTCATCGAGGCGATAGGCGAGGGCCAGTTTGGGCGAGAAGCCGTTGGCCCGGCCCGCGCCACTGAACCGCCTCTGGGCGGCGCCCTGGGCCACCCGCGATCCCACGCTGTAGGAGGCGTCATAGTAGCGGGCGCCGGCGGTCAGGCTCAGTCTGGACGTCAGATCCCGGGTGACCTCGCCGAACACCGCAACCTCGTCCAGCTGATCCGATCGCCGCTCGGCGTAGGCAACGCCCGGGACGGGTTGCAGGGCGGACACCGTCGTGTCGGTGCGCGTGTCGCTGGTGGACAGGAAGGTGCCCGCCAGCCAGCGGAAATTGCTGTCCTGGGGCGAGGCCAACGACAACTCACCGGTCAGCAGCTCGATGTCCTTGTCTTCGTCGAGCGCGCCGATCAGTTGCCGTGAGCCGAACTTGATCAGCGCCGGGGACGCGTCGAAGCGGCTCCGGAAATCGTGCCGCACATAGCCGATCGAGGCGTCTAACCGCCCCCATTCGGCCTGTCCGTCCAGGGTCACGTAGGCGGCGTTAAAATCGTTCTCGTGCGGCTCGCGCACGAGGTTGGCACGCCGGAACCTGCCGAGACCCCGGATCACATAGTGGGTGTCTTCCGTGTCGATGGACTGGTGCACGAGGCCGGTGCCGAAATTCCAGTCGGGTCCCAGGCGAGCGGCGAGGGCGACCCGGCCGCCGCTGCGACGGCCTTCGTTCACTTGCGGCAGGTTGAGCGCGACATCGTTGATGTACCCGGAATACTGCTCCTCGTAGGCCACCGCGCGGATCGCCGCCCGCCCACCGAGGATCGGCAGGTTAGCCATCACCGAATAGTCGCTGTTCGGTCCACCCGAACGGGTTTCCGAACGCGTCAGCGACACCTCGCCATAGAAGGCCTCGCTGTCAGGTTGTCGCGTGATGGTGCGGATCACCCCGCCGATCGGGCCTGTCCCGTAGAGCGTCCCCTGCGGCCCGCGAAGCACCTCGATCCGGTCGATATCGACCAGTTTCAGGTCCGGGTCCGGGGCGTTGTAGGTGATTGGGATCTGGTTCAGATACAGGGCTACCGTCGACTGGGTCAGGCCGGTGAAGGCGCCGTCGGACATGCCCCGCAGGAGGATCTTGTTCCGGCCCGATCCCAGATTGGTCACGGTCATCCCGGCCGTGAGGGAGGCGACGCCGATCATGTCCGTGACGCCGCCCTGCTCCAGCTGCAGCCCGGCGATGGCAGTCAGGGCGGCGGCGACTTCTTCCGGCGTCTCGGGGCGGCGTTCCGCGGTGACGACGATGTCGCCCAGTTGCGTGTCCGCCGCCTCGCGGTTGACGGCTTCCGACGCGGGGGCGACGGGCCTCGAACGGGCGGGCGGAGGCGGGAGGCGCGCGCTCCGGATCAGGATCGCTCCATCGGCGCGAATGGAGGCGGCGCACCCCAATCCTGTCAGCAGACGGTCCAGAGCGACGCCCACCGACATCGCGCCCCGAAGGCCGCGCGCGACGCCACGACAGGCGCGAATATCCCCGCCCAGCGAGCGACGGGTCTGCAACGCCAGGGTCAGCAGGGCCTCGTCCGCACGCTGCTGCGGTATGTTCAGGCTGAAGGTCTCGGACGCGCGGCTCTGGGCCAGCGCTGGCGATTGAATCGCGACGGCTCCCAAAAGCAGCGTCAGGCTCATCCATCGGGTCGCCGGGCGGCGACGCGCGTGCTCAGGCGCCGTCACGCGCCGTCAGGCGGATCCCATCGTTCTCTCGGGTCGCCCTGATCGGAACGAAATCCTGCAACTGTCTCAACATCGTAGCCTCGTCGCCGATACGAAGCGCGCCGGTGAACCGGAGCGCGCGGGCGGACTCCGACACACTAACCGGCTTGTTGAGATAACGCGACAGGTCCTCCGCGACCGTGCCCAGATCAGTTTCGCGATAGACCAGCACGCCCTCATGCCATGCGGACGCCTGACCGGGATCGATTCGAGACACGACGGCGGCCGCCGACCCGTCCTGGACCAACTGCTCGCCCACGCCCAGCTGGACCATTTCAGGCATTGCGTCCCCGGACACTGCGACGCGGCCGCGCCGGACGCCGACCGAGAACCGCCCGCTGTGGGACAGCACGTTGAAGACGGTGCCCAGAACGCGAATCTCGTGAGCTTCGGCCGCGATCAGGAACGGGCGTGCGGGGTCATGCGTCACGTCGAAGGCGACCTCGCCTCCGGCCATGGCGACCTCGCGATCGCGCGCGCCGATGCGGACCCGCAGGTCGGAATGGCGGTTCATCGACAGGCGCGACCCATCCGGCAGGACCACCTCTCGCGGAGCGTCGTCGGTGCTGTAGGTTCTGAAACGGCCCTCGCCGCTGATTTCCGGCCAGAAACCCACGACCATGACGGCCGCGGCGGCGGTGGCGAGCAACGGGGTCAGCCAGGCGCGGCTGAAGCCGCCGCGGAGGGGCTTGACGTCGTTGGCCGCGATCGGGGCGACGACGGCTTCGGCGGGGGCATGCGCGTCCAGCGCGACCCAGACCTGTTCGATCCGGCCATAGGCCTCGCCTCGGGCGGGATCGGCTTCCAGCCAGGTCTGGAACTCCAGCCATGCGCCTTCCGGCGCGTCGGCGTCGCCCAGCCGGACGAACCAGTTCAGCGCCTGATCGTGAATGTCCGAGGTCGTCATGCGTGCGCCAGCCGAGTTCGCGTCGCCGACACCGGCGCCTGACCGTTAGACGGCGCCGCCATGGCGCCACCTCCACCAAAGGTCGCAGGATTCTGCTCGCCGTGCGCCCTCATTGTCGAACCTTCGCCGCCAGAATCTTCAAGGCGTCCATCATATGCTTCTCAACCGTGCTCTTCGAGACATTGAGATTTCGGGCCACCTCGGCGTAGCTGAGGCCGTCGAACTTGTGCAACCGGAAGATGGTTCTGGTCCTGTCCGGCAGCCCGTCGAGCGCCGTCATCAACTGGGCCAGTCGCTCGCGTCCGGCGACCACGGTTTCGGCCGATGGCGCGTCGTCCAGGTCTTCGGTCGGACCCGCGACATGGACGACGTCCCGCCATGCAGCGTCGCGGGCGGCTGCACGACGGCTGGAACGCCAGCGATCCATCATCAGGTTCGATGCCAGCCGATAGAGATAGGCGCGCGGCTCGCGCACCTCGGAGGTCCCATCGACGCCGACGACCTTGAGGTAGAGGTCCTGCAACAGGTCCTCGACATCGGCGGCAGGCCCCAGCCGCGCCAGGAAGAAGCGCCGCATAGCCTCTAGCTGTTCGAAATAGGTCGACAGCAACGCGGGCGCTGGCAGCGCGGTCAAAGGCCGAAATCCTCCGGGTCCGGTTTCCGGAACGACTTCGCGCGCCTGAGTTCACCGTCAAAAACTAATGCCGTGCTGAATTTGATGAGGCAAGGCGAGAACTTGCGCGATTTTTCTCTGAGGTGACGGTCCGGCGACGACGTCTTCCGTCTGAGGCCGCGACGGCGGCCGGTGCGGGGGCCTTGATGTACGACCTTTGGCGATCCGGTTTCGTCCGACGCTCGCTGACCAGCCTTGTTGCCGGCGGCCTGGACGCGCGCGAGGTGACGTGGCTGCCGGATCAGGGCCTGTTCGCCTATCTCGCCGACCCTTTCGGGATCGACCGTGGCGGCGTTTTGACCGTCTTCGCCGAGCATTTCGACTATCGCAGCCGCCGCGGCGAGATCCGCTATTTCCAGTATGACGCGACCAACGCCCTGGTGGGCGAGGGTATCGCCCTGGCTGAGCCGCATCACCTGTCGTACCCCTCGCTGATTGAGGATGGCGGCGAACTCTACATGCTGCCGGAGGCGTACAAGAGCGGCGGCCTGACCCTCTACCGCTGCGTCCGCTTTCCCGACCAATGGGAACCGGCCAAGCGGATCCTCGATGTGCCGGCCATCGACGCGACCGTGGTTCGCCATGACGGCAAGTGGTGGATGTTCCATGCCCTTCCGGGTCCGGCCGACCGGGCGATGCGAGAGCTGCATGTCGCCTTCTCCGACGCTCTTAACGGTCCATGGACGCAGCATCCCGCCAATCCAGTGCGCTCCGGCTTCCACGCGTCGCGGCCTGGCGGGACGGCGTTCGAGGCGAATGGCGCGCTGCACCTGCCGCTCCAGGACTGCGCCGGGACCTATGGGGCGGCGATCAACCTCCTGCGCATCGACACCCTGACGACTGATGCCTTCGAAGCCTCGGTCGTCCGCCGGTTCGAGGCCGGGGAGCTGCTGACCGGCTATGCGGACGGTTTCCACACCCTCTCGGGCTGCTGCGACACGACCTTCATCGATGTGAAGCGCATCCAGCGCTCGGCAGCCGAGGGCTGGGTCCGCACCCAGTACAAGGTCCGCCGCCTGCTCGGACTCAACGGACCGCACGCACGGCGCCGGCCTCCGTCGGAAACGACGTCCAAAACGCCGCCGGTGCTCGCCGGACAGGGGATCTAGAATGCGCGTCGCCGTCGTCATGCCTCGTGGGTCGCAGATGAGCCGCGCCAGGCCAAACTCCATGGAGACGGTGGCGGGAGCCCTGCTCGAGCCGAGCCGCCTGAAGAACCAGACCCACGTCATCTGCGACGCCGGCGCGTCCGATCCCGCCCTGCCCAACCTCGTGGCCGTGCCGGACGGTCTGAGCAGGTCGCGCCGCGCCGCCGTCGTGGCCCGTGCGATCGAGGCGCTGAACCCCGACTATGTCGAATACCACCAGCAGCTGGACTCCTCGGCCGCCCTCGCGCGGCGGCTGCCGGGCCGCGTCCACGTCCTCTATCGCCACACGCGGATCAATCCGGCGCGGGGGCTGGTCAACCGGATACGATATGGCGCGCGCCTGGCAGCCTTCGACCGCCTGGTATTCGTCAGCGAGGCCGCGCGGGCGGAGTTCGCGGCCGACTATCCCCGTTTCGCCGATCGGGCCTCGGCGATCTGCAATCCGATCGACGTCAAGGGCTGGACCGCTGACCCCGACGACCGCGACAAGCTGATCATTTTCTCCGGCCGCGCCATGGCCGAGAAGGGGCTGGAGCCCCTGTGTCAGGCGCTTGAAGTCGTGCTGGACCGGTTCCCCGACTGGCAAGCGGCCCTGATGCTCGGGGATTGGGACCGTCACGCCGACTGGGCCCAGCCGCGCCTGCAGCCGCTCGCGCGTTTCGGCGACCGCGTCGCAATCCACAGGTCGGCATCGCTTTCGAAGGTCAAGGCCGTGATGCGCCGCGCCGCCATCGCCGTGACACCGTCATTCGTCGCCGAGGCCCTCGGCCTGTCGGCGCTGGAGGCCCATGCGGCTGGGGCGGCCCTCGTTTCGTCCGGACGCGGCGGGCTGCGCGAGGCCAGCGGACCGCATGCTGTCTATGTCGAAGACCCGCAGGCCACGGCCCTGGTCGAGGCGCTGAGTGGACTGATCCTCGATCCGGTCGCTCGCGTCGAGATGGCCCGCGCGGGTCAGGCTTTCGTCGTGGCAAACCACACCCCTGCCGTTCGCGCGGCCCAGCTCGACACGCTGCGGGAAACCCTGGTGGACCGGCGCGTCGCGCCGACGGTCCGCGAGAATTTGCTCGTCCAGATGATCTCGGCGGCTCTGCCGTTGTCCGCCCCGCGCTGGGCCTGGGCGGGGCCACGGCCTCAGGGCCCACTGACAGGGACCTGAGGCGTTCAACTATTCCATCGGGCGTCCCTGAACGTGCGATGGAACGATCGGCGTTGTCTCACGGCGACGATCGTCGACGGGCCGGCTGGACATCGCGTCCATCCGGCCCGCATTTCTGTTTGAGGCAAAAGGTAATCGAGTGGGCGCACGCACATTATTGACCAGGCTTTTCGCGGGCGACGCGGCCGTGCTGGCGATGAAAAGCCGTCGGGTGCTGAAAATCCGCGACCTGCCGGACCGCAAACTGCTGGCCGAGGCCTATATCCCCGCCTTCGCCGTGGAGGGCGGCAAGATCCTGTGGGTCGGATGCCGCGCCTACACCGCCGATGACTATCCGGTTCTCGAGGCCGGGGGCGGCGAGGTCTGGACCACTGACATCGACCCGGGCGCGGCGCGCTGGGGCGTCGAGGGCAGGCACCGCACCGGCGATGTCTGCGAGGCCGATGTGGTCTTCGCAGACCAGATGTTCGACGCCATCGTCTGCAACGGCGTGCTCGGCTTCGGCGTCGATGCGCCCGAACAGCAACGTCGAGCGCTCCAGGCCCTGTCGCGGATACTCAAGCCCGGAGGTCGGCTCCTGCTGGGCTGGAACGTTGACAAGATCTCCGATCCGATCGCGGCCTCGCTGACCGAGCTCGGGTTCTCGCATCAGCCGTTCGCCGGCCAGCAGGCGCGCGTGACGTTCGCGGAAACGACCCACGTTTACGACACGTTCGTGCGCCGACCGTCGGCGAGCTGAGTCCGTCCGTCCGGGGGCAGCACCCCTGCTGTGACTCCAGCGCCTGGACCACGCGTGGGGTCGCCGTGGCAGAGACCGCCGTTCTGCTGTTGTGTGTGCGTGCTGCGCGCTACACCACCCGGATCGGCATTCCCGTCGTCAGCGGAATGCACACCAGGGTCCAGAACACATGCAGTTCCTCATCATCGGCCGCGACGGTCCCGACGCCGACGCTCCGGCCCGCCGACAGGCTGCGCGTCCCGCTCACATCGAAGGCCTCAAGGCGCGCCGGGCCGCAGGCGAAGTCGTCGAGGTCGGCGCCCTGCTGGACGACGCCGGGTCGCCGATCGGATCGGCCATGATCGGAGAGTTTCCCGACCGCGCGGCCGCCGACGACTATGTGGCGCAGGAGCCCTACACGACGGCCGGCGTCTGGGTGACGGTCGAAGTGACGCCGTTGCGGCTTCTGACCTGGGATTAGATCAGGCCCGCGTCGGCCCGGTGACGCCGTCTGCGTCCCGGGTCACGACCCAGGTCGACAGGGTGCGCGACACATAGGGTTTGGCCAGGATGGTCGAGACGGTCTGCAGCTTCGCCTCCGCCCGCTCGGGCGTCAGGGTCAGCAGGACATAGCCCTTGGCCGTCTGGTCGCAGAATACGACCTCGTCGTTGTTGGCCGACAGCAGCGGCCCCAGCGGCAGGGGGGCGACGGCGTCGCCGGGCGAGGGACTGGAGATCGCGCTGGTGCCGAACTCGACCGCGCGACGCTCGCCGTCGGCGTCCTTAAGGTCATTGACCCAGTAGGCGTGGCTGTCGCCGGCCAGGACGATCGGCTGCACCCCGGCCTCCTTGAAGGCCGCATAGAGACGCTCCCGACCGGCCGGATAGCCGTCCCAGCTGTCGAGGCCGAACGGCACGCCCAGCTTGTAGAGCTGGATCATCTGGCGAAGGCCGGCGCGGACCGCCTCGGGCAGGCCGCCGATCATGCCCTCGATCTGGGCGTCTGACGCGATCTTCGTGACGTCCGGCCCCATGACCCGGGCCATCACGACCTGATTGCCCAGTACCTGCCAGGGCTTGTGGGCAGACTTCGACGCTGCCAGCACGCCCTTGAGCCAGTTCCGCTGCGCATCGCCCAGCAGGTCCCGGTCCGGGGCGTTCAGCGTCTCATTGAAGGCGATGAGGTCAGGCGCGCCGTCGACCATCGGCATGTCGGTGGCGTAGTCGAGTTGCTTGTTGCGCGCCGTCAGACGCGTCTCGACCATGGCCAGGGTCGCCAGGTCCCCGAACTCGAAACTGCGGTTGATGGCCTCCAGACCCAGGCCGGCGCGCGGCTCGCGGATCGGCATCCATTCATAATAGGCCCGCAGGGCGATGGCCTTACGGGCCGCATAGTCGCCCTCGGTCGTCTCGGTGTGGTTCTCGGCCCCCATGGACCAGGCGTCGTTGGCGACCTCGTGGTCGTCCCAGACGCAGATGAAGGCGGCGCGGGCGTGGGCGGCCTGAAGATCGGGATCCGCCTTGTACTGGGCGTGACGCAGCCGATAGTCCTCGAGCGTCAGGATTTCGTGCGGCGGCTGGGGAATGCGGCTCAGGGACGCTCCCGTCGACAGGCCGTAGTCGTCGGGGGCCGCGCCGTACTCGTAGATGTAGTCGCCCAGGTGCACGACAGCGTCGAGCCGCGGCTCCTTCGACAGGGCGTCATAGGCGTTGAACAGACCGCCGGGATACAGCTGGCAGGAGACGACGGCGAGGACGACGTTGGGCGTCACGCCTTCGGGCAGGGTGCGAACGCGGCCGACCGGCGAAACGACGTCGCCGGCGACGAAGCGGTAGAAATACTCGGCTCCGGGCTCCAGCCCCTGACCGTCCAGGTCATGCTTGACGGTGAAGTCACGCGCAGCGCGGGCGCGCAGGCCGGACGAGGTGCGCACCTTGTCGGAGAAACCGGCATCGCGCGCGACCTCCAGCGTCACCTCGATATCGGCGCCCGAGGCGTCGGCGGGGGTGACACGCGTCCAGAACACCGCCGAATGCGCATCAGGATCACCAGAAGCGACCCCGTGCAGGAAGGCGGCCGCAGGGCCGTGCGCCGGCGCGGTGAGAGCAGGGGTGGCCAGGACGCCCGCTCCGATGCCGGTGATCAGGCCGCGACGGTCGATTTTCATCAGGACTCTCCGGGAATGGTCGTCTTCTTCACCTTGCATTCCGGCGAAGGCCGGGATCCAGATTCACACACGGATGTGAGGGTTTCGCGTCACCTCAGGCAGGCAACGGAATTCGTGATCTGGACCCCGCCCTCCGCCGGAGGGCACGGAAGTAAAGGTTCAGTAGCGGAACGTGACGGTCGCGCCGTAGGTCCGGGGCTCGCCGGCAATGAAGGTCGGCAGGCCGAGGCTGTCGCCGGTGTTGCCGGCGTCCTTGATGAACTCTTCGTCCAGCAGGTTGTCGCCGAACGCCTCGACCGACCAGTTCGCGCCGTCGGGGACATAGCGGACCCGCAGGTTCAGCAGGCCGTAGCTGTCCTGGAACTCGTCGACGATCCGGTCGGGCACGAAGCCGGTGGTCTGCAGGTTGGTCCGGTCATTGTTGTCGTCGAAGAAGACCTCCGACTGCCAGCTGTAGGTCGGCTGGATTTCGAAGGTGCCGCCCGTGACGGGCAGGCTCACCAGGGCGCCGATCGAGACGCGGTGGTCGGGCGACAGGCGCAGGCGGTTGCCGTCTCGGGCGCCCGTCTGGAAGCGGGCGTGGTTGTAGCCATAGGTGGCGAACAGATCGAGCCAGTCGCTCGCCATCCAGCTGGCCTGGCCCTCGAAGCCATAGGCCTCGGCTTCACCGGCGTTGGTGGTGATGAACTGGGTGCCGACCTGCTCGGTCGTCTGGAAGTTTACATAGCTGTAGAAATAGACCGCGCCGTCCAGGCGGACGCGGCGATCCATCAGCGCCGACTTGAAGCCGGCTTCGTAGCTATCGACGGTCTCGGCCGGGACCTCGGTAAAGATCGGCGCGCCGTAGGGGGTCGAGGGCACGGTTACGGCCAGCACGGCCGGGCGCCGGCCGCGGGCGTAGGTGGCGTAGAGGCTGGCGTGGTCCGAGACGGCGTAGCGGCCGGTCAGGCGGTAGGTCAGGCCGTCGTCCTTCAGGTCGCGAGCGGTGACGCCGCCGTTGCCGGCCGTGGGCTGGAAGGTCAGGCCGAACAGCGGGAAGGCCGCGGACGCGGGCGCGTTGGCGGCGCCCGGGGTGGCCAGCTGTGTCACCAGACCGTTGGCGAAGGCACCGAGCGCGCCTGCCTGCGCCAGGGCGGCCGGGGTGCCGACCGCGATCAGGGCGTTGATCTGGCCCTGCAGCTGCTGCACCGCCAGCAGGCCCCCGGCGATGGAACGGCCGTTCAGGACCGAGGAGCCGAACGCCGTGGTCTTCTCATCCGAGGTGTAGCGAACGCCGGCGGCGAACTCGAGCCGGTCGGAGGGCTTCCAGGTCAGGTCGCCGAAGACGTCGAACGACTGCAGTTCGGTGTTGGTGGCGGCCGTCTCGATGTGGCTGGCCTTCAGGTTGTTGGCGATCCCGGCGCGGGCCGCGGTCGGGATGCCGAGCCCCGCCAGCAGCGGCTGCAGGAAGGCTTGCGACCCATAGACCGAGCGGGGCAGGGCGGTCGGCAGGACGGCCAGCGGCGTGCCGTCCAGGATGCCCGCCAGCTGGGCCAGGGCCAGGCGTTCGTCGATCTCGATCGGCGAGGACGACTGGTTCTCTTCGCGGAAATAGCTGGCGCCGACGAAGCCGGAGAAGGCGCCGCCGTTATCCCAGTTCACGCGGAGCTCCTGGCTCCACTGCTCGCCGTCGGAGATGCCGATGCCGGTCAGGATCGGCAGGGAGATGCCGTCCGGGTCGAAGGTCTCGGCCGTCTCGAAGGTGCGATAGGCGCTGACCGAGTTCAGCGTCAGGCTGTCCGACAGGTCATAGCGGACAAGACCGGTCACGCCCCAGACTTCGCGGTCGATGCCCAGTTCGCTGCCGCCCGGGATATTCGACCCCGGCGTCAGGGCGGCGGGAGAGCCGGGATTGCGGTCCGTGCCCAGGACCGCGCCCGTGTTCGGATCCTGCGGGTTGTAATAGATCGAGCGGAAGCTGACGCCCGAGGGCGTGTCCTGCTGGTAGTTGGCGATCACGTCGACCCGCAGGGCGTCGGTCGGCTCGAAGGCGGCCAGGGCGCGGAAGGCCTGGGTATCGATGCCGTTGTAGTTGCGACCGTCCAGCAGGTTCTCGACATAGCCGTCGCGGGTCTTCATGCGGGTGGCGAAGCGGAAGGCGGCCGTGTCGCCGACCGGCGCGTTCAGCATCAGCTCGACCATGCGATAGTCGTAGTTGCCGATGGCGGCGCGGCCCTCGGCGGCGAAGCCGTCGAGATCAGCCTTGGTCTGGATCACATTGATCGCGCCGATCAGGGCGCCGCGCCCGTACAGAGTCGATTGGGGGCCCTTGGAGACCTCGACCCGGTCGACATCGAACAGTTCGACGAAGGCGCCCGGCGCGCGCGAGATGGAGACGCCGTCCTGGTAGATCGACACGCGCGGCTCATCGGAGGCGCCGGTCGAGTCCGACGTCAGGCCGCGGATCACGAAGCCCGGATTGTTCGGCGACTGGTTCTGGACCAGCAGGCCGGGCACGAAAGCCGACAGCTCCTCGAAGTCCTGAACGCCGAGCCCGTCCAGGAACTCGCCGCTGTAGGCGGTCAGGGCAAACGGGACCTCGATCGGGTCCTGGGCGCGCAGCTGGGCGGTGACGATCACCTCTTCCAGCTGGGACGTCTGGTCCTCCGACACCTGGGCGTTGGCGGAGGTAGCCAGCGCGCACGCGGCGGCGCAGCCCATAAGAATGGTTCTGGAATGAGTGCGATTGAACATGACAGCCCCTGTTGCTGTCCTGCTCTCTAGCCAAGCTTGGCGGCGCCCGAGCGACGGGGCGATGATGGAGCGGTGACGCTTGGGGCGGGTTCGGACGGCTCGTCGCCGAATGGTCTCAGAGGCCCAGTCCGGCCCGCGCCTTCTTGGTCAGTTTCGCCGCCACAATCCGGTGGGCGATGGCGAAATGCTCGGCCAGTTCGTCGTCATCCCAGGCCTCGGGATGGGGCAGGTTCACCCACTTCGCCCGGGCAAGATAGGGCGCCGGGCGCGCCCTGCCGGTCTCGGTCAGGACCTCATAAGCGATCTCCGAGACCTTGAACGACACCCCGCCCTGTTCGCCGGCCATTACGAACATCTTGCCGCCGATGCGGTAGGCGTCGTGATGGTCGGCGAACGGATGGTCGAGCGTGACCCCGGGCAGGGCCAGGCAGACTTTACCTATGCCCGCCCTATCCATGAAAGGACGGGGCCAACCTCAGGCCTCGACGCCGACGCCGATCGGGCAGACGACGCCCGTCCCGCCGATGCCGCAGTAGCCCTCGGGGTTCTTGGCCAGATAGCCCTGGTGATAGCCCTCGGCGAAATAGAAGGGTCCGGCCCCGGTGATCTCGGTCGTGATCTCGCCGCGACCGGCCTTGGTCAGGGCGCCCTGATAGGCGTCGCGCGACGCCTCGGCTTCCTGACGCTGCGCGTCGTTCAGAGTGTAGATGGCCGACCGATAGGTCGAACCGACGTCATTGCCCTGGCGCATGCCCTGGGTCGGATCGTGCCCCTCCCAGAAGGTCTTCAGCAGTTCGGCATAGGAGATTTCGGCCGGATTGAAGACGACCTGGACCACCTCGGTCTGGCCGGTCAGCCCGGTGCAGGTCTCCTCATAGGTCGGGTTGGGCGTGACCCCGCCCGAATAGCCCACGGCCGTGACCCAGACGCCCGGCAGCGACCAGAATTTGCGCTCCACGCCCCAGAAACAGCCCATGCCGAACACGGCGGTCTCGAACCCTTCGGGATGCGGCCCCTTCAGCGGGCGGCCGTTGACGAAATGGACCTGATCGGTCGCCAGCGGCGTCGACCGGCCGGGCAGGGCCGTGGCGGCGGTGGGCAGGGTGGTCTTGTGGCTCAGCATGGATGCGATCCGTGAGAAAAGGGACATGGCGATCATATGGGAAGGCCCCGCGGTTTTGACCAGCGCGGCGCTTGCCCAGAGCGCCCGGCTGTTCTATCAGCCCTCCCTCCCCGGGCGACCTCCCGGGCGTTAGCCCTCGTGGTGAAACGGACAGGTGGCGGAGTGGTCGATCGCGCACGCTTGGAAAGCGTGTGTAGGTGAAAGCCTACCGAGGGTTCGAATCCCTCTCTGTCCGCCACGGCTTGCGCCGCTTACACCCGACATCACCCGTTAAGCGCATTGAAACCCAAGACTTTTCTGCCAAGTTGGGCCTGCCCTTAGCCGTTAGCGACCGTTAAGTTTCTTGTTGATCCGAGAGCCAAAACAGGGGTTAAGACGGGGGTTAGGAACGAGGTGCTCCAATGCCCGCCGAGAAGCTGAACGCCCGCAAGGTTGATGCGCTGAAGGCCCCCGGACGCTACGGCGACGGGCGCAACCTCTACCTCCAGATCACGCCGGGCGGAGGCAAGTCTTGGGCTTTGCTCTACACAATCAATGGGCGGTCGCGGCAAATGGGCTTGGGCCCCCTGGAGTTCGTGTCGCTTTCTGAGGCCCGAGACGCGGCCATAGAAGCCCGCAAGCTGATCCGGAAGGGCATTGACCCGCTGGAGGCCAAACGGGTTGGTGTGGCCAGCCCTGCCGTCCTGACGTTCGAGCAGGTCGCGGAACAGACCCTGCGCTCCCATGAGGCAAAATGGACAAGCACCCGTTCGGCGACCCAATGGAAGGCGTCGATGCGGGATTATGTTTACCCGCACATCGGCTCCCGCCCGGTGGACGCGATCGTCACGAACGACATTTATGCGCTGCTGGAGCCGATCTGGGCGACGAAAAAGGAAACCGCACGACGGGTGCGCGCCCGCATTGAACAGGTGCTCGACGCTGCCACGGCGCTAGAGCTTCGGCAGGGGCCGAATCCGGCCAGGCTGCGCGGCAACCTCAAGCATCTGCTGCCGAGCGACGGGAAGAGGGTCCAGAAGCACCATACAGCCCTGTCCTACGCCGATCTCGCGGGTTTCATGACCAACCTACGGGGACGGGTCGGTGTCGCTGCCCGTGCCCTTGAATTCACAATCCTGACCGCTGCCCGCACGTCAGAAACGATCGGTGCCCGCTGGTCCGAGTTCGACCTCGAAGCGGGTGTCTGGGCCATTCCTGCCGTCCGCATGAAAGCTCGCCGCGACCACCGCGTCCCACTGACCCCCGCCGCGCTGGCACTGCTGAAAGCCTTGCCGCAAGCGCCGTCGCACGACTTCGTCTTCATAGGCCAGTCGAAGACCGGGGGCCTGTCCGGGGGCGGGATGGAGCGGGTGCTGGACCGCATGGACGTTGCGGTGACAGTCCACGGCTTTCGTTCGACCTTCCGCGACTGGGCAGCGGAAACGACGGCCTATCCCGGCGACGTCGTCGAGATGGCCTTGGCCCATGCCGTCGGCAACGCCGTTGAGGCTGCCTATCGCCGGGGTGATCTGTTCGAAAAGCGGCGGCGCTTGATGGAGGACTGGGCGACCTACTGCGCCATAGCACCGAAGGCCAAGACCGGAAACGTGGTCACATTGAGGGCTGGGACCGATGGCTGACGAAACCAAAAACGGAGTGCCACGCCCGGTGCTCAAGGCGCTGAGTGACTTGTCCCCGCACCTCCAACGGGTGCGAGATGGGAAGCGGCACTCTGATCCTCTAATCCGTGATGCTTGGGAGGCCATTGCGAAGCTGAACCCCGGCGACGCCCTAGACTTGCTGGCCCCACACCGAAACCCGGTTCCTGTGGGGCGACAGTCAGGCACGACTTACCTCCAGCGCGATGCGCCGCTGGTTGATGAACTGGAGCGCCGGGTCGCCGCTGGAGAGGACAAGGGCAAGGTGTCTGCAGAACTCGCTGCTCAGGCCCACGGAAACGCCACTAACGAGACGAAGGCCAAGCGCCTGCGCCGCTGGCTCAATGAGCATTCTGCGGGCGAATAAACCGACCTGATTTCTTCGTCCGCGCCAGTCGGACCGGAACCAGCTTTCTTCAGTTTCTGACGCCCGGTGAGCGTCGCTTGAAGCTGAGAAGGTTCGATGTCCCAGAAGGTTTACCGACTGAAAGAGTTGATGGACGTGGTCGGCTTGCGCCGCTCCGCTATCGCTGATCGCTTGGCGGCAGGGGACTTCCCCAATCCGATCCAGCTAGGCCCCCGCGCCAAGGGCTGGCTCGTCGATGAAGTCGACAAATGGCTGGCCGAACGGATGGTCGCCCGTGACGGCAAAGCTGCTGCCGTTAAGGCCGCTGCAGCTTCCAAGGCAGCTACCGATCAGGCGGCGGCATAGATGGACCGCCTGCTCCTGACCTTGGCGCTGGTGGCCCTGCTCGTGTGGAGCCTCGACGCTAGCCTTGCGCTGGTGCGGGCCTCTGACCGGGTTCGCCTGTCCCTCAATCGGGCGGGTGTGTGATGACAGAGCCAGCGCCAGAACTGACCGGCGAAGTCGTGCCGATCCGCAAACCCATATCCTCCATCGCTGAGGTTCAGGCCGTCGCTGTCTATCTCAAGCGCATCGGCGCGAGACCCCGGTCGTTCCGCACCGCCGTGGTTGAACGCAAAGAGGGCCGCTACGAGAAAACCCTCGCCACCATCCACTTCACTGCCACTGGACAGGTGGAGGCCCCGGACGGCTTCGAGCCGACCGACAGCGAGCGGGCGCTGATCCTCGACGCCGTGTCCCGCGTGACGTTCCCCACGCACACGCCGCTCGAGGCCCTGCATTCTCTGCCGCCTGAGCTGACCACCGCAGCTCCGGACAGCCTGTTCACGTTCTTCAATGACGATGGCCAGATTGTCATGCTCCAGCAGCGAGTGGAGTTGGCGGACGGCGGCAAGGCCTACATTCCGTGGACCTACTGGTCGGACTGCGAGTGGCGGAACATGGAGCCGGAAGGCCCGCTGCCGATCTGGGGTCTAGACCAACTCAAGGACAACGCCGTCGTGTTCATCCACGAGGGTGCCAAGGCCGCAAGAGCCGTCTTCGACCAGTGCGAGGGCAAAGGTGAAGTGACCCTGCCATGGGTCAACGAGGTGCGGCACGCGGCACATCTGGGCTGGATCGGGGGAGCCCACAGCGTCGGGCGCACCGACTGGGAGGCTCTGCGCGGCAAAGGCATCAAGCGGGCCTACATCGTGGCCGACAACGATGCCGAGGGTCGGAGCGCCGTTCCTACTATCTCACGCGAACTCGGCTGCACGGCCTTCCACGTCCAGTTCAGCGACGAATGGCCGGAGGGTTTCGACCTCGCAGACCCGTTCCCCAGAGAGATGTATGGCGAGGTCGATGGCGTGTCGGTCTATCGCGGGCCGTCATTCAGGTCGTGCTTGGCTCCTGCAACATGGGCGACCAACGAGACAATCGTGCCGCCCGAGACCCCGCGCGGCTCACCACGGCGTGTCCACTCCATTCGACCATCGTTCGCCACCCAATGGGCGTGGGTCGAAGATGTGGACCTGTTTGTCCACCGGGAACTGGGCCGCAAGCTCAAGCGTGATCAGTTCAACGCTTCGGTCCGCCCGTTCAGCCACATCAAGCATACGGCAGACCTGCTCCAAGGGCATTATGACGGTCAGACTGAGACGCTGACCTACCGACCCGACACCACGAGGCAGGTGATCAAGGACGATGGTAAATCGGCACTCAATCTGTATCGCCCGGCATTGGTCCAACCGCTCAAGGGCGACGTCCAGCCGTGGTTGGACTTCTTGGCCTATGTGTTCCCGGACAAGGACGAGTGCGACACCATTAAGCGATGGTGTGCCACCTTGGTCGCCCGGCCTGACATCCGCATGGTCTTCAGCCTGCTGCTGATCTCTGAGGTTCAAGGCATCGGCAAAACGACCTTGGGCACCATCCTCAAGGAACTGGTGGGGCCGCATAACGCGTCATTCCCCGGCGAGAGCATGATCGTGGAGACCCAGTTCAATGGCTGGCTCGCAGAGAAGCGGTTGATCATCGTCAATGAGATATATTCGAGCGAGAGCTGGAAGGCCTACAACAAACTGAAATCGTTGATCTCCGACGATTTTGTCGATGCCAACATCAAGCATCAGGCGACCTACACGATCCCAAACTGGGCGCATTTCTTCATGTGCTCCAACCACCCCAATGCCCTGAAGGTCGAACGTTCAGACCGGCGCATCTTCATCCCGACCCTGACCGAGACGCCATGGCCCAGGTCAAAGTTCGTGGAGCTGCGCAACTGGCTTGAGGCGGGTGGCTACGGGCGGATCATGGCTTGGGCTCAGGCCTATGGTGATTACGTCCAGCCCGGCCAAATCGCGCCAAAGAGTGTCAGCAAAGACCGCATCATTGCGGACAGCATGCGGCCCGACCGACGTGCGGCAGAAGAACTAGGGCAGGCGTTGATGGAGGCGGAACCGGGCAAGCCGGTCGAAGAGCATGCGTTCTTCGTGCGGGACCTCCGAAGCTGGATCGCTGACCAGATGGGCGTTCGCCCTGAGGACACGCGTCGCCTGAATGACCAAGTGCTTCTGGCTGGGCTCGTAGCAGGCGGGCTCAAGCTCACGCCTCGGACTGACCGGCTCAAGGTCGGCAAGGTTCGCCACATGGTCGCTGCTACGTTTGACTTCGGCCCGGATGACCACCCCAAGCTCAGAGAGATGTTGCGGAATAATAGCGCCGACACACTGAGGGAGTTGCTTGATGACAGCTTCTAAAGGGGGTCCGGGGGTCCGGGTTTTACCTGTTCTCCTTTTTGTCGAAAGAAAGAAGGTAAAGGTAACGGAGAAAGAGAAAGAAAAGGAAGAACTGGAAAATCCCGGCCCCCCGGACCCCTCGTCACCACAGCCTCGTCATCGAAAAGAACAAATCATAAACATCGACCAACCGCCCACGACCCCCTCCCCCCCATTGAAAGCTCCCGTGGCCCAGCTCTCGGCCCGGCGCGGGCCAAAAACACGTGCGCCCGCGATATCCGCAACATTTGGAGAACTACCCCATGGGAACTAGAGGCAGACCGCCCAAACCCGTTGCCCTCCGCCTGATTGAGGGCAACCCCGGCAAGCGAGCGATCAAGGACGACGCACTCAAAATCGGCGGGCCTCCGACGCCCGGCAAGACCCTCCGCGCCGAGACCCGCGCCATTTGGGACCGGCTGGTGAAGTTCATGCCCGCTGGCGTCTGGAACTGCTGCGACAGCGAGTTGCTCATGGCCTACTGCAATATCGTCGCCCTCCACGAACGGGCCACGGTCGCGCTGAATGCCGCCCCGTCCATCACGGTCACGAACCGCAACGGCGAACCCTCCCTCAACCCTTTAGTCCGCATTCAGATGGAAACGGCGGCCAAGATGGCCACGCTTGGGGCGCGGCTCGGACTGGACCCGCTCGCCCGTCAGTCGATCAAGGCCCCGGCAGAACCCAAGTTCAACAAGTTCGTCACGCGCGACACCTTCTCCGACCCCGAGGACGGCGATGATTAGCAGGGAGAGGTCCACCTTCAACCGGGCAATACGACCCCTGACGCCTTTCGAGTGGGACTACCTCACCGGAAACATAGGTCCCGACGACTGGCGGCGGCGCTGCCCCACTCTGCGGCACGTCTTCGCCTCGCTGGAAGCCGATCAATGCCAGGACGGATCACCGATCACTGAGGAGCTTTGGCAGACCCACCGCTACGAAATCTTGCGCGAATGGAGCCGGGACCGGCCCGGCGAGCGCCCTGCCGTGTTCTTCAAATACGACGCACCCAAGGACCGCCTGTCCGGCGAGACCGACGTCCAGTTTCTGGACCGCCACGACCTGCTGACCTTCGGAGAACGCAGACGCCTTTCCGGCATAGCTCACGCCCGGCCCGGCGCGAGGTTCCGCTTCAAGGAGCGCACATGACCGACCACACCGACCTCGCCACCCGTTTCACGGCCATGTGCCTCAAGAACCGGACCGCCAAAGGCCTGCCGATCGAGCCGCTGGCCCAAGCCTTCACGGCTGCCGGTCTGACCGTCGCCGCCGCCCGCGACACCCCCGCCGTCACCGCCAACGCCCTGCGCGATCTGGCCGACGACATCGAAACGGCTAAAGCGCCGCCCAGCCACGGAAGTTGTTGATCCCGATGTCCGGCAGAACGAAACTCACCCCAGGAACAAGGGTGTCCATGACGGACTCTGGCCGCCCCTGTCGCATGACGGACTCTGCGACGCCGCCCGCTCGACGTGACCAAGATCGGCTCACCGTCTCAGAGGGAACAATGCTGCGCCGCTCATGCCCGGTTCTCGCCGCGCTGACGACCGCCGCGACCCTCCGCGACTGCGAGATCCAGCTCTGCCCGCACGTCTCCCGCTCCCACGCCCGGTCCTTGATCAGAAACGCCAAGGCCCGGTCACCCTCTTTCTGGAGAAGAAGATGAAGTCCGCCCTCAATTTCGCCACCGCGCCCCGCGCCTTGATGGGTTCGCCTCGCGCCAACGCCACCCCCGCCGACATGGTGCGGCAGCTGAACGCCTCGTTCGCGGATCACAGCACCCGCCTCAACGCCCGCATCGACGGTCTGGAAGCCGGGCTCCAAGATATGAACGTCCGATCCGCCGCTGGGGACATGAACGGCGGCATGGTCGCCGCCATCGCCCCTGACCCCGAATACTCGCGCCTGTTCGCGTCACACATCCGCACCGGTCAGGGCGAGCAGGAAATCCGCACCGCCAACGCGACCGGCGAACGCGCCCTGATCCAAGCCGCCCTCAGCACCGGCGACCCGTCGCAGGGCGGGGCCATCGCCCCGACCGAATGGGACCGTCGCGTCATCCAGAGCCTGCGGACGTTCAGCCCAATGCGGGCGCTCGCCACCATCGTGAACACGACCCAAGGCGCATTCAGCACCGTGTTCGCGGACGGCCTGCTCGGATCGGGCTGGGTCGGTGAAACTGCGGCCCGTCCCCAGACCACCACGCCCAGCTTCGCCCCGCTGGTCTTCCCGCATGGCGAAATCTACGCGAATCCGGCCGCGACCCAACGCATCCTCGATGACGCCGGGTTCGACCTGGAGAACTACCTCGCCAACGAACTCGCGGCCACGTTCTCGGTGCAGGAGGGCATCGCCTTCATCACCGGTGATGGTGTGAACAAGCCCAAGGGCTTGCTCCAATACCTCGCACCCGAGGCCCATCCGGGCGGCGCAATCCCGCAGGTCGCCAGCGGCGTGGCAGCAGAGATCACTCCTGACTCGATCCTCGCCCTGATCTACTCCCTGCCGGCCCCCTACCGGGCCAACGCTTCGTTCCTCATGTCCAGCGAGACCGCCTCAATCCTGAGCCGCTTCAAAGACACGACCGGACGGTTCATCTGGTCCCAGAGCCTCGCCGTCGGTCAGCCCTCCACGCTGGGAGGCTTCCCGGTCTACACGGATGAGAACCTGCCCGGCATCGCGGCTGGCTCGACGCCCATCGTATTCGGCGATTTCAAACGCGGCTACCTGATCGCTGATCGGACCGGCATCCGCGTGCTGCGAGACCCCTACACCAACAAGCCCTACGTCACCTTCTACACCACCAAGCGGGTCGGTGGCGGCGTGTTGGACCCCAATGCCCTGAGACTGCTCCGCGTCAGCGCAGCGTAATCAGAGGTTCTGAGATCGCGGCGGGGCTTTGCCTTTCGACCGTCGCGTGAAGTGCGGCCCCCAGTCAGTTGGCACTGGTGCTGGGGGCCGTTATTCCTCACGAATATCCGCGCAGCGTGGGCACTCCCCGTCCGCAGCCAAGTCCAACTCGTCCTTGATTGCGGGCATTACGTCTTCCCGCATCCAGAGCGAGCCGTCACTTTTCATAATGTTCGTGGCCAGTGCATAAGCACGGCGCTCCGCACCTTCGTCGCCCACGCGAAGGATCACGGTGGGATGGAGAGCGCAGGCCTTAACCGCCCCCGACTTCATGACAGCATATCGCGCGGCGGATTCGACGGTGTCGTGGTGATCGTTGATCGACATGATAGTTTTCTCCTCTGAAACCCCGTGACTTTCTACGTTGAGATTGGCGTTGGCGACCTAGTTCCGAGACAGCCTCTCAAGGCTTAATGCGCTGGGCCCAACCCACAACGTCCTCTTGGGTGAACAAGAACGTGCCTTCACACGCCGCTGCTGTCTGCGCCGCACTGAGCTGCCCGGGCCGGTCGAAAATCCATGTCGCTTGAGGGCGTTCCGCGTTGGTCGCTGGTCCTGTCAGATTGTTGCCTGGGTATATGCTGATTGCCACCAAACGCGCACGTCCAGCGCTGCAATCGGCCTCTCGAAGCACCAGCACGGAACGGCCGTTAATCGTCGCCGCACTTTCTGCTTTGAGATATTCCCACCTGAACCATGCCCGGGCCAAGCTGCCTGTACGCCGGAGTGTGTCCCTCTCCATCGCAACAATCAGCTCTGGAGCCGACCAGACAATACTGCCCGGAATGACGTCGATATTCTCAACCGTCCACCGAATCGTATCCTCGCCTTCGGCGGGCCACGGCGGCTGAAAGCCATCCTGCGCAATGGCGGCTCCTGCCCCAAGCCAAAGGGCGACAACACCGGCCAATACTTTCAGCATTTCAAACTCCTCGGCCGCATGTAGCTATCGCATTCAATCATAGATGTTTCCACCCAGCCATATCTGGCGCTTAGTCGGTTCATGCATCCACATGAGGCGACGATGACCGACCACCTAGACTCCACCCCGCAATACCTGTTCTCCGAAGTCGCCACGCGGCTGGGCGTGAACACTGCCACGGCCACGGCATGGCGCACCGCTAAGCACTTCCGTGTTGACCCCCAGAGCGACGCTCCCGCGACCAAGGGACTGCCCCACCTCCTGTCCGAGCGGGACGGGGTTCGCCTGTCGATCATGGCCGCCCTAGCGGCTCAGGGCCTGCCCCTGACCGATGCGGGCGCAGCGGCCAGCCGGGTGGCAGACGGACCACTCGCCTGCACGCCCGGCCCGGCCTTCCTCCTGGTCCGCAGCGGCTCCCGCGCCGAAGTCGTGGGATCAATCGACGCCGCCGCCCTCACGGCGGATCAGCACGCCTTCACGGTGCTCAATCTGGCCGAACGCGTCGCCCTGACGCGTCACGCCCTCGCAGGCCTGCCCAAGCGCCTAGGCGCAGGGTCCGCGCTCCACCGGCAGAAGGAGGCAGTGTGATGGGGCTCCGAGCGGACGGCTCGTGGGTATCGGCAGACGGCAAGTTTTGCCGGAGCCGTGACGAGTATGTGGCTGACCACTGCCGCGATGAACGCGACTACCGTCAATACACCTCCGGCCAGAGGATTAGCCTCGGCCAATGGAAACAAATCTGGCCGTCCACGACGCGACACCGGCACGTGATGCAGCGCCTAGAGCGAGCATCCACAGACGGATAACGGGTGCGGGTCGCAAAAGCCGGGCGGCCCATCTACCCTCTGCCATGGCCTTCAAGGATGGTGCATGACTGGATTGGTAGAAGAGTTACAGCGCGAAGCACTCGACCCGAACGTTCCGGTTACTCAGCTGCTCCGCAAGGCCAAGGTCGTGGCCGTAAAGCTGAAACTGGACATGGTGAGCGACTGGCTTGATGCAGAGCTCAACGGCTACGAGGACGCGAGCACCGTACCAGAATACCGGGTTCAGCCCGGTCATGCCAAATGGTTCAATTCAGTTCATGGCTGGCTGCCGATCGAAGGCCCATCATCGACTATGGACAAGCTGAGCTACCGGAAGATCCAGCAACCCATCAGCAGCCTTGAAGAGTACGCGCGTCGGTCAGATAGCGAGTGGTACGTGCCGTTCTCGCAAGAGATGATCAAGGCGATGTTCGGCAAACAGCCATACCCACCGAGTCAAGCCGGAGTGTTCTTGGATATTTCGCGGTTTGTCGAAATCGTGGACCGCGTGCGAGGAAAAGTCTTGGACTGGGCTCTGGACCTCGAGCGAGCTGGCATCACCGGCGAGGGGCTCAGCTTCTCAACCGTCGAACAGCAGAAGGCTTCACACGTGACCATCAAGATCGAACAAATGCACGGCAACCTTTTGTCGGGCGATGTGTCCGGCCCTAACGCCCGCGCCAACTTCGGCTCGACCGACAACTCCACTAATCAGATCGTTCATGGCGATGTTTTCGGCGACCTCAGAGCCGCTATTGAGAGCGGGGTGTCGGGGGATGAGAAAGCCCCCCTGTTGGCGGCTGTAGCGGACATGAAAGCCAAGCAGGGCGGCTCTGGGTTCGTCGACGCCTACCAAAAGTTCATCACGTCAGCGGCTAACCACATGCAGCTGGTCGCGCCCTTTCTACCTGCCCTAACCACTTTTGTAGCCGCTGCCCAATAGAGGGGCTGAAACAGGGGTTGAGCCTGTTTTGTCGCGTATTTCCTAACGTTTTCAACGGGGGTTGGCGGCCTCTCTGTCCGCCATCGTCTGGGCCTTTGTAATTGCTCAGGAATTTCTTTCAAAACTCCCTTTGAACAGGCCCTGTATTGTGGCCGTTTCCTTATACTCGTCCCTGATTCCTCGGCCCGATTCCCGTGTGTTCCGGCCTCTTGCGGCCTGCGTGTCTCTGCGCGTCGAAGATCCGGTGGAGTTTCCCTGCTAACAGGGAATGATCAGGGAAGTTTTGGTCGCGTTTTCACAGTGCGGATGGCCTGCCCCTGGCGCAAACCCCCGCCCTGACTGGACGAGAGTCGTCCGGGCAATCACCGGTGCCTGCTGCAAGCAGGGAATTTCGTGATGTCGAACAGGGAACGATCACACCGTGATCAGGGAATTACTGCCTCAGCAACAGGGATGCCTCAGGCTGTCATAGCCTGGCGCTGGTCATCCCAGCACAGCGACAGCGGCTTATATCGCAGCGCCTCAAGCGTAAGCCCGCCGGGCTGAGCCCCGCCGAGGATTGCGGTCTGCAGATCAGGAGCGAGGAAGGCCAAGCGGATCAGGATGCGTTCGTAGGCGTCGTCGGGTGCCTTGCAGACGTAACCTTGTGCATCGGTGCAGGCCTCCAGGACGGCGTGCGCCTTACGCAATCCTCGCGCCAGAACCGGATCGAAGCGGGACGGCAGGACGCCGCCCGGGGTGATGTGGATCTTGCCGCCCCGGAACTGCATCCGCCGCCGCGCCCGCAGCCACCAGCGCCCGTTCTCTGCAATCCAGGTCTCATCGGGGGCGAGCCTGGATGCGATGGCCTCGAACATCAGGTCGGCCTCTCGCACGGTCGGTGCCATGGCTTTGACGTCGAAGGCGATGTGGATGGCGCGGGGATGGATCTCGACCCGGACGATGCGATCGGCCGCATCGTCGTGGCCGGGCAGCAGGCGAGAGGCCATCTGGCGGATGGTGCTCTCCAGGGCGATGGCGGGAACGCGCCGAATGGCGTCGGGGCTACCCGGGGTCGGGCGGTTCCGCTGCACGCTGGAGGAGACATAGTAGCGGAAGATCTGGCCACTCTTGCCCCTCGCGGTCGTGGGCGTCATGGCCACGCCGTCCATGTCGAACAGGCGTCCCTTGAGCAGGGCCGTGTGATCGGGCTTGGCTTGATTGATTGTCATAGGCCGGGTGCGCAGCTTCAGCTCGGCCTGGACCCGGTCGAAGATCTCCCGGTCCACGATCGGCGTGTGGTTGCCGGGGTGGACCAGGGCCTTGTGCGGGATCATGCCGACATAGGTCGGGTTCTTGAGGATGTGGCTGATCGCCCCGCGATCGAACGGCAGCCCGCCCATCGCCCGGCCCTTGGTCGTGGTCCAGGCCTTGGAGAGCCGGCCCTCGGCGTTCAGCTCGGCCCACAGCAGGCCAACCGACTGGAGGGCGAGGTAGCGATCGAAGATGTGTCGGACCAGCTTGGCCTCGGTCTCGTTGACCTCGAGCGCCCGGCCTTTGGGGGCGTAGCCCAGGGGCGGGGTGCCGCCCATCCACATCCCCTTGGCCTTGGACTGGGCGATCTTGTCCCGGATTCGCTCGCCGGTGACCTCACGCTCGAACTGGGCGAAGGACAACAGCACGTTCAGCGTGAGCCGGCCCATGGAGGTGGTGGTGTTGAACGACTGGGTCACAGAGACGAACGAGACGCCGTGCTTATCGAATACCTCGACGATGCGGGCGAAGTCGCCGAGCGACCGGGTCAGCCGGTCGACCTTGTAGACCACCACGATGTCGATCTTCCTGGCGACGATGTCGGCCAGCAGCTGCTTACGGCCGTCCCGCTCCATGGTGCCACCGGAGATGCCGCCGTCGTCATAGGCGGTCTTCAGCGTCATCCACCCCTCCCCCGCCTGGCTCTTAACATAGGCCTCGCAGGCGTCCCTCTGCGCATGAAGGGAGTTGTAGTCCTGCTCCAGACCCTCCTCCGAGGACTTGCGGGTATAGATGGCGCAGCGCAGCTTGGGCTTAGACACCGGCCTTGCCCTTCAGGCCGAAGAACAGCTGGCCGCTGCGCTTGGTCCCGGTCACGGCGAAGGCCACGGCCGACAGGGTGGTGAAGGTCCGCCCCTGCCACTGGAACCCGCCGTCGATCGCCACGACCTGATGTGTCACGCCCCGGAAGTCCCGGGTGATCACCGTGCCGGGCGCGACCGTAGAGCCGAGCCCCTTAGGGGACCGAGCCGGTCTTGATGCGCCGCCGGGTCGCGGTATCCAGTCCGCCGAACGCCTCGGCCTGGATGCGCCAGGCCAGCATCAGGCTCATCAGCTCGACAGAGCGCAGTCGCGGCGGGCGACCATAGCGTGTTCGCCACGCCGCACGCAGACCTTCGAGGTCCAGGGCCGCCAGGCCGCGAACCTCCGTGTTGATCGCCGCGCGATCCATCAGCTCGCGTTCGCCGCGGCCAGACGATAGTGAACCGCCCCGGGTTTGCCGGAGGCCTTAACTCCTGAGAGGAAGAGGCCATGACAAGCAAGACGACGAACAAGTTCTCACCCGAGGTTCGCGAGCGAGCGGTCCGGATGGTGGTGGAT